>CP107217.1:1800000-2100000 GCA_025757745.1 Coriobacteriaceae bacterium
CGTTAGCAGCGCCGCCCGCTGCATCCATTACAGCGCCGCCAACGGCATCGACATCGACGCCGAGCTGCTTTGCGCCCTCAATGACACCAGCTGCCGCGGCCAGAACATCCGCCGCAAGATTCACCGCGTCTTTTACAGTTTTAAGGTTTACAACCATCCTGGTATTCCTTTCGACATTTCCCTCAACCGAACCGATTCATGACTTCCAAGAAGCGAGAGGGGCTTAGCTCGGCATCTCGCAACTATGTCTGATATCTCAAGCACCTAAATCAGCAGTCTAAATCCAAATGTACGAAACGTTCCAACAAGGTAGCTATTAATCGGCGAGCGCCTTGAGTGGCCTGAGGTGTGTCCCACATTTAGACTCACCTCCACTATTCGCAACCAGATTGAAATGAGTAGATTACGCTATCGGGCAGAGGGAATTGGCTCCAGTATTATGTCCGCACGAGCTCCTATTCTTTTTGACAGCGAACAGCCCGCTGTCAAAAGAAGGAGATTCAAATGGGCAACTTGGAAGAATTCGAATTGACTTGACGTGGATTTACGGTTCTTGCCGCTTCGGCTTTCGGAGCATTCTTTATTAAGCCCGAATCAGCCGCCAATTCCTCTTGCGACAAAACGTATCTCGTAAGCGTTAAAACAATCGGATACGGCTATCTCTGGGAAAAGGAGTTTGAAGACACCGATTGGATGGACGAGCCAGACGAGTCAGAAATCCAGCGCGAAGCGCTTAAACCGGGAACCATCCTCCGCTTCGAACAAGACCCCGATATCCCAAAGGACGCCGCCTGGCTCGACGTCGTGTCTGAAGACGGCGAGCAACTCTGCGACATCCCCTGGAATGCGACAGCGGAAGAGAAAGCAGCCGTCATGAGGATCGTCGATAAGATCAACGGCGGCCATAAAGTCTGGACAGAAGTGAGCGATGCCGAGCATTCTACGATTGACGCCGATCCAGACAATGCGCGCATTCACACAATTGAATTCGACGTGTTCTACCGGTAATTGCTGTGTGGTGTCCGATGAAATCGGCACGATCCAAGCCGACAAGGAGAACCAGGTTCACTTTTCGCCAGCTTAGTCTTACCATTCGTCCACCATGCCCATATGTGCAAGTAAACTCACTCGGTCACGTACTGCCTTGCCATCCCCATCGCATCCACCGTCATTTCGGGCGGTCTCAGTTCAAGCGCACAGTTATTCGACTGACGCCGCAGCAAGAGAGGAGCCCGTTTACCGAATAGAAAACCGTAGCAACTGCGGAATAGTCAGAAAGCGCTAGCATTTTCATATCAGGAAAGGAGAGCACTCATTATGGACAAAAAGAAAAGGACAGCCATCGTCTCTGCCGTCGCGGCCTTAATCGTTGCTATCGGAGCGTACTGGTACGTCAATTACCAGATACCGCACAATAAGGCTGTTGAGGCCTTCAACACCGCCGCCGACGGACTTTCAGGCCGCAACGATGACTTAGACGCCGCAATCAAAGAGCTTCAGGAACTGAACAAATCGAAGGATAAGCCCTATGATTCGTCGACGTCTGATTCCGCGACCAATGCGGTAGCCCAAGCTCAGGCCGCCAAAGAAGATATCCCCGCGATGCCAGGTAATACCGACGAGATAAACGCTATGGCAAAGAAGATCGACAAGATGGGAAAATACGATTCCGTCATCGCCGATCTTTCCACCGCCAAGTCCAACCTTCAAGACAGCATCGACCAACTCAAGCAGGTGACCAACCCCTCAGAGCAATTCATTCTGCAACGGCTCACGGGCATTGCCAACATCACGGCACTGGAAGCTGTTTCGGAGGGCAACGATCCAAATAATAAGTTAGGCAAACAGGGCGGTTACACCGCATGCATCTACTTTAATTCCGATTTGGTCGGCTCTTCCGACGTGTATCTTAGCGGAGATTACACCCCCGTCGTGGACGGCGGATGTGATGCCGGCGGAGCCGTCGAGGTGTACGCAAACGCCAAAGATGCCAAAAAACGCGATGAGTACTTGAGCAGCTTTGACGGCAATTCGATCTTAGATCCCGGTTCGCACAAGGTTGTTGGCACCTGTGTGGTTCGCACTTCCTGCCATCTTGCCGCATCGCAGCAAAACAGCATGACGAGCAACGTTGAACAGGCACTCATCAGGCTCGACAAGTAAGTTTTATATTCGTCATATCAACTAGCGATTAAGGAGTGTAGATATGAGCGACAGATTTCCCGATGTTGATTGGTGGTGCGATCGTTGCAACGCCCATCTCAACAATCAGCCAGGTTTTGACGATCACAAGTACACGTGGGTTTGCACTGAATGTGGTTACAAGAACAGTATCTCCGCAACCAACATTTATGAATCCGAAGAGGACTATCGCAACTCGCGTTAGGAGATTCTTATGAAATACAAGGTCGTTTATCATTTACCGAGCGGCGCCGACGAAGAGGAGGATGAGCTCTTTTATTCAGAATCTGAGGCTCACGACGCCGCACGCGAAGGACTTTCCAATTATCGAACGGGCGCAGAAGAAGACTATCTGTTAAACCCAGGCGACAATCCCCTCCACGATGACGATGGTTACAGTTACGACATCGTAGGGGTAGACGAGTAGGTCTGTTAGCCCCGCCCATTTGGGCGGGGCTTTTTCTCTGGCATCAACCAGATTCCCTTGCGCAGTACCAGTCAAAATGGTTAGCCCCCCTCTTTGCATCGTCTCAACCTGTAACAACTGAGCAGTTTTTTCCTCCTAACTGTTACAGGTTGAGACAAACCGAAAAAACAACGGTACGGCGGCGTTCTCCTACAGCCAATAAGGTCGAACAGTCTCTCTACTGTGCTTTTACGAAGCACAGAACATTACCAACGACCACGCAGTAATCCGTAACGCTCGCGTCGGTCAAATAAGGAACGGCCACCTTCTTGGTGCTGCCTTCGGGCATCGTCCCAAGATAGCCGCCGGTTGCAATCTCGTAGCCAGGCCACTCATAAGAGAAGTTAGGGCAAGTCAGATCGATACCATCAGGACCCTTAGTTTGAATCAAATCACCAAAGGAAATGCCGTCCGTTGTCTTGGGATCGATAGAGTCATTCGTAACCGTGCAAAGGAGATAGCTATAGTTCTGATTCTCAGACCAACCATCGAACTCACGAGCACGCTGGCTTGAGTCGGCGTCAACGACAAAACCGTCAACAGATAATTCCATCCCGCCTGCCTCAGTTTCAAATGAAATAGTCTGTCCAAGAGGAACGAGCTCAGAAGGCGACTTCACATATTTGGAAAGTGCCTTGGAATGGTCGTCATCCATTTTCAGCCCCGCTTTATCTTCAAGCTCCTTTACAACCGAAGCGGCCTTTTTGCATCCCTTGACGTAGTTGTCGTTGTAGGTAGCAGGGTCGTTCGGATAATTAACGAGGCCAGCGCTTTCCATATCCAAAGCAGACTTATAGTCCTTAACGAGATCTGCAAAAGACTCGTCCTCAAAATCCTTCGACTTGAATTTGCTCACTGCGTCAATTTGAACATCAATGCCCTGCTGCAAGAGAGAAATCTGCTCATCGATAGAACCAGCCCTCTTCGAAGAAACGTCGGACCAGTCAGCAATACCAGCCTCAACGGAATCAACAAAAGAAGCCTGGCGTTGGGCTTCTTCATTATTGACACCGCCACAACCAATTAGCGAAAGCCCGAGAACAGCAATGCAGAGAACTGCACCGAATCGCTTACCCATAGTTTTAATCCTTCCCATAGCAGCAAACACATTGATAAGGATAGGCGTAAATGAAAGTGCCGCCAGACCGATTCGGCAAACGGAACAGCGCGGGGGACGAATGAAAGAACGCCCGGACTTTCTATCCCATGCCAGCAGATCGTCCATCTCAGCATCTGGTTCACACGTCGTTGCACAGTTTTATACCGTGCGCCCAGTACATTCCGGCACGCGGCGCCCACACCGTATTCTCCGCGAATCACGGCGCGCCGACCACACGCCCTGCCAAGCTCGCGGCCGCGCGCGGATTCAATGCTCGCGCAAGGTGAGTTATCGTTGCCCACATCCACGCCACCGTGTCGTCGGGTTGCGTACGGTATACGACACCGCTGTTTAGCTCCATAACATAGTGCGTCATGCGCGCCCAGCTCGCGGTACGCCGCCAGTAGGCAACGTGGTTGGCAGCGCTCGCGTCGGCATTCCCCGCCTCATGGACTGCCAAAAACGTCGGCGAGCGGGCGCCGTGCCCCTGTGACACGATCGCCTCGCGGTTCTCGTAGGCCGCAGCCGGCGTGGTGAGCGCCAATGCAACCACCAGCACGGCAAGCCACACAGTCGATCTCTAATTCCTCATAGCCCTCCTAAAAACAAAGGCACCGTGGCCGTGAGCTGCAGCGACCCTGGGACAGACAGAATCACCTCCTAGACCGCACCGCCCGAGTCGAGCTCCGCCATCACCGGGGAGAGCGCAGCCATGATAAGAGCCACGACCAATGCACGCCATGCGTGGTCCAGCACCACCTGACCAAAAAATCAGGTCTACGTTGGCGATGATCACACCGAGGATGCCCTGGACGATGGCACGGGCCAATCGCCGCTACCATTCGTTTGAGTTCAGAAACTCTTCCATTACTCCGACCTTTCTGCCAGCGACTGAATGTCATGCTGTATGACGGCCATGTCCTGCTCAAGCCTGTAGGTGCGTTCAATCAGGGTGTTGTGCTTTTCAACGCGCTTCGACAAGATGTCGGTCTCGATCTCCATCACCGCGCGGTTGCGGGAGTTGGAGCACAGCGCGCCTGCAAGCGTGACGACACCACTAATAAGGACAACAACAATCGATTCCAAACGACTTCCTAACGTCTTCCGTTGGAACCATCATCGAGGGCGGTCACAAACGGATTTATTACTACATTCGTCCTTTTATTACTACGCCCATAGTGTTAGATTGCTCTATTACTACTGAAAATTCTAATTTTATGGTATTGCATTAGCTGAGAGGAGCGAATCGTGGAAACCTACAGCGTCAAAGACATTGCAGATCTGCTGAAAACAAATCCGGAAACGGTCCGCCGATGGATTAGGAGCGGAAAGCTAAAGGCAACGCGAGGGGCTTCGAGAAAAGAAGGAAGCTCGATTAGCACGAATGACCTTCTGAAATTCCTCCAGGAGAATGCAAAATACGCTGGAATTGTCGCCAGCGCAGCTTCTACCCCCATTGGAGCGATGTCGGCTGCGCTTCTGGGCGCGGCGGGCGGAATTGCCGCCCTTAAATCCAGAAATGAGCAGGCGATCGAAAACTCGACGGCAACTCAATATCAAATCTGCGCCTACCTGAACGATGAGATCCAACGACTCTCGGAAAGCATCGAACAAAAGGAGACGATCGCTTCCCAATTAAAGGCGGAGATTGAGCGAGACAAGGCAAAAATCGATGAGATGAGAGGGGCGATACTTCAACTTTCACAGGAAGAGAAAACAAAATGTATTGGAGGATAATAATGTGGGATTATGCACAATTGACCAAGACGGCAGCGGAATACGGCGGCCCCGACAAGTATATCGACACGATCAAAGCCTTCGCCCACGCCGAAGGATGCGCGAGCGGTTTTATAAAGGGCGCTGGTATTGCCACCTTGATATCCGTTCCGGTTTGTACTGCGATTGCAAAATTTTACGCAGACTATCAAGTCAAAAAAGAAGAAGCAAGCAGAGCAAAACAGGCCCTGTCAAATTATTTGCAAATGGAAGAAAAGATGGAAGAAAGTTGGGAGAAGAATCATGACGAAATATAAAGTCATTTACCATTATCCGGATGGGTCCGACGACGAAGAAGACGACCTCTTCGACACCGAGGACGAAGCCTTTGAAGTGGCAAGCTACGGCGTTTCCTGCTATAGCTCCGGCGCAGAGATCTTAAACATGTCTAACCCAGGCGATTACCCATTAGACGGCTCAGAGGATGACTGTGAATTCGAGATCATCGAATTCGACGAATAATGCCTCCGGCCCCGCCCGCAAGGACGGGGCCTTTTCATGCCTATTCTGTCATCGAGTACCCCGGTGCCGCCGCAGCGTCCACCACCGCCGTGGCGCCAGATATTTTGTTCGAGCTCCAGAGGCCTGTTCTGTTCGAGCGTGCGACTGTCCACGGCGTGCTGCGGCCCGGCCGCGCCGAACAACCTGACCAACCACCCCATCACACTCTTGGCGACATCGCACTCGACCACAATCTCGTATTTCGGTTTGCCGACATTAGACAAGTCAACCATCCGACCTTGAGCGCATCGATGAAATGCCTCGGGCGCTTGGAAAACCTCGCATACCGTTCTTCCGCCTCTCGTATCTTTCCCGAAACTGTCCACCCCAATGTAGTCAATTCGTCGATCGTCTCTTCGCCATCAACCTCAGCTCCCATGGATACCCTCCATAACCGGGCCCTCGCGGCCTAGTCGCTATTAAGGGCGTCCAAGATTTGGAACGCAGTTCACAACCAGCGCGGGCGTTTCTTTTAAAAGAAACGGGCCCTGTCCCACAAGGAACAGAGCCCGAAACTCTCATGGAGCCAGTGACAGGAATCGAACCTGCAACCCACTGATTACAAATCAGTTGCGCTACCGTTGCGCCACACTGGCACACTTGGCGCTTTCGCGCGAAGCCAGTTAAGAATAAAGGAATTACGGACTGGGCGCAACAGACCCTTTGACCGACCACATCTCAAAACTATTCGCCAGAACGAATAGTTTTAATTACAATTGAATAGATAAAACTGTTCGTTCTAACGAAGGGTTTCGCGATGCTTACTACCAAGGAAGCCGCTGAACTGCTCGGCATCACTCCGCGCAGGGTGCAGGAGCTCATAAAAAACGGAGCACTTGAGGCCCGGAAGGCTTCTGGCGTGTGGCTTATCGACAAAGACAGCATCGACACGCGACTCCGCTCCGTGACCAAAACGGGAGGACGTCCCCGCCGCGGCCACGGTAAGAGCGAGATCGCATTCACCCTCATGAACCGCACGCACGAAGTCGCCCAGCTGGTCTACAGCACATCGCGAAAAGACTTTACCCACATCGGTGCCGACATAGATTACGCCCACGCCCCTATTGGAGTATTTGGCCCTAATAGCCCCATATCGCTCGACTCCTTCCGCATCTGGTGGCGCGGCCGCGGTATCCCGCTCGCACGCATTGGGCTAGCCTCCCTGCTTGCAGAAGCCGCAGTCGATGTTCCCGACGAACTTGTCCAGCGAAATCTCGGCCTCTCCCTATCCGATCAGTATTGGATTAGACCCCAAGGTTCCGGTCTCGCTTGGGAGGATATCAACTTCTTCAATAATGCATTCGACGACGTCTCGTTGACCATTGCGCCCTTTGCCCCCGAGGGTAAAGCGGCCGTTGCAAAGCCCGACAACACCTCGGACGGCAATCTTCAAAAGTACTGGACATGCGAGGGCGGGCGCCGAATTCTGCATAAGGCAGGAGCACACCTGAACCAGGAACCTTATAACGAGCTGGTGGCGACCGCGCTCCACCGTCGCATCCTAAACGCCTGCGATTATGTGCCTTACTCGCTCGAGGGCATGGGCACTTCCGCCCTGAGCATATGCGATGTCTTCTTAACTGATGAAGAAGAGTATGTCCCTGCGTTCTATGTAAACCAGCACGCAAACGCAGATGAACGGCTAACCGACCACGAGCGATATGTAGCAAACTGCGAGGAGCTCGGAGTGACAGGCGTCAAGGATGCCCTTGACCGCATGATCGTATGCGACGACATCATCGCCAACTATGACCGCCATTGGCGTAACTTTGGCCTCGTGCGAAACGTCAACACGCTAACCTGCAGACCTGCCCCCATCTTCGATTCGGGCTCATCACTCTGGTGCAACATATCACTAGAGGAGCTTAGGGCGGGAGAGCACAGTTTTACCAGTGCACAATTTCATTCAAGCCCCGCCAAACAAATGTTGCTCGTCGAAGACATGGGCTGGTTTGACGGCGACAAACTCGAAGGCTTCGTTGACGAGGCAATCGAGACCCTGTCCAGAAACGACGCGCTCACGGCAAGGCTGCCATATCTAAAAGAGGCGCTTACATGGCGCCTCCGCAGAATGATCGACATCGCTGAATGGAGTTAGCGAGACAGCGTCGCGCCGTCAGCTCCCTTACCTCCCGCGCAACGCCTTGAGCTTTGCCAGGGCATCGGGGCTCAGGCGACTGCCCAGAGTCATCTTGATCTGCGGAGCTTCCTCTGCCTCGTGAACGTCGTTATCGATCTGCTTGATCTCGTCCACCAGCATACGGCTCGAGATGCGCGTAACACCCTTGCCCATGACGACGGCCTGGATTGTGCCGTCACTCGACACCACGGAGCACGCGCGGCCCTCCTCACGTGCCTCGATGCAGAGCTTCTGCACCACGGTATCGGCAGAGACGCCCGTCGGCGAAAACTCGATGCGCACGCCGCGGGCCGGCAGGTTGGGGCGCTCGCTGGAGATATTGCCCGCGCCGTCGAACACGATCACGGCCTCGTAGCGGCCCTGGGCAAAGGCGGCGACGTCGTTGATGAGGGCGGTGCGCGCCATATCGTGAACGTCGCTGGAATACGGATCGTCGGAATGGTCGTACACGAGCTTTTCGTAGCGCGGCGTGCAGTGGATCACGTTGTAGCCGTCGACCACCAGCAGCTCGGGCTTATTGGAGTGCACCGTCGAGACCGGATCGGCGATAGCCTGCGCAAACGCATTGCCGCCCACGCCGTAGGTCGCGGCCGAGACAATCGGCTTGGCCGAGCCTTCGCCAAAGCGCTTGGCCTTGGACTTGGCACGGTTCTTTTTGGACATGCGCTACTCCTCCCCCATGAGTTCGCCGGCGTTGCGGCGCAGCCACTCAAAGCACAGCGCCGTGGTCGCCTGGGCAACATTGAGGCTCTCGGTCATGCCGCGCTGGGGAAGCTTGGCCAAAAAGTCGCATTTCTCGAGCACCAGGCGCGAGATGCCGTCGCCCTCGGAGCCCATGACGAGCGCCACGCGGCCTTCGAAGGGAGCATCCCAGCAGCTGCCTTCGGCGTGCTCGGAGGCACCGCCCACCCAAAAGCCAGCGGCCTTGAGGTCATCGAGCGCACGGGCGATGTTGGGCACTTGCGCGATGGGCAGGTGCATGACAGCGCCGGCAGAGGTCTTGTAGCTGCCCACGGTCACGCCGGCGGCACGCTTGTTGGCGATGATGACGCCCGCGGCGCCCACGACCTCGGCGGAGCGCACGATAGCACCAAAGTTACCGTCGTCGGTCACATGGTCGAGCACCACGACAAGCGCCGGGCCCTCGCCTGCGCGGTCGAAAATATCGGCGACATCGGCATAGGGAAAATTACCCACCTCGAGCGCGATGCCCTGGTGCGCACCATGGCTCGACAGCACATCGAGCTGCGCGCGCGGCACATACTTAATGCGGACACCCGCGGCGTTGAGGTCGTCGACCAGGCGCGACAAGGCGGCATCGCGCTCCCCGCCCTCGGCAATGAGCGCGCACTTGATGGGAAAACCAGTGCGTAGCGCCTCGGCGGCAGCACGACGACCTTCGATAAACTCGCCTTTGGGGACCTGAACGTTGTCGCGGGTGCGATCTCGCTGAGGACGCGCAGCCTGGGCATGGGAGCGCTCGTGCTGGCCCTTGGGAGCGGCAGCGCGGTCGTTGCGGCGAATCGGACGCGAGCCAGAAGCAACCTGTTTGCCACCACGCGATGCACGCTTGCGATTGTCGGCCATAGGACGGCCTCCTAAATATAACTATCAAACGAAACAAATAGACCGACCGTCCGAGGTGCGGCAGATTGCCTTGAAAGAGGAGGGCATAGACCTTGAGGTCATGCCCGACGATTGAAAGGCAAGGTGCCGTGGCTCGGGCGGTCGGGTGCCTGGGAAACCCGCAGGGATTAGAGAGATTTGATACGGGTGCCGGCGGCGGTATCCTCGATCGTCAGACCCAGGTCCTTGAGCTGATCGCGGATGGCATCGGCCAGATCCCAGTTCTTGGCGGCACGGGCCTCGGCGCGAGCCTCGAGAATCTTGGCAGCTGCCTCGTCCACATCGTCACCCGTGTAGGCGACCAGGCCGGCGGCAACGCCCAAAAGACCCAGCGGCAACTCGACCTTAGGCTCGGGAAGCTCGACGCCAAACGTATCGAGCAGCTCGGTCAGCGTATCGGCGGCAGCCAGGGCTGCGGCCTTGTCGGCAGCATCGCCCGCCTGCTCCAGATACTGGTTGCACTCGGTGACAAAGCCAAAGACGGCGCCCATGGCACCGGCGGTGTTAAAGTCGTCGTCCATGCACTCCTTAAAGGTGGCGCGGGTCTCGGCGGCCTTGGCGGCAAACGCCTCGGATACTGCCTCATCGGCATCGGCCGTCGCGTGGTTCGCAGCCCAACGCAGGTTCTCGACCGTACCGGCGATACGCGTGAGCGAGTTCTCGGCACCCTCCAGGCGCTCCCAAGAAAAGTCGAGCGGCGAGCGATAGCTCGTCTGCAGCATCAACAGGCGCAGGGCCGCGGCAGAGTGCTGCTCGAGGACCTCGGCCAGCGTAAAGAAGTTACCGAGCGACTTGGACATCTTCTCGCCGTCGACCAGCAGCATGCCCGTGTGCATCCAGGTGTTGGAGAAACCCTGGTGCCAGGCGCAGGTGGCCTGGGCGCACTCGTTCTCGTGATGCGGGAAGGCAAGGTCGGAGCCGCCGCCGTGGATGTCGATCGGGGTGCCCAGGTAGCGGTGCACCATGGCGGCGCACTCGGTGTGCCAACCGGGACGGCCCTCGCCCCAGGGGCTCGGCCAGCTGGGCTCGCCGGGCTTGGCGGCCTTCCACAGGGCAAAGTCGAGCGGGTCGTTCTTGTCCTCGTTCTCCTCGATGCGCGCACCAACCATAAGGTCGTCGATGTTGCGGCCCGAGACCTGACCGTAGTTGGGATCGCTGCGCACGGCAAAGTACACATCGCCGTTATCGGCTGCGTAAGCGTGGCCCTGCTCGATAAGCGTCTTGATCATGGCGATCATGGGGCCGATCTCCTTGGTAGCGCGGGGACGCACATCGGGGTCGAGCACGTTGGCAGCGCGCATGACGCCGATGAACTTGTCGGAGAACTCCGTCGCGACCTCGGCGGCAGTGCGGCCCTGATCGTTGGCGCGCTTGATGATCTTGTCATCGACATCGGTGAGGTTCTGGGCGAACGTGACCTCATAACCGCTCGCGATGAGCCAGCGACGAATCACGTCAAAGCTGATGAACGTGCGGGCATTGCCGATGTGGATGTTGTCGTAGACCGTGGGGCCGCACACGTACATGCGGACCTTGCCGGACTCGATGGGCTGGAACTCTTCCTTTTTATGGGTAGCGCTGTTGTAGATACGCATTCGTTACTCCTTAACGGTTTTCTGTAGCAGGCAGACGGCCCAGGCACCGATTCCCTCGCCCTGGCCTTCCCAACCGAGCTTTTCGGTCGTAGTGGCGGCGACGCCCACGTTTTCGACGTCAACGCCCAGGGCATGGGCAAGGTTGGCGCGCATGGCATCGCGGTGCGGAGTGATCTTGGGCTGCTGACAGGCAATGGTGCAATCGGCATCGACAAACTCAAAGCCCAGCTCGCGCGCATAGTCCATCACGCGAGCGAGCAGCACCATCGAATCGGCACCCTCGTAGGCGGGATCGGTGTCGGGGAATAGCTTGCCGATGTCTCCCCCGCGGCAGGCGCCCAGAATGGCGTCGGCCAGGGCATGCGCGAGCACATCGGCATCCGAGTGGCCCAGCAGGCCGCGCTCGTAGGGAATGTCAACCCCGCCGATGATACATCGACGCCCCTCCACCAAACGGTGGACGTCGTAGCCGTGGCCAATGCGCAGGTTACTGAACATGGGGAAGGTCCTCTCCCTCGGCCATGCGGCCAAGCAGAATCGCGGTTACGGGACGCAGGTCCTCGGGCACCGTCACCTTAAGGTTATCGCGCGGGCTCTGGACACAGCGGACGCGCCCGCCCATGCGCTCGACCAGCGAAGAATCGTCGGTCCCGATAAAGCCCTCGGCGATAGCTGCGGTGTGGGCGCGCTTCATGGCGTCGACGCTAAAGATCTGCGGTGTCTGCGCGGCCCAGTAGAGCTCACGCGGCGGCGTCTCGACGATATTGTCGCCGTCGACGATCTTGAGCGTGTCGATCGCGGGCTGACCGCATACGACACCGTCGAGCGAGCGGTCGCCCACAAGCACGTCGATCGCATGATCGATGGCCTCGGTCGTGATAAGCGGACGGGCGCCGTCGTGGATGGCGACATATTCGAAACCCGCCGGAACCGCATGCACGCCGGCACGGGTGGAATCCTGACGGGTATCGCCGGCATCGGCGAAGCTGATGGGCGTGTCATAGTCAAACGGGTCGATGGCCAGGCGGCGCATCTCGGCACGGCGCTCGGCAGGGCACACCACCACGATGTGGCCGACCTTGTCGCTCCGATCGAACGCGCGGATGGACCAGCTCATAAGCGGACGGCCCGCTACATTGACGAGCTGCTTGCCACCGGGATTTCCAAAGCGCTGGCCGCTGCCACCGGCAACGACCACGGCGCATACGGGCGCCATTATGCGTTCCCCTGTTTGGTGCCCTTCATGCGGTACAGGGAGTCCGCAAGAATGGCAGGGTTGTTAACGCCAAAGTCGCCCAGGCGCTCCGGATCCTCGCTGATGTCGTCCATGAGCTCCTGCAGCGAGCCGTACTCGTCGACGATCTTCTCGGCCACGCCGTCACGCACGACGGACACACGCGAAAGCGTGCGCAGGCCCAGCGGTGTCATGACGGAGTCCTCGTCCAGGTCGTCGTAGCCCAGAACTGCCGCCACATGCTGCGGGTCGGACAGGTCCTTAGGCGTCATGCGGCTCAGGTTGGCGCGGATCTTCTCGGCATTGGCCTCGGAGGAATCGCTCGCGTAGTCGCGAATCATCAGGTCGTACTCGGTATCCATGCTGGAGCCGGCGAGCTGCTCGAGCTGCATCTGCACGAGCTTGCCCTGGTTACCCAGCTTGACAATGCAATCCTTAAGCTCAGTCTTTGCCTGCTGCATGATCTCGAAACTCGAGAAAATACCGGTAATGTCAGCGAGCGTAACGTAGTCGTCGAGCTCGAGGGCCGTCAGGCGCAACAGGGAGCGGTCGAGCGACTGACGGGTGGTCTGGAGCGTGGCGACGAGCTGGTTGACCGAGCTCATGATGGTGGTGACGGGCTGGATCTCGTAGCTCTTGCCGTGAACGTACACGTTGACGACGGCACGACGGGCCGAAACCGAGATCACGATGGCGTCGGTGAGCACCGACATGCGAGCGGCAGTACGGTGACGCATGCCCGTCTCGCTCGTGGCAAGCGAGGGATCGGGATTGAGGTGGAAGTTGGCGCGCAGGATCTGGGTGAGGTCGCCGTCGATAACGATGGCGCCGTCCATCTTGGAGAGCTCGAACAGACGGTTCGAGGTGAACGAAATGTTGAGCGGGAAGCCGTCGTTACCGGCAGCGAGCACGTTTTCGGTGTCGCCGACGCAGATAAGGGCGCCCAGGTGACCGGCGATGATCATGTCGAGGGCGGTACGGATCGGCTGACCAGGTGCCGTCAGGCGGATGGCCTGTTCCATACGCTTTTGCAGCTCGTTCTTATCCAAGGCATCGCTCCCATCGTATACGCTCCATAAACGCTAAATAGTTTCTCACGGTTTGTCCCTGCGGCGCTTGCGAAATCCGATGCTTACAGAATGAGCGAACACCGCCGAGAGCCTTAACCCAAATGAGCTGTTCATGTGGTAGCATCGGGATTCACATGAATGAGGGAGTAGTCGCGTGACCGGGTTCGCCTCCTGTGGCGCGGCAAGTCAACATACTGGCCGAAACGGTCTGGCTTGCCTTAATGAACGAGACTCGTGGTTGTACGCGCAGCACGTACGCCACGGGTCTTTTTTGTTGCTCCCCTGCCAGAAGTACACGCGGGTTCGCCCGCAGAGAGGGAGCCAGACTATGGGACTCGCAGAGCTCGTGTTGCTCGCTGTTGGCCTTTCGATGGACGCATTTGCCATATCCATCTGCAAGGGCCTTGGCATGAAGAAGATCAACCTTAAGGTCGCCGTGGTGCTCGGCCTGTTCTTTGGCGGCTTTCAGGCCGGCATGCCCGTAATCGGATGGGCGCTCGGCAGTCAATTCATGGGCATCATCGGGCCCATCGACCACTGGATCGCCTTTGTCCTTTTGGCCTTTATCGGCGCCAAAATGCTGTGGGAAGCCTTTACAGAAGACGAGGACGGGGGCGACGGCAAGGATGCCGAAAAGATTGACCTGGGCGAGTACCTGATCCTCGCCATCGCCACCTCAATCGACGCCCTAGCCGTGGGCATCTCATTTGCCGCGCTCTCGGTCGACATCGTGCCCGCCGTATCGCTTATAGGCATCACAACCTTTATCTTCTCCATCGCCGGCGTGGCGATCGGCCATACCTTTGGCGCGCGCTACGAAAAGCCTGCCACCATCGTGGGTGGCGTCGTGCTCATCCTCATCGGGCTTAAGATCTTGCTTGAGCATCTGGGGATTCTCGCGATATAAAAAACGCCTCTCATAAGCTCAACGTCAATGTAGAGGTCTCATGCAGAGTTTTGCATAATGCCTTTTCATGCAGACTTTTGCATGTCATACTGATATGCAAAAGTCTGCACGTTAGGAGATCGCCGTGGATACCCTTCCCATCACCACACCGCGCCAAGCTGGCATCTACGTGCGTCAGGCACGCGAGGCTCAGGGTCTCACCCGTGCCGCCCTCGCTAAAAAGGCCGGTGTTTCGGAGCGCCTGCTCGCATCGCTCGAGCTAGGAGACGCCACTGGCATTCGACTCGACAAGTTACTGACGATTTTCAATGCTCTTGGACTGGCACTCGCCGCTCAAGGGGATATCGGCGAAGCAAAAAACGAGCGACCAGTCGACGCCCCGCATGCCAATCCGCTGCCTCGCAGCATCCCCAGGCGCCATCACACTCAACGTCCTCATCATCGCAAGCGTCGCAGCACAACCATCCCGATTCTTGCAGATGCTCCCTTTACGTCCGAACTCTACGACAAGGCCTTCGCAGATTTCGCCATGTCCAATCTCGGAGTCTCGATTGCCGCAAACGCATCTGCCCAGGCAAAGCCTGAAGGGAAATAGCCCATGGCCACAACATCGCTTCGAACTATTATTTGCGGCGTACCTGCGGGAATGCTCATACAGGATGAGAGCGGTCTTGTCAGCTTTGCCTATGATCAAGACTATGACGGGCCGGCCCTTTCGACCAACATACCTGTATCGAATCGCACATACAGCCAACAGGTCATGAATCCGTACCTATTTGGCCTTCTACCCGACAGCGAAGACCAGCGAAAAGCGATTGCCGCCGAATTCGACGTTAGGCCCAACAACCCCGTTGCACTGCTCAGCCATATCGGACTTGACTGTCCGGGCGGAGTGCAGTTTTGTGCCGAAGAAGATGTCGACGCCGTCCTGCATCGCACCGGCGAATACCGCCCTATAAGCGATCACGAAATTGCCCTGCGTCTCAAGTCAATCAGAGATGACCGCGATGCATCGTGGATGGGCCTAGATGAAAGTTGGTCACTTGGAGGCAATCAGGGCAAGTTCGCTCTCGCGCTCGTAGACGGTCACTGGTGCGAATGCGTGGGCTCCTCGCCTACAACGCATATTTTCAAAAATGGCGTTATCGGTTTTAAACTCGAGGCTCTCAATGAGTTTGTCTGCATGAAAAGCGCCCAGCGCGCCGGTATCGCAACGGCAAACGTCGAATATCGTATGTTTGAGGACGAACCTACCCTCATTGTTGAGCGCTATGACCGCGTGAAAGTCGGAGACGGAACGATCAGGCGCCTACATCAAGAAGACCTCTGTCAGGCGCTTGGGGTGATGCCCGCCCAAAAGTACACGGCAGACGGCGGCCCGACCACACGCGACATTCAAGAGCTCCTCGTAACTACGAGCCACCATCAACTTAACCTGCATCTGTTTACGCAGATACTGTTCTTCAACGCCATTATCGGCGCACCGGATGCGCATGCGAAAAACTATTCCCTGCTCCTTGGAAACGACGGCGCAGCCATGATGGCTCGAATGTACGATGTCGCATCGGGCTTGGCGTATGAGCGCATGCGACGTCGGGCACGCCTTGCTATGAGCGTTGGCGGCGAAAATCGTGTGGGGCGCATCGGTCCAGGTGCTATCCGCCGATACCACGGTATGGGCGACCCCGCGCTGGAGACGGCGCTCACCGATGCCGGGCTATCCGAGAAGTTTTGCTTTGCGACCATGATGGACCTCGCCTACGAGGTACCCATTTGCATGGAAGAGGTCATGGACGAATACGCCGATCTGCCCGGCATGGCGGACCTGCGCGAGCATATGCTCGGCCCCGTCCGCGAAAACTGCCAGCGAACCCTCGACCTCATCAGGGCGGATATGGGCTAGACGCCAATCAATTTCCCATTTCTTAAAAGAAGAGAGGGGGCACCCGTCGCAAAGGCTCGGATGCCCCCTCTCGTAATGTCATTTGCAATCCGCTGGCACGTGGCTCGGACTGCTGCTAGCGCAACCTTTACGCAGCAAGGCGCTTGAGGACGTCGATGAGCAGCTCGTAGAAGCGCTCGGCAGAAGCGAGCTCCATGCTCTCGTCCGGGGTGTGGACATCGGAGAGCGTCGGGCCCACGGCGATGGCGTCCAGGCCGTGCAGGGCCTCGGCAAACAGGCCGCACTCAAGGCCGGCGTGAATGGACTCGATGCGCAGCTCGGAGCCAAAGAGCTCGCGATAGCTCTCGACAAAGACGTCGCGGACCGGCGAATGCTCGGCATAGCTCCAGCCGGGATACTCGAACTCGAACTTGGCGTCGAAGCCCAGGACATCGGCCAACGTCTGCAGGCGGTCCTTGAACTCGTTCTGCAGCGAGGTGATCGAGGAGCGCGGGGACAGCATGATCTTGACCTCGTCGTCAGAAGTGGCAACCACACCGATGTTGGAGGAAACCTCGACGGAGCCGTCGGTGGCGACGTTGCGGCGAATCACGCCGTTAGGGGCAAGACGCAGGGCGCGGATGAGGGCAAGCGCGGACTTCTGGTCCATGGCCTCGACCTCGGCGTCGTCGGCAATCTCGACGGTGCAGGTAAAGCCGGGGTCGAAGACCTCGAGCTCGGCAGTGACGTCGGCGATGATGCCCTTTGCGATCTGGGCCGCGGCCTCGGCGGCAGCGTGGTCGGCGTAGACCAGAACAGCCTTGCACTCACGGTTGATGGCGTTGTCCTTGGTGCCGCCGTTAAAGCTGACGATGGCGGGCTCGCCGGCGACCATCAGGCGGTCGATGATGCGGGCCATGATGAGGTTGCCGTTGCCGCGCTCCAGGTGGATGTCGGCGCCGGAGTGACCACCCAGCAGGCCGGAGATCTCGAGCGTAAGGGTGCTGCCGGTCTTGTGCTCGCGCACGATCGGGCAGGTGTAGGTAACGACGACACCGCCGGCGCAGCTGACGGTGGCCACGCCCTCCTCCTCGGAATCGAGGTTGATCATGGTGCGGGCGCTAATCTGGGACTTGTCGAGCGTCTCGGCGCCAACCAGGCCAGTCTCCTCGTCGGTGGTGAACACGCACTCGAGGGCCGGATGAGCAATCGAATCGTCGTTGAGCACGGTGAGCATCAGAGCGACAGCAATGCCGTTGTCGGCGCCCAGGGTGGTGCCGTTAGCGGTGAGGACGCCGTCCTTGACGACCAGGTCGATACCATCGGTCGTAAAGTCGTGCTCAACGGAGCCAAGCTTGTCGCACACCATGTCGATGTGGCCCTGCAGCATCACGGTCGGGGCATTCTCGGCGCCGGCAGATGCGGGCTTACGAATGATGACGTTGTAGACCTCGTCCTGATACACGTCGAGGCCGCGCTCCTTGGCAAACGCAACCAAGAAATCGCTGATGCCCTTCTCGTTGCCAGACCCACGGGGGATCGCGCTGATCTCCTCAAAGAAATGGAACAGCTGGGCGGGCTCGTAGCCAGTAATCTTGTAGTCCATGGTGCCTCCTTGGCGCAACTGGTTAGACAATAAGACATGCGCCTTGTATATTCCCAGACTTCGTTTGCATAAACCAGTCGAAAACGCCGAGCGCTCTCGCATCATCGGCTAACGGCGAGGAAACGCCACTTTATCAAGATAAAGCAGGTTAGACGGGCCGCGCCGAAGGGACGTTGGATCCTTCAACCAACTTCAACGCCTGTTGAACGTTAATGCATACACCATTGGTATGCTTAATAAGATTCTTGTCCTCGGTCACGACGTAATCGGCATCAATGCGATTGGCGACGCCCAGCATCAGGTCGTCCTCAAAGTCGTTGTGATGATACTTGAACACAAAGGAGTCGAAGACCTCGTCTGCACCGACCGAGGCAATAATCGACTTTTGCCGAATCAGGCGAACGCACGCCCACGCTGTCTCGTCGGCACCGGCGATGGCTTCGGGAGTGAGAGCCCCCTCACGGCGGGCGTCGGCCTTCATCGTCCTTCCCAGAATGTAATAGACGTCTTTGACAGACAGGGAGGACGAGAAGAGGACGATATCCTCCGCTTCCGCCGCGCGAGAAAGGAGCTCGACTATCGGCCTGGTCGCATTCGTGCGAGCGAGAAAGTAATCTAGCCAGACGTTCGTGTCGATCAGCAGCTTGAGCACACGTTTCGTTCCGACGCCGCTCATAATTCGATCCAATCACTGAATCTCTCGCTCATCATTTGATCGTATAACTCGTCGTAATCAAAGGCTTCATCGGGGCTCGGCCTCTGAATCGAGAACCGCTCATAAAAATTCGAAATTAACGCAGCCCCTTCCGAGACGCGGGACGAACTCACCTTCGATCGTATGTCGTCAGGCAGGACTTCGTCATCATTCTTTTTTGCGACGGGCATATGACCGTTCTCGGTCAAGTACTGCCACAGCTCCCTCACAGCTTGTGACGGCGTCATGCCGATATGCGCCAGCACGGCGTCCCCAGCCTCTTTGAGTTGGCGATCCATGCGTACATTCATCTGGACCGGCCGTGAGTCGAGTACCGATATTGGCATGCTAGCTCCTTCTGCTATACATATTTATATTTCGAGTATAGCACCATTTACTCATAAAAAAGGGGCGCCCCGACAGGAGTGCCCCTTCGCAAAGCTATGTTACGCCCTACAGCGCGCCGGAACCGGCTTGCATCATGCCGCCGGGGCCCGAGGTCACGCCGCCGCTCACGGGCGCGGCGTTGCCGGTGTGCGGTGCCGCCGGGGCGGTATCGCCACCGAGCGTGCCCGCCGGACGCGGTGCCGGGATCTCGCCCGTGCCGTGGCTAAAGACAAACTTGCCATCGGCCACGTCGCACAGGACGGTATCGCCCTCGCCCCACTCGCCGGCCAGAAGCTCCTCGGACAGCGGGTCCTCGATGAGCTTTTGGATGGCACGGCGCAGCGGACGCGCACCGTTGGTGAGGTCGGTGCCCTCGGCCACGATCTTGTCATAGGCCGCATCGGTGAGCTTGATGTTCATGCCGTTGGCAATCAAACGCTGACGCAGGTCGTCCACCAGCAGGTGCGCGATCTTGGTGAGATTCTCGCCCGAGAGCTTCTGGAACACCACAATGTCATCGATACGGTTGAGCAGCTCGGGGCGGAACAGACGCTTGAGCTCGCCCATCGCGCGACCACGGATCTCACTCGACGTGAGACCCTGCTCGCCGGTGGTGCCAAAGCCAACGCTCGCATCCTGCGCAATCTCGCGGGCGCCCACGTTGGACGTCATGATGATCACGGTGTTGCGGAAGTCTACCGTCTTGCCCTGGCTATCGGTCAGGCGGCCCTCCTCCAGCACCTGCAGCAAGATGTTGAAGATATCGGGGTGCGCCTTCTCGATCTCATCGAACAGCACGACCGAGTACGGGTGACGACGAACGGCCTTGGTGAGCTGGCCGCCCTCGTCGTGACCGACGTAACCCGGAGGGCTACCGATGAGCTTGGAGACCTCGAACTCACTACCGAACTCGGACATGTCGAAGCTGATGAGCGCATCCTTGCTGCCAAAGAGGTACTCGGCGAGCGTCTTGGCGAGCTCGGTCTTGCCCGTGCCGGTGGGACCCAGGAAGATAAAGCTGCCGCCGGGGCGACGCGGGTCCTTGAGCGGCGAGCGGCTGCGGCGCACGGCTTTGGCAACTGCCTCGACAGCCTCATCCTGACCGATGATGCGCGTCTTGAGCACGCTTTCGGCCTGCAGCAGGCGACGGCTCTCGCTCTCGGTAAGCGAGGACACCGGCACGCCCGAAGTCACGGACACGATATCGGCGATCTGACTCACATCGATGGTGAGCGGGCTGGCGTCGAGCTCGGCGGTCCAGGCGGCCTTGGCCTCGGCGAGCTCAATCTCGGCGGCCTTCTGTTGCTCGGTGATCTCGGCGGCCTTGTTCATGTCGTCGCTCTCGGTGGCCTCCTGCGCGGCGGCCTTAAGCTCCTCCACGCGATGCTCGGCCTCACGCACCGGCTCGGGCGCGCGATTCGCGGCGATGCGAGCGCGGGCACCGGCCTCGTCAATGAGGTCGATGGCCTTATCGGGCAGGAAGCGATCCTGGATGTAGCGGTTGGAAAGGTTCGCGGCAGCCTCGATAGCACCCTGCGTATAGCGCACATGGTGATGCTCCTCGTAGCGCGGCTTGAGCGCGGTCAGGATCTTGACCGTGTCCTCGACGCTCGGCTCCTCGACATCGATGGTCTGGAAGCGACGCTCGAAAGCCGGGTCCTTGGTGAGGTACTTGCGGAATTCCTCGGCCGTGGTGGCGCCGATAATCTGGAAGGCGCCGCGCGCGAGTACGGGCTTGAGCATGGAGCTCGCGTCGATGGAGCCCTCGGCAGAACCGGCACCGATGATGGTGTGCATCTCGTCGATAAACAGGATGACGTCGTCGGCTTCGGTGGCCTCTTGGATCACGTTCTTGAGGCGCTCCTCAAACTCGCCGCGATACTTGGCGCCCGCCACGAGGCCCGGCAGGTCGAGCGTCCAGATATTCTGGTTCATGAGGTTCTCGGGCACGTTGCCGGCTGCAATCTGCTGAGCCAGGCCCTCGACGATGGCCGTCTTGCCCACGCCGGGGTCGCCCAGAATGAGCGGGTTGTTCTTGGTGCGGCGCGAAAGAATTTCCATCATACGCTGGACTTCCTTTTCGCGACCAATTACAGGGTCGAGCTCGCCGTCGCGCGCCTTCTGCGTGAGGTTAGTCGCGAACTGCTTAAGCGTATCGGTGCCACTCCCCTTTTGCTGAGAGGCATCCGAGCCGCTAAAGAACGGCAGGCCCGCACCGGGACGACCAGCACCGGCGCCGGCGAGCGGACGCTTCTTGTCCTGGTCCTTGGCGGTGAGTTTCTCGATAGCCTTTTTGATAGAGGCGGACGACACACCCAGGCGCATGAGGATGTCCATGGCCATGCCGTTGCCCTCTTCGACGATGCCGATCAGCAAGTGCTCGGTCGACACGTAGGTCTGGTTATTCTCACGCGCCACGCGGAATGAACGCTCCATAACGCTAATGACGAGCGGCGTAAAGGCGAGCTTGGCCGCCTCGGTCTCCTCGCTGGGCTCGGGAACCGTGGTCTGGACCTCTTTGAGAGTATCCATGATGTCATCGTAGGAGATGTCGAGCGAACGCAGTGCCTCGGCGGCAATGCCCTCGTCCTCCTTGGCAAGCGCGAGCAGCAGGTGCTCGGTGCCCACCTTATTTGAATGAAGATCAAGCGCCTCTTGCTTGGCCATGGACATGACCTTACGCGCGCGATCGGTAAATCTATCTAACATGCTCGTTTCCTTACATGAGTTCATCGAAATCAAAACGCCCGCCCGTCGGCGGCGCTTTTGTCTCTTTACCCACAGGTTGTCTATGTTAACAGCTGGAGGAATATCTATAAACCCGGCTCACATGAATGCAGGTTATGACCGCATCGCGGGACTCACCGCGCGATGCGCGACAGGCGCCCCGCAAGAGAAACCCTAGGCGTCTTTCACCACGTCGGGACTCGTCGCACGCGATGCGCGATAGGCATCGGCCTCCTTGGAGACGCGTCCGAGCAGCTCGGATGTATCGACGCCCTCGACTTGCGCGACCGTTTCCACCGTCTGCATGGCGACCGCCCTCAGGTACGCGCACGCGCTGTCCCCCAGCTGCTCGAGGTCTATCTCCTCGCCGCCCTCCCGGACAAAGCCGACCGCCATCACAAAGCCCATGATGCCCGAGACCAGAAAGCCCACCGCAAAGCTCGAATCTGCCTTGAGCTCTTCTCCGTCGGGGTGGACGATCTCTCTCACGCGGTCGATGATGATCGTATGGATGCCCTGCACGACCTGCTCGGCGGCACCCGCCCTCATGGTGATGACGATGCGCCGCAGCAGGCAGCGGACGTCGCGCCGGTCGAACGCCGAAAGGTCGCCCTCGCTCGAAAAATGCCAGAGGGCATCGGTGATGAGCTCGTTATCCTGCAGCAGCTGGGCTATGGCGATGGCGACGAGTTCATCGAAATCGTGAAAATAGTAGTAAAACGTTCCGCGATTGCACTGGGCGGCGCGGGTCACCTCGCCAACCGACAGCTCGAAGATGCTGTTGTTCTCGATGAGCTCCCAAAACGCCTCGATGATACGGGTGCGTGCATCGGGCGCATCGGCGTCCTTACGCGGTCTCGCCATGCGCCTCACCGCACCCCTGCGCCTTGGCGTTCATGATGAGCATCTGAAGACGGTTCTCCACGTTGGCGAAGCTCACGTCGGGATCGTAGTCGAGCGGCAGGAACTGCGCCGTGGGATACTGCTCCTTGAGCGCATGGATGAGCCCGCGCCCCACGACATGGTTGGGCAGACACCCGAACGGCTGCAGGATCACGAAGTTGCGGCAGCCGCGCTTGGCGTGCTCGAGGATCTCCGCCGGAATCAGCACGCCCTCGCCCGCATCGAACGTATGGTGCAGGATCTTATCGCTCGCGCGCACGAGCTCGGGCATGCGCGTCGGCGGCTCGTAGAGCGGGCTCGCCGCGCCCAGGCGGTCGCAACGGTCGTGCGCGAGCTCGAACAGGTTGTCCGCCGTGGCGTACCAGGCCTTTTCGGGCAGCGACAGGTCGACGTGGAACTCGCGCGACTGCGCATGCTTGTAGAAATAGGTCTTGCGGATCACGTCGGTCATGCGCGCCTCGATGACCTCGAGCCCGTTGTCCTCGAGGTAGCGCTCGATCTCGTGGTTGGCGCCGAGATGGAAATTGAGCAGGTACTCGCCCACGATGAGAACGGTCGGATGCGGGTTCGAGCGGTCGTACGGAACGGCGTCCATGATCGCAAGCGCGCGTTTGAAGCCCGTCGCCTGGCCTCTCAGCCCGGAGCGCTCCATGCCCTCGATAACCTCATCGAGCGCGCGGTCGAACGCAGCGTCCGCCGCGCCCTTCTCGAGCTCGTAGGGACGGATGCGCCTAAGCATGGCCTCGAGGGCATCGATCATGGGAAGACCGTAGGCGATCTGGATGCTCGGGCCAAGGCCGAGCTTGAAGCCCGGATGCGCATTGTGGGCATCGACGTCGTCGTTGGTGAGCACCGGGACATAGTCGTATCCCGCGTCGTCGAGCGCGCGGCGCAGCAGGGGCATGTAGTGCGTCAGGCGGCAGTCGCCGATATACTTGCCAGTCACCACGGCGACGTCGTGCGGGTCGTACTTACCGCTCTCGAGTGCCGCGAGCGCCTCGCCGATCACGATTTGCGCGGGGAAGCAGATGTCGTTGTGCACATAGCGTTTGCCCAGGCGGATGGCATCCTCGCGCCCGATATCAAGGGCCTCGGCGCGCACGCCCTGATTGCGCATCGCCGCGGTCATGAGCCTGCAGAACGCATGGGAGGTGTTGGGGACCAGCGCGATCTTGTCGTGCCGGTCGCGCTTGGTGTACTTGACCTTATACGGGTCGTCGAGCGGATGGACCGCGTGCACCCGGGCGCCCTCGGCACGCTCCTCCGCGCGACGACGGTTGACCGACTCGATAAACGAACGCACGCGAATGCCCATGGGACCGGCGACGTCGCTCTCATCGAGCTTGATCATCATCGGAACCTTGGAGCCCATCTCGCCCATCATGCGCGCGATCTCGTCGGTGAGATACGCATCGTGGCCGCAGCCGAAGCTGCCCATCTGCACGAGCTCGAGCTCGGGCGTCGATGCGACGATGACCGCGCACGACAGCATGCGCGCATGGTAGTTGTTCACGATGTCGATGCGGCTGTTGGAAAGATCGACGTTGTAGACCCCCGGCACCGCATCGGGCGTCAGCACGGGGATGCCGCGCTCAGAGAAGAGCTTGGGCAGCCCGTGGTTGACCAGCGGGTCGTTGTGGTACGGGCGCGAAGCGATCACCACCGCGTAGCCGCCGTCCTCGCGCACGTTCTCGAGCACCTGCCTGCCGCGCAGCTGCAGCTGGTTCTCAAACGTCTGCTGCGCGCGGTCCGCCTGCTCGGTCGCCTTGGCAACCAGGTCGGCATCGATATCGAAGGTCTCCTTGCACCACGCCTTGAGCTGGCGGTTTCGGTCGCCCTCGTCGTACCAGTGGAACAGCGGCGTATCGAACGGAACGCCGAAACGCTCCTCCGGGTTATCGGAATTGCGCATCACGTAGGGGTATCCCTTTACGACGGCGCACATCCACTCGCTGGTAGAGGCGGTGTTTTCGGTGGGCACCGTCGTGATGATGGGCATGAAGATGCGGTCGACGCCGGCGTCGACGAGATTGCGGATGTGCCCGTGGACGAGCTTGGCCGGGAAGCACACGGTGTCGGATGTGACGTGCGCCAGACCGCGCTCGTACATCGCCTTGGTGCTGCGTCCCGAGACGCGCACCTTAAAGCCGAGCGTGCTGAAGAACGTCGACCAGAACGGCATGGTGTCCCAGAACTCGAGCACACGGGGAATGCCGATCGTGACATCGCGCCCCCCGCAGACGGGAACCGTGGGGCACGACTCGAACAGCAGCTTCTCGCGGTCGACAAAGAGATTGGGGGCAGCCGCGGTCCGGTCGCGCCCCGTGCCGGGTGCCTGTGCCTCGCAAGCACCCTGCGGACGCAGCTCCTCCGCCGCGGGAACCTCGCGCACGAGCTCATCCCATGAGATGGCGCCGCCGCGCGGGCAGCGATTGCCCGTGACGTAAAGCGAGCCGTCGCCAAATGCCACGACCGCGCGCTGGCAGCGGTTGTTGCACCGACGGCAGGTAACGCCGCCGAACTCGCGATGCTCGAAGCGCTCCACGGCATCGAGCCCGATAAACGACGTGCCGGCGTCGCCCTTGCGGCATTTCTCGCGCGCGAGCAGGGCGATACCGATAGCGCCCATCAGCCCCGGGTGGGGCGCACGCGTGACGGGTTTGCCCAGATACTGCTCGAATGCGCGCAGCACCGCGTCGTTTCGGAACGTGCCGCCCTGGACGACGACTTTGTCGCCCAGACGGTTGAGATTTGAAACGCGAATGACCTTGGTGAACACGTTCTCGATAATCGAACGGCAGAGACCGGCCATGATGTCGCCCGGACCCTTACCGCGCCGCTGCTCGGAAACGACGCTGCTGTTCATGAACACCGTGCAGCGGCTGCCGAGAACGGCGGGGGCTTTGGACGAAAATGCCTCGGTCGCGATATCCTCAACGGCTATTCCGAGGTTTTTGGCAAAACCCTCGAGGAACGAGCCGCAGCCCGCAGAGCACGCCTCGTTGACGACGATATCGGTCAGCACGCCGTGGTTGAGCCAGATGGCCTTCATATCCTGTCCGCCGATGTCGAGCACGAAGGTCGCATCGGGAACGCATGCGCACGCGGCGCGGGCGTGCGCGACCGTCTCGACCGTATGGTAGTCGGCGTGGAACGCGCGCGCGAAAAGCTCCTCGCCGTATCCCGTGGTGCCCACGGCATCGATCGCAAGCGTGACTCCCGCTGTCTCCCAGCGGTTCTTCAAGCTGACAAGACCCTGTTGGGCGACGTCGAGCGGTCTGCCGTTATTAGACGCGTAGAACGAATCGACAAGCTCACCCGCCTCATCGACCAGGGCGAACTTGGTCGTCGTGCTCCCCGAATCGATACCGAGCGCCACACGCACCGTCTCTCCGGGCGCATACGCATCCGGACCCTTTGCCGGCGTCTCTTTGCCATGGCGTGCCGTAAAATCCGCCTGCTCGGCAGGTGTGGCAAAAAAGGGCTGGGCAAGACGTCCCTCCCCGCTTGCGGGCGCGACCGTCTCGAGCTTATCCAGCCGGACAAAAGCGTCGGGAAGGTCGATCGGTTGGGACGATGCGAACATGTCGGTCAGCGACAGGGCGGCACCGCGCGCGACCATGATCTGCGGATCGCGCGGGACGATAACCTGATCGTCCGATAGATTCAGTTGCTCCCGGAACACGCGGACCAGCGTGGGGTTGTAGGCGAGCGTACCGCCCTCGAAGATTACCGGCGGCTCGATGTCGATACCCTGGGCCAGACCGCCGATCGTTTGGCGGGCGACCGCGTGAAGCGCCGAAAGCGCCAGGTCGGTGGTAGGAATGCCCTCGTTGAGCAGCGGCTGGATATCGGTCTTTGCGTACACGCCGCAGCGGCCCGAAACCTCGTGGACGGTCGTTCCCCGGCTTGCGAGCTGCTCGAACTCGCCCGATTCGGTGCCGACCCCCATGAGCTTTGCCATCTCGTCGATAAATGCACCGGTACCGCCTGCGCACGAGCCGTTCATGCGCATGTCGGCAACCTCGATGTCTCCCTTATCGTTGGTGCGGAAGAAGATCATCTTGGCGTCTTGGCCGCCCAGCTCGATGGCGCAGCGCGTCTGCGGATAGAACCTGCTGATCGCGAGCGCGTTGGCGACCACCTCCTGAACGTACGAGGCGCCCAGCGCGGTCGCGATATCGCGCGCACCCGAGCCGGTCACCGCAACGCGCAGCGACTCATGGGGAAAGCGCTCGGCGAGCTCGCCGAGCATGGCGCGCACGCTCGCTGTCTGACACGCCCCGTGGCGGCGATATCCCCACCACGCCTCGGTCATATCCTCGTGCATCGCGTAAACTTTGGTCGTCGTCGACCCTACGTCCAGTCCTACTAGCAACGCCATAATGCTCCGTCTCTCGCATTTTTCCTGCTAGAGATATACCACTCTACGTAATACAACAGACTGTTGTATTTAAACTCCGTATAAAATGCGGCTGCCGAAACGCTTCAGCAGCCGCCGAATGCACCAACAGATTGTTCTGCGCGCTAGCACGTCGGGCAACGGAGCAGCACGGGCCCTCCGGTCATGCGCACCGCTCACGCCCGCGATGCCGCCGAGAGAACTATCCACGCTTAGGGCTCCAACCAAGCAAGTCGCCCGCGCTCAGCAGATCCCTAAGCGAGCTACTCGCACTCAGGAGCCATAGCCTGCTCCAAGAGCTCGGCATGCTCCTCCTCGAAAACCGTCCCCACAGGGAAGGCGCGACGGAAGACGAAGTGGGAAATCGGACCGGCTACCAAAAGGTTCCACGGCAGCGCCATCACAAAATTATGCGGGATGTTGATCATCCAGATCGCGGGCACGGAATACAGGTTCGCAAGGATGCCACCGGGCATGTGCGTCAGACCCTCGCAGGCACCGTACAGCGACATGATGATGACCATGGGAACGACCATGCAGGAGCTGACGGCGAGCGTCATGGCGAGCGGCGAGCTCTTGCCCGGAGTGACCAAGTACTTAAAGGCGAAACCCTTGGCGAGCGGGCTGGCGACGAACCAGTCGCAGCACATGGCAAAAATGTAGGCAACGGGGAAGCCGAGCCACGCAGCGGCAACGACCTCGCCGTTGATGGCCCCATGCTGCAGGGCAACGTTGTAGATGCTCATCCAGAGCACCATGCAAAAGCACATGATAAAGGTGAACAGCAGGCTCTCTCGTTTGTTGATAGGCATGAAGGGCAGATTCCTCTCTGTGTTGTGCCGCGGCACCACGCAACAAAAACGGGCGGGCAAGATGGAGCTGTTGGGACTTCATCTCGCCCGCCCGTGGTACGTGCGTCTGCGACTACTTATGTGGTGGAACCAGCCTAGCACGAAACGCATGCGCTTCGTAAGCGTTGAGTTTATGAAGATGCAGGGCACCGATAATCCCCCGACCCCATAAGTTGCGGTGGAATACGGACTGTTTTGACCCTTTAAGCAGCAATTCAGTCCCTATTTCACCGCAACTCTTTTGGTGCAAAGTAACCTGTCCCCCTTGTACCAATTAGCTGGTGTGGCGCCAGCGAGGGTCGGTGAGAGTTCTCGCCACACCCAGCCCAACGGGCAGAAACGCTACGATGAGCACTGCGCGCACAAACCAGCCGAGCATATTGACTGTGTCGAAGGTGCACATGTAATACATAGAGCGATAGAGATACAGACCGGGCACCATAATGACAATCGAAGGCACCGTGAGGGCGATGCGCGGGTAGGTGAGCTTGACTTCAGCCAAGCTTGCGAGCAGCCCCGATACCAGCGCGCCGATAAACGCTGCTGCCTCGGGAGGCATTCCCGTGCTGAGGCCCAGGAAGGGAATCATCGTCGGCGCATCGACAAGGGTCAGACGCAGGGTATTGGACACGGCACCGATCAACCCAGCTGCCGCGGCCATCTTTACCGGGCTGTTGAACATCACCGAGAAGCCGAATACGCCAACGAAGCTCATCACCACGCGCAGGAGCGTAAGGGCAAGCGGCGAAAGGCCCAGTGGGGCAAAGTCGTCCGGCGCTAGGCCAACACACTCGGCAACCATCCAACCTACGAGGGTCGCCATCACAATAATCGATACGGCATATGAAAGGCGCTCGATACCGCTTCGCATGTCGAGCTTAGCGATGTCGAGGCCTGCCGTAATGAGCGGAAAGCCGGGAATCACAAAGAGCATGGCGCCGATATAGCCTTCTTGGTGCGACATTGCCCCCGGTATGACCTGGCCAAGGCCGAGCAATGCCAGCAGATACGAAACGCAAGCGAGCGCAACGCCGGTCGTCAGCGCGCTGAACTGACCAAGGCCCTGCTTGAGAATATGGGAGCGAGCAAAATTGCCGACACCAGCGCCTACGAACGCGCAGGCCATCTCGATAGGGCCGCCGCCGAGCAAAAAGACGAAGGCGCCACAAGCACAGGCCGCCGCAAGGCCCTGTTGCCAGGGAGCGTAATCGGGCTTTGAGCTCTCAACGGTCTTGAGCATCTCGTGGTATTCGTGCACGGTAAACCGGCGCCCGTAAATCTCGATTTCCTTTAAGAAGCTCTCCATCATCCAGATGCGATGGGTATTGACTCCCGTTGTGGGCAGGCTGACAACCTCGTTAAAGCAGTGGCCATCTTCGATGCAGGTGCACTCAAACGACAGGAGACTCAGGTCGACGTGAATCGTGACGCCGAGCACGTCAGCAACACGATTCATGGTATCGCGCACGCGCCAGGCACCCGTTCCGCTCGCGAGCATAAGCATACCGGTGCGGCAGACGATGGATGATTTATCGGTGAGCGGCGCATCGACGGCAAGTTCATCGCCTGCCGTCACGATCTGGTGCCAGTCAGTTTTCATATGGAGCGCGCCGGCACGGACACCGTGGTGCATGGGGGCTCTCGAAAGCAGCGAGTCAAGGCGCGAAGACTGTGGGGGCTCCGCCGATTCGCCCTCGTCCTCGTCGGGCTCTTCATCGATCAGATCAAAGGAATCAAGCGGCGCTGGCTCGCGACGGTCGATCAGCTCCTCGTCCTCATCATCAAAGTAATTGAACTGATCGAGCATGTCCTCTTCGATAGCACGCTCGCTCGCATCGTCCATCCCGGTGCTCCCTTCCTATCGACTAACCCCCATCCTAGACAGCGACGGCTAAAGGAAACATAAAAGAGACGGCTGTCATGCGAGCCATGTGTGCAATAGCCGTTGGGTAGTCGTTTGAGAACGCCCCCAATGACTATTGACGGCCAAGGCAACGCCGATGCCTTGGCAACGACACACCCTGCACCAGTAACTCGACAAGGACTGTCCCCAAGTGCCGGCAGAAAAGGAACGTCCCTAAGTGCCAACCAGGGCAACACCGCAGATAGAGGACGGACAGCGAAAGCCCACCAGAGCGAGCAAGGTGCCTTCAAGCAAAATGGCGCCGCAGGTTGAGTATAAGTCAGCGAGCGGGTCGCATTTGAGACAAGGTGACGTGAAACGAAAGGGCGCTGACCTTCTGGTCGCGCCCTTGAAGTTGAACGTCAGATTGTCCAAATGCGGCCCGCGCAGCGTCGAGCCGTTACGCGGTTCGTAGAACCGCGTAACCCCCTAGTACATCTTTGCGCCGGCGGGGATGGAAGCGTCGAGCTGAATCAGATTGAGGCGCTCCTCGCCCTCCTCCTCGTGAATAGCGCTGATCAGCATGCCGCAGCTGGGAATGCCCATCATCTTGCGCGGAGGAAGGTTGGTGATGGCGAGCAGGGTCTTGCCGACCAAGTCCTCGGGCTCATAGTATTCATGGATGCCGGAAAGGATGGTGCGGTCGGTACCGGTACCGTCGTCGAGCGTAAAGTTCAGCAGCTTCTTGGACTTCTTGACGGCTTCGCACGCCTTGACCTTCACGGCGCGGAAATCGCTCTTGGAGAAGGTATCAAAGTCGACAAACTCCTCGAACAGCGGCTCGACGGCGATCTTAGAGTAATCGAGCGTAGGCTTGAGCGATTTGACGAACGGGCTCGAGGCGTTGCCGGCCTCGGCGGCCTTGGCGGCAGCAGCACCGGACTGGAAACCCTTCTCGGGCTTCATGTGCGGGAACAGCAGGACGTCGCGGATGGAGGCCTGGTTGGTGAGCAGCATGACCACGCGGTCGATACCGATGCCGATGCCGCCCGCGGGAGGCATGCCGTACTCGAGGGCGCGCACGTAGTCCTCGTCGTACTCCATGGCCTCGTCGTCACCGCCAGCCTTCTCGGCCATCTGAGCGGCAAAGCGCTCGGCCTGGTCGACCGGGTCGTTGAGCTCGGAGAACGCGTTAGCGTACTCGTGACCGGCGATAACCAGCTCAAAGCGGTGCGTCAGACGCGGGTCGTCCTCAAAACGCTTGGCAAGCGGGCTGACCTCGATGGGGTAATCGCACACGAAGGTCGGGTTGACGATGGTGTCCTCGCCCAGCTCATCGTAAATCTCGGCGATGATCTTGCCAGCAGTCCACTCGGGCTTGATCTCCAGGCCCTTCTCGCGCGCGGCGGCAGCAAGCTCCTCGACCGGCGTGTCGATGGTGACTTTCTTGCCGAGCACGTCAGAGACAATATCAGTCATGGGGCGGCTTGCCCACTCACCGGAAAGATCGATGGTCTGGCCCTGGTACTCGATGACCTCGGGGTTGCCGATGGCCTTGTTGGCAGCCTTGATGACGCCCTGGGCAAGCGCCTTCATGCCCTCGAGATCGGAGAAGGCACGGTAGGCCTCCATCGTGGTGAACTCGGGGTTGTGGGTGAGGTCCATGCCCTCGTTGCGGAAGATGCGGCCAATCTCGAACACGCGCTCAAAGCCGCCGACGATGCAGCGCTTGAGATGCAGCTCGGTAGCAATGCGCAGATAGCACTCCTGGTCGAGCGCGTTGAAGTGCGTGATGAACGGCTTAGCCGTGGCGCCGCCCTGGATAGTCTGCAGGATGGGGGTCTCGACTTCCATGTAGCCGTCGGACTCCATGAAGCGGCGGAAGGTGGAGAGAATCTGCGAACGCTTGCGGAAGGTCTCGCGGACATCGTCGTTGGCGATCAGGTCGACGTAGCGCTGACGATAACGGGTCTCCTTGTCGGAAAGACCGTGGAACTTCTCGGGCAGCGGACGAACGGCCTTGGCAAGCAGGGTCGCGCTCTTAGGGGCAACGGAGAGCTGGCCACGCTGGGTGCGCACGACCACGCCGGTCACGCCCAGGATGTCGCCCAGGTCGAGGGCCTTGAGCGTACTCCAGGCAGCCTCGTCCATGTCGTTGATGCGGCAGAACAGCTGAATCTCGGCAGTCGCATCGCGCACGACGATGAACATGATCTTGCCCTGACCGCGCTTGGCGACCACACGGCCAGCGATCTTCACGATGTCCTCGGTGTCCTCGCCATCGGCAAGCTCGGCGTACTTAGCCTCGATATCGGCGACGTAGTCCTCAAGCTCAGAGTGCTCGGGATAGGGGTTCTGGCCCGCCTCGAACAGGGCGGCGCGCTTGGCCAGGCGGGTGGCGCGCTCGTCGTTGAGCGTCGATGCCTGATCGGCGGCGTTCTGGTTCTCTGCCATAAGTTAGCTCCTCAAACTAAAACGCTCCCCAGGATTCGGTCCCAGGGAGCGAAAACATACCTTTACGCGGGACCGTGGTCTAGCGTGCGATCTTGGCGATGGTGTAGACGCGAGTCTTGCCGGAAGGCGTAACGACCTCGACGGAGTCGCCCTCGCCGTGACCAATGATGGCGTGACCGACCGGAGACTCGTTGGAAATCTTGTGCTCGAGCGAGTTGGTCTCGGTGGTACCGACGAGCGTGACTTCCATGACCTCGCCGTTGGGATCAATCAGCGAAACGGTGGAACCGATGGAGACGGTCAGGTCGCCCGTGGTGGCAGCAACCTGAGCGTTGGCGAGGATGGCCTGGATCTCGGCAATACGAGCGGCGTTCTGGGCCTGCTTGTCCTTAGCGGCGTCGTACTCGGAGTTCTCCGAAAGGTCGCCGAACGCGCGGGCTTCCTTGATGTCCTCGACGATCTCCTTGGCGTAATCGCCCTCACGCCAAGCGAGCTCCTCGACGAGCTTCTGGCGGCCCTCAGCGGTCAGTACGATCTGGCTTGCGTCCATACGGATATCTCCCCAACTCTGATCAAACAATCAACTGTCAACAAAACGAAAAAGACCGGCTAGCCTGCGGGCAAGCCGGTCAGGTGCTCACCCCAAAGGGATGGGACTACTCTGCGTCCGCGTCGCTGTCCTCTGCCTGCTTCTTCTTGGCAGCAGCGAGCTTGGCCTCGAGCTCAGCGATCTCCTTGTCCTCCTCGGACTGCTCGACCACGACCTCCTCGGCCTGCTTGGTCTCGGCCTTATCGTCGCCCTCCATACCCTCGCGGATATTCTTGACGGTAGAGCCGAGGGACTTGCCGAGCTTCGGCAGGTTCTTGGGCCCGAAGATAATCAGGACAACGACGAGAATAATGATGAGCTCAGGAGCCCTCAGTCCAAACATGTAGACCTCCACAATACAGCGAGACAAGCTCGAATGAGTATACCGCGGGTATCGCGGTATCACAACAATAGCTAAAAAAAGGGACCGCAAGAAGCGGTCCCTCCTCATGCTCTGGTCGGGTTGACTGGATTTGAACCAGCGACCCCTGCGTCCCGAACGCAGTGCTCTACCAAACTGAGCCACAACCCGTTAGCTCGACTATAGTAACAAAGATTTTCGCCGCATGCTAGAGAAATTTTTATTTCTTTGGCACTTCGACGCGAACCGTGTTGGGAATGAGCTCCGTCGTGCAGGCCCACCAGCCGTTTTGCTGGGCAGCGTCGGCAAGCCTTTCGGCCGTGGCGGCGGTGTCGCAAATGGCAAACGAGCAGGCACCCGATCCGCACACATCTACAGCAACGGTTCCGTCCTGTTTACGCAGCCAATCGAGAACCGTTTGAATCTGCGGCTCCATCTGTGCGGAAATGACACCCAAGTTGTTATGGATGAGCGCATATGCCGTCTCGGCATCACCAGCACGCAAGGCAGAAGCTATCGCGCCGGGCTTGTCCGCAGGCACCGGGGCCTCGTCAAAACGTCGATAGGCCTCAATTGTCGAAACGCTCGCCTCGCGCGGCTTAACCAGCACGACGGGCGTCACGGGCAGCGCGGGGTACTCAGTTGCCAGCACGTCTCCCCCACCTACGTAGAACGCAGGACTCGCGTGCAAAAAGAACGGGACGTCAGCACCAATGCCCCGCGCAATGTCGTCGAGCGCTGGGTCGGTGCGATCAATGCCCCAGAGCTCCGCCAAGGCGACAATGACCGCGGCCGCATCCGTCGAGGGGCCGCCCAAGCCGGCGCACAATGGAATGCGCTTCTCAATCGTCACGCGGATGTTTGCCTCGCGACCATAATGCTCGGCCATAGCAACCGCAGCCCGATACGCCGTATTCTTTTGCATGGGAAAATCTGATGCTGGAACCGTCTGGACGGTCAGCGCCTGCGCCGGCGTGACCGTCACGGTATCGGAAAGACCGACGGCCGCCATCAGGGAATCGACCCTGTGGTAGCCGCGGTCATCGCGCTCGGTATGAACCCCCAGGTAGAGGTTAATCTTTGCCGGCGCGGTAAGGATGAGGGACCGATCGGTCACCGTTAGTGCTCCTCGAGCTGGTTGCCGAGCGGGGTAAAGATATGTTCGCCGCTCTCGGGGTCGAACAGTTCGACCTGGCCGGTAAGGACATCGATGTACTGGTAGGACTGACGCGATTTGCGGCCGCGACGCTCGTCAACCTCAACGATAAAGACAGCGGGGTGGACGCTCTTGATGGTGCCCATGCGCTCGATGACGCGGGTACGGCCCATGTTGGCCTTAACCTTGACGCGATCGCCCACCATATCGGTCAGCTTCTCGTGGATGTCGTCGACGTGATTGACTTCCATCTCTTCCATGAATAGGGCCTCCAGAGGGTGCAATTCAAAAAGGGGATAATACCCCTAAGATAGACAAAACTCTAATACTATAGCACCCTGTTGCAGCCATACGCAAGCAGCTAAAAAAGCCCGGTCCCAAATACGTACCAGACGATAACCTCACATGACCAGTTCACGTCAGCGAACGACCACCATTCGAGCCAAGGTGTCGCGAAAGAGGAGCGACGCGTACTTTGGTACGCGAGCGACGGTTTGAGCGACAGATTGGCCGAATGGTGGCCGTGCAGCGTCGAGTAGTTACGCGGTTTGGTAAAACCGCGTAACCTAAAGATTGTCTGTGTCCAGGACGATGGTGAACGGACCGTCGTTGACCAGGTCGACCTTCATATCGGCGCCAAAGATACCGTGCGCCACATGCTCAACGTCCTGAGCGACGAGTGTCAAAAAGTACTCGTAAAGTTCGTTAGCGACATCGGGCGCGCCGGCGTCCGTAAACGACGGACGGCGGCCGTGGCGGCAGTCGGCAAACAGCGTGAACTGCGACACCACGAGCACCTCGCCGTCGACATCCGCCAGCGCCAAGTTGGTCTTGCCGTTCTCGTCCTCGTTGATACGCAGCCCGCGGAGCTTGCCCCACAGCTTGTCGGCTTCGGCGCGTGTGTCGCCGTGGCCCACGCCCAGCAGCACCAAGTAGCCGCGTCCAATACGGCCCACGCACTCGCCGTCGACTGTCACGCTGGCGTTGAGCACGCGCTGCACCACCGCACGCACGGTCTACTCCTCGCCCGTCAGCTTGGCGGACAGATGCTCGAGCGCATGGAAACGATGGCTGATGGCGTTCTTCTCGTCCGCCGTGAGCTCGGCCATGGTCTTGCCCGGCGTATCGACCGGCAGGAACAGCGGGTCGTAGCCAAAACCGTGTTCGCCGCGGCCCTCGTGCGCGATAACGCCTTCGCAGGCGCCCTCGCCATAGGTGACCAGGCCGTCCGTATCGATAAGCGCGACGACGCTCATAAAGCGCGCGGTACGGTCCTCGTCTGCCACGCCTTCCAGGTTAACGAGAAGCTTGGCGTTGTTGGCGGCATCGTCGCCATGCACGCCCGCATAGCGCGCGCTATACACGCCCGGCTCACCGTCCAACGCATCGACGACCAAGCCGGAGTCGTCGGCGATGGCCATAAGGCCCGTCTCCTCGACCGCAGCCTGCGCCTTGATGATGGCGTTCTCCAAAAACGTCGTGCCGTTTTCCTCGGGGTCCTCAAAATCGCCCAGCTGGCCGAGCGCCACAAAGCGCACCTCGGGCATGACCTTGCCCAAAATGGCCTCGATCTCGGTGAGCTTATGGGCGTTGCCGGTTGCCACGACGATGGTCGCCGCCGGGTCGAGGGTGTCGATGTCAATCTTCTCAAGTGCCATAGCTGGTCTCCTTTGTCTCTATAGCAATGACGAGTTGAGGACGACGAGGACTTCGGCCTCTCTCCCGTCTCAATCAACGGCAGTCTTATACTTCGACGTTTTCCCAGATAAAACCTGCCAAAATAAACCTGTCCCTTTTTGGCAGGTTAGGCGAGGGCTTGGCGCTGAAGCTCGATGAGCTCGGCGATACCCTTGTCACCCAGGTCGAGCAGAGCGTTGAGACGCTTGCGGTCGAAGGGCGCCTGCTCGCCGGTACCCTGGAGTTCGATCATCTCACCAGAATCGGTGGCGACGAGGTTCATGTCGACCTCGGCGTGGCTGTCCTCGGAATAATCCAAGTCGAGCAGGGTGTTGCCGTCGACGACGCCCATGGAAATGGCGGCAACCTGGCCCGTGAGCGGGATGCGCTCGAGTTTGCCCGCCTCGACCCACATGGCAAGGGCGTCGTGCAGCGCCACCCAGGCGCCGGTAATGCTCGCCGTACGCGTGCCGCCATCGGCCTGGATCACATCGCAGTCGACGGTAACGGTGTACTCGCCGAGCGCCTTCATATTGACGACGGTACGCAGGCTGCGGCCGATAAGCCGCTCGATCTCCATGGAGCGGCCCTTGCGGTTGGCATGCTCGCGCTTGCAGCGTTTACCGGTCGAGGCCGGTAGCATCGCATATTCCGCCGTTACCCAGCCGGCCTTGGCGCCCTTGCGCCAACCAGGCACACCCTCCTCGATGGTGGCGGCGCACAGTACGTGCGTGTCGCCGAACTCAGCCAGGCACGAGCCGTGGGCGTGCTTCATGACGCCGCGGGTGAGCTTAACGGGGCGCAGCTCGTTGACAGCGCGGCCGTTGGCGCGGTTGACCTGCATGTATTCCATGGAACTATCCTTTCGGCAAAAGATGTGGCGAAGCCTCCGGCGACATTGCGAGCCTAACCGAGTTCGTCGATATCGACATGCTCGATGCTTTTAAGCGGCTGGCCAAAGATAAAGCTACCCGCCACCGCAAACTCGGCAATGTTGTCAGACGTGGTGGCAAAGCGATGCTGTGGCTCGGCGGCATCGCCCGCCAGCTGCTCACGGCGCGTGAGGATATCGGTCAGCTCGCGGGTGGTCTCCTCGGCGGAGCTCACCACGCGCACCCCGGGTCCTAGCGCATGGCGGATGGGACCCACCAGCAGCGGGAAATGCGTGCAGCCGAGTACCACGGTATCGATGCCACGATCGTGCAGCGGCTCGACTGTGGTGCCGACCAGCGCGCGAACGGCTGGCGTATCAAAAATATCCTCGTTCTCGAGCCACTGCTCCTGCAGATGCGCGCCCGAGGCGAGCTCGTGCTCGACGACCTCGACAAAGCTCGAAGCCGGGCAGCCATACACATCGACACCAGCATCCAAATCCTGGATGGCGCGCGTGTAGGCGCCCGAGCGAATGGTGAGGTTGGTGGCGAGCACGCCCACGCGACGCGTACGCGTGCTGTTGATGGCGGCGCGTGCGCCCGGGGCGATCACGCCGATCACAGGAACGTCGAGCACTTGCTGAGCCAGACGCAAGGCCGCGGCGGTCGCCGTGTTACAGGCGATGACCATGATCTTAACGTCGTGCCTCGATAGCCAGCGGCCCGCCTGCAGCGCAAACGAGCGAACCTCGTCCTCGGTGCGGGTGCCATAAGGGCAGCGTTTAGTGTCACCGAAATAGTAGACGGACTCGCGCGGAAGCGCCGTTGCGATCGCGCGCGCGACCGTTAAGCCGCCCAGGCCCGAGTCGAACACGCCGATCGGACGCGTGTCCCCGGCCAGATTATCGATATCGGACATTACCTCACCAGATTCTCTCTCGAAAAATGCGACCATGCGTGATGCGTCGCGCTACGAACGGGCCGCGACCAACAGCTCGGCCGTTGCCACCCAACCGTCGACAATCTTGCCGCGCGTAATATAGGCATTGTCGCAGGCATCCAAGAACTCCGGGGCACCGGCGCTCGTCAGACCGTTCTCGACCAGGCAGAACATGCCAACATGGTCGGCCATGTAGAAGTCGGACTCGGAGTCACCGAGCGCAAGCGTCTCCTCGCGCTCGATCCCCAGGTGCTCGCAGAAGCGCGCAATGGCAACGCCTTTGTTGAGACCCGCCGGATTGATGTTGAAGGCGCGGCCGTCCTCGACGCGATTAAGCTCGAGCGTCGTCGGCTTGGACAGGTGAGTCAGATGGCCGTTGCAAGCCCAGACCAGACCGCAGCCGGCCTCGTCCAGGATGGCCTGGACCTCATCGTCGGGCACATCGCCGCGCATGCCGACGGTGACCTCACGGTACTTGTAGCCGGTCGACATGTCGTTGTGGTATTCGATCTTGTGCGGCCAGCGGGCAAGGATCTTCTCGCACACGCCGGTCTGCTCGATCACCTGGTGCGGCGTGAGACCGCAGGCGGGGTCGTAGGGCATGTCGCCCGTCAGGTACTCCCAGTCGTTGGCCTTGAGGTCGTACATGACCAGGCCGCCCATCTCGCCGATGTAGGAGTTGAGGCCGAGCACGCGGGCGTCCTCATGGATCATGGTGCGATTGCGACCCGAGGTGGGAACCACCTGGATGCCGGCACGGGCGAGCGCGACAACCGCCTCGACGAGCTTGGTCGAGGGATTGCCGTCGTTATCGCGCAGCACGCACGAGCCGGGGGCGAGCATCGTGGCGTCCAGATCGGTAAAGACATACTTGACCTTGGCAAGGCGCTCGCGCATCTCGCCCGAAAGCTCGGCAACGGTCGGCAGGATGTTGTGGGACATGGTCACTCCGTTTACATAGAAGGGGCTGGTCTAGGCGTCGTACGCCGCAAGGGTGCGCTTGAGAATCAAACCGTCGCGCTCACAAGGCTCGGGTCCGTTCTTGCGCAGCATACACTCTTCCTCGCCCTTACCGGTCACGATGACCACGGCAGGACGGACAGTTTCGCGCACGGCAGTCTCGATAGCGGCAACGCGATCAGTCACGATTTGCCAGTTATCATTTCCCTGCGCTTGAACGTTGCGCGCGATCTCGGCGCAGATGTCCTCGACATCCTCGGGGCCGGGGTCATCCTCGGTAATCACGATTCGGTCGGCATACTTGCCAGCGGCGATGCCCATCGTGGTGCGTCGATCGACACCCTTACCGCCCGTAGCGCCAAATACAACCGCCAGCTCGCGCTCGGGATAGTTCTCGCGCAAGTCGCGCAGGAGTGTCTCGAGGCTCATGCCGTTATGTGCAAAATCGACGATGCCCAGGATTTTGCCCGATACGGACGGATAGAGCTCCATACGACCGGGAACGAAGACGCCCTCAAAGCCATGGACGATACCCTCTTCGGAAATGCCCAGGGCCTCGGCGCAGGCAATAGCGGCAAGCGCGTTGGACACATTGAACTTAACCGGCGTGGGAATCACAATGTCACGCGTAAAACGGGGCGTGCGCACCGTTGCCACCACGCCGCAGTCGCCATTGCGAATCGCCAGCGCAAGCACGTCGGCACGCTCGTCGGTCAGGGAGAACGTCACCGTACGTTCGCAACGAGATGCCGCCTCGAGCACGCGATCGACCTTATCCATATCGAGATTGACCACGGCAAAACGGCTCTGCAAGAAGATTTTGAGCTTGCTGGCAAAGTAATCCTCGAGCGTCGGATGCTCAATCGGCGAAATGTGATCCTCGCCGATATTGGTAAAGGCGCCGACTTCAAAGTCAATCTTGCCCGTACGCTCGTATTTGAGGCCCTGACTCGATGCCTCCATAACCAGCCACGGGGCACCCGCCTCCGCAGCATGCGCGATGCGAGACTGCAGCAGGAAGGATTCGGGGGTCGTCAGCTTGGAAGGGCCCGTCTCGATGCCGTCGTCGAACTCAATGCCCGTATTAAGAGCGGGTCGATGACAGCCCGTAAGCTTGGCCTCGTTGGCGAGGATGCCGCGCAGATAAAAGCTGCAGGTCGACTTGCCCTTGGTGCCTGTAAAGGCGCAGACCTTCACCTTACCCGACGGGTGCCCATAAAAGGCATCTGCCACCACGGCGAGCGTGCGACGAATATCGCTCACAATCACCGCGGGAAGATCAACATCGTAATCGACCTCGGAAACGTAGGCCACGGCGCCATCGGCGATTGCCGAAAGCAGGTACTCGCGCTTAAACGCACGGCCCTTGCAGACAAACAACGTGCCCGGACGCACCTGGCGCGAGTCATCAGTCGCAAACTCAATGCGCTGGTCGCACGAAGCGCTCGGTCTGGAAACAACAAGGTCATCTTCCTCGAGCAACTCTATATAGCGCATCAGAGTTAGCTTCTCTTGTGTCGGACTCGACATACAAAGACCTCTCTCGCTAAATTCAGCCTTAAAGGGCAGAAGACGTCCCGCGGCAGAAACGATGAAACATTCTGTATTATCAACCATCCTAATATGCCACCTGACCTTACGCGCATCACAGCCTTCTAAAAAATTGCATGGACTGTGCCGTGGTCTAATAAATGGCAACGGTGTTCACCCCGTGTAAAAACAAGGAAATCTGGGTGCTGTTCTTTAACATAGCGTTCGCAACCACGGCCCGCCGCTTCGTCTGAAGATCGGGACGTGGTTTTTTCGGTTCGCTCGGCGCTTATGCCCTATCACGAAACAAAAGATTGGCATGATAGTAAAGATTATTTGACATCAGCTGCCACAATCCTTGCGGCAGTACACCTGAGCCGTCAGCAGAAAGGATCTTGCATGTGCGGTTTTGTCGGTTTTACCGGTACAGATGAACAGAGTGAGCTGGTTCTCACGGCCATGATGAATCGCATCATCCACCGTGGTCCCGATATGGGCGGCCAGCATATCGTCGACAACGTTGCCTTTGGCTTCCGTCGTCTTTCGATTCTCGATCTTTCCGAAGCTGGAGCCCAGCCCATGTCGAGCGACGACGGCAAGGTCACGATTGTCTTCAACGGAGAGATCTACAACTTCCAGGAGCTTCGCGCCGAGCTGGAGGCGGCCGGCTACGCCTTCCACTGCAACGCTGATACCGAAGTCCTGGTACACGGTTACGAGGAGTGGGGCGAGGACCTGGTCAACCGTCTGCGCGGCATGTACGCGTTCGTGATTCACGACCAGAACAAGAACAAACTCTTTGGTGCTCGTGACATCTTTGGTATCAAGCCGTTCTATTACTACCAGGCATCCGATGGCTCGCTGCTGTTTGGCTCCGAGATCAAGAGCTTCCTGGACCATCCCAAGTTTGAGAAGGCTGTCAACCACGACGCGCTGCGCCCCTACCTGACGCTGCAATTCCCCGCCACGGAGGAGACCTTCTTTAAGGGCGTGTTCAAGCTTGCCCCGGCGCATTGCTTTACGTATGACCTGACGACCAACACCATGGACATCAAGCGTTACTGGAGCTGTGACTTCACCGACGACAACTCCAAGACCTTCGAGGAGTACGTGGACGAGTGCGACAAGGTCGTGCACGAAAGCGTCGCTGCGCACCGAATCGCCGATGTTAAGGTGGGCTCGTTCCTTTCTGGCGGTGTGGACTCCAGCTACATTGCCGCCTGTCTCATGCCCGACACCACGTATTCTGTCGGCTTCGATTACAAGAACTTCAACGAGACCAACTACGCCGCCGAGCTTTCCGACAAGCTGGGCATCAAGAACGTGCGCAAGATGATTACCGCCGACGAGTTCTTTGATGCACTGCCCGATATCCAGTACCACATGGACGAGCCGCAATCGAACCTGTCCAGCGTGCCGCTGTACTATCTGGCGCAGATGGCTTCCAAGGAGGTCACCGTCGTCCTTTCGGGCGAGGGTGCCGACGAGCTGTTTGCCGGCTATGAGTGGTACGAGGACACCCCCGAGATGCGTACCTTTAAGAAACGCGTGCCGCTCGGCGTACGTCACGCCCTGGGCTCACTCGTTCAGCATCTCCCCTACTTTAAGGGACACAACTTCCTGACGAAATGCGCCGAGGTTCCCGAGCGCTGGTATGTGGGTCAGGCAAAGGTGTTCGATCCCTCCGAAGTCGACGAGGTGCTCAAGCCCGCTTATAACACCGGCAAGAACGCCGCCGAGATGTGCGCCGAGTACTACAAGCAGGTTCCCGACTGCTGCGAGCTTTCCAAGAAACAGTATCTGGATATGAACATGTGGCTGCCGGGTGACATTCTGCTCAAGGCCGACAAGATGTGCATGGCGCATTCTCTGGAGCTCCGCGTTCCGTTCCTGGACAAGAAGGTCATGGAGTTTGCCGAGCACATTCCCGCCAACTACCGTGTTAACGAAGAAGGCTGCAAGCTCGTTCTGCGTCACGCTGCCAACCGCACGCTGCCCGACGAGTGGGCAACGCGCAAGAAGGTGGGCTTCCCCGTACCGGTCAAGTTCTGGCTGCGCGAGCAAAAGTATTACGACTACGTAAAGGAATACTTCACCGCGCCGTGGGCTGCTGATTTCTTTGACACCGATGCGCTCATGAAACTGCTCGACGATCACTTTAAGGGTCGCGCGCTCAACCAGCGCAAGATCTATACCACGCTGACGTTCCTCATTTGGTACAAGCGCTTCTTTATCGACGAGGACAAGGGCGCTAAAGTCGCCGCTTAGTTTTCGTTATGAATTAGCGGTGAACCACGCAGGGTTTCCGCTATACTCAATCTCTGCGGGCGATTGGCGCAACGGTTAGCGCAGGTGCTTTACACGCACAAGGCTGGGGGTTCGAATCCCTCATCGCCCACCACTGATTTGTTAGGCTCCCAGCTATGGGGGCCTTTCTTTTTTGGGCCCATCGCAGAGGGATTCGAACCCGACAGGGTGCGGAGCTGAGGAAACGCGAAGCGTTTTCCAGCGCAGCACGCGAGGAGCGGAGCGACGAAGCGGGGCGCGGACGGCGCCAGCCGCACGCGGACATCCCTCATCGCCCGCCATTGAATTGATAGGCCCCCAGCGATGGAGGCCTTTCTTTTTTGGGCCGGTGCATGGGATTCGAACCCGCAAGAGTGCGGAGCTGAGGAAACGCGAAGCGTTTTCCAGCGCAGCACGCGAGGAGCGGAGCGACGAAGCGGGGCTCGGGCGGCGAAATGGACCCTTGGCGAATACCCGTGTGCAAAAAATGCCAAATATGAGTACTGCTACCTTTTTAGTAGCAGCGTTTTCGAAGTCATAAAAGGCAAATCCGGCATTAGAACGACGATCGATAGTCCAGTTAAGCCAATTTGCCAACTACAAAACTGGACATATGTGGCCCAACTCATCTAAAAGTGCCTAATTTATATGTTACGAAGTTAGTGCCCGTACTCATATTTGCCACTTTTTGCACACGGCCTATCCCAGCCATGGTAAATCGATAGCAAAACGGGCTCCAGACCGCTGAATCGTGCCGCATATGGCACGTCCGCAGTCCGGAACCCGGTCCAAATTAAGTTATTGCGCCGTGTTAGGCCAAAACACCCGCCAGGATCTCGATCAGGTTGTCCACGTCGGCCTCTTCGCACACGAGCGGCGGAAGGAAGCGCAGCGTATGTGCGCCTGTAGCGTTGATCACGGCACCAGCCCCCAATGCACGGGCCACGACGTCGTGTGCATCACCCGCGGCAGCATCCAAATCGCAGCCGAGCATCAGGCCGCGACCACGCACCTCTACCACATGCGGAAGCTTAGCCAGCGCCTGCTCCATATAGGCGCCAACCTTGGCAGCATGCTCGGCATAATCGCCGTGCACAAGCGCGGAGAGCGTCGCGGCACACGCCGCGATGGCCAAGCAGCTGCCACCGAAGGTCGAACCATGATCGCCGGGCTTAAAGACGTCGGCGATTTCCTTCTTTGCCACCACGGCACCCATAGGCACACCGTCGGCAATGCCCTTGGCAAGGCTCATGATGTCGGGCTCCACGCCATAGGTCTGGAACGCAAACGGCTTACCCGTACGAAAGATTCCGCACTGGACCTCGTCGGCAATAAGCACGGCACCCACCTCGTGCGCCAAGTCGCGCGCCGTAGCCATAAACTCCTCGGTCATGGGGTGCACACCGCTCTCGCCCTGAATCGGCTCGAGCATCACGGCGCAAATTTCACTGCCCAACTGCTTAAAAATTGCACGCAGTTCATCTACATCGTTGGGTGTGCAGGCCACAAAGCCACCCGGCAGCGGACGGAAACTGTCCTGTAGCCAATCCTGCATGGTGGCGGCAATGGTCTCGAGCGTACGGCCGTGGAAGCCGCCACGCATGCATACGATGGTGTTGCCGCCGTTACCAGCACGCTTGGCGTACAGACGCGCAAGCTTCATCGAGCCCTCGTTGGCTTCGGCACCAGAATTGGCAAAGAACGTCTCCCACACCTGCTCGTCCGCAGCCGGGGCACCGAGCGCAGCGGCCGTGGTCTCATCGCCGGCGACAATGGCATCGGCCAGCACGCACGCACCATCTACGTCGTCGTTGGCAAGCTTGGACAGCAGCGCCGCGACCTGTCCACGCCGCTCGATGTAGAAGTAGTTAGACACATGCAGAAGCTTTTTGGTCTGAGCCTCGAGCGCCGACAGCACTGCCGGGTTGCCGTGGCCCAGGCTGCACACGCCGATGCCGGCAAGAAAATCGAGGTATTCGCGGCCATCGTCGCCGGTGAGCTTCATGCCGCGGCCTTCGACAAACTCGACCGGAGAGCGACCGAAGGTGTGCATGACGTAGTAGGATTCGAGCGATTGTTGTGCTGCAAGTGACATGAGATACCTTTCGTTAAGCGCCAAGTAGCGCGGAGTTTGGGCGTAATGGCGTAGCAATTTTGAGCCGGCTAGACCGTTTGAAGCTTCTCGACCTCGTCGAGATTCTCGGTCAGGCGCGCCGCAAAGGTCGAAAGCGGGTGCGGGTGCGTATCGAACTCGTAGGCCGTCTCGGTAGAATGGATCACGGTGCCGACGCCGGCATCGGTCAACAGCTCAAGCAGCAGCGAATGCGGCGTGGTACCGTTAATGATATGGGCGCGGAACACGCCACCGGCAAGCGCGTCGACGGCCGCACGTAGCTTGGGAATCATGCCCTTATCGACCTCGCCACCGTAGAGCATCTCGTTAACCTCGTCGAGCGTTAGGTTAGAGATAAGCGAATCCTTATCGCTAAAGTCCTTGTACAGGCCATCGACGTCGGTCAAAAAGATCGCCTTATGCGCGTGAAGCGCTGCCGCGACGGCACCGGCGGCGGTATCGGCATTGATGTTGAAGAAACCGCCGTCCTCCCCCGCCGCGACGGTAGCGATGACGGGGATGTACTCGCTATCGAGCAAACGCTCGATATAGTCCGTGTTGACGTTCGTCACTTTGCCCACGCGACCGAGCTCGGGGTCGAGCGGCTCGGCGATGAGCGTGCCGGCATCGCTGCCCGACACGCCCACGGCCAGGTTGCCGTGGTGGTTGATAGCAGCAACCAGCTCCTGGTTAACCTTGCCGCCCAGCACCTCGCGCACGATATCCATAGTCGCCGGCGTAGTCACGCGCTGGCCGTTCTTAAACTCGACGGGAATATCGTAATGGCTCAACGCCTCGTTGATGGCCTTGCCGCCGCCATGCACGATGACGGGGCGCATGCCGATAATCTTGAGCAAAACGATGTCGCTCATCACGTCGCGGCGCAGTTGCTCATCGACCATGGCGGCTCCGCCATATTTGATAACGACCGTCTTGCCGGTCAGGTTTTTAATCCACGGCAGCGCTTCGAACAGCAGCTGCGCGGTTGCTTCGTTGGATTCGCTCGAACGACAGTCGCGTGCGAATTTCATAATCTGCCTCATCTTTCGTATCGTTATCACGCCGTGCTTCGCTGTCCGCAATGCGGCAAGATGCGCAGCGTGCCTGGAATCTAGGAACGGTAGTCGCCGTTGATGGAGATGTACTCGTGCGTGAGGTCGCAGGTCCACACGGTCGTTGCCGCGTCGCCTGCACCCAGGTCGGCCGAGATCACGATCTCGGACGCCTCAAAACGTCGCAGAGCCTCGTCCTCGTCAAAGGGAACAGTCAGACCGTCGCGGCAGACCGGCATGCCCATCATGTCGATGGAAACGTCTTCCTGATGAAACTTCACGCCGCACTTGCCGAGCGCCATGGCGACGCGGCCCCAGTTGCAGTCGTGACCGGCGATGCAGGTCTTGACGAGCGGCGAGTTGGCGACGGCACGGGCGGCGATATCGGCTTCCTCGTCGGTGGCGGCGCCGGTAACGTTAACCGTCACGAGCTTTGACGCGCCCTCGCCATCGGCCGCGATGTTGCGCGCCAGGCTCTCGCACACCTCGTGCACGGCAAAGGACAGTTCGTCAAAGGCATCAGTGCCCTCGACGATAGCCTCGGTATCAGCGGCAGCAGCGCCAGAAGCAAGCACGATGCAGGTGTCGTTGGTCGAGGTATCGGAATCGACCGTCACCTTATTAAAGGTCTGCTTAGCGATCGAGAGCAGTAGGGTGTGGAGCGCCTCCGGCTCGACGGGGGCATCGGTAGTAATGACCGCGATCATGGTAGCCATATTGGGCATGATCATGCCCGAGCCCTTGCACATGCCGCCCACCGTATAAGCGTTGCCCGCATGGCCCGCAGCCTCGCTGCGATAGCGAACGGCATACTCCTTGGAATGCGTATCGGTCGTCATGATGGCACGGGCCGCATCGGCACCGCCATGGGCAGAGAGCGCCTCGTAGGCGGACGGGACGGCTGCCTCAAACGTGTCGATCGGCAAAATCTGTCCGATCACACCCGTCGAGGCAACCAGGATCTGCTGGGGCTCGCAGCCAATAACCTGCGAGGCGATGTTGCACGTCTCGCGCGCGCAGGCTAGGCCGGTCTCGCCCGTGGCAGCGTTCGCGTTGCCGGAGTTGATTGAAACGCCGGCGATGATGCCATAGCCCTTGTCCGCACCGCCCAGGTTGGCACGGCTCACCTGCACGGGCGCCGCGCAAAAGCGGTTGGTCGTAAACACGCCGGCGCCTGGACAGGGCTTATCGGGCACGACGAGCGCATAGTCCAAGCGCTCGGGATTCTTCCGGAATCCTGCATGGATGCCTGCGGCCTTAAAGCCGGCCGCTGCCGTAACGCCACCCTCGACGGCGCGTATCTTGATATCAATCAGGTCGGTATTCATCGTCCCTACGACTCCTTATATCAGACAAAAAAGCGGGCATCGGCTGGCACGCCATACCGGTCACAACTACTAGACCAGCTTGAAAGCGGCGCCCAACTCGATACCCGACCACCAAATCGTTAACAATCGAATGTGCTACACCGGGCACGCCACTGTGGGCAAGCCTCGTCGCTCGTCAAAGCCAAAAACGATGTTGGCGCACTGGACCGCCTGGCCTGCTGCACCCTTGCACAAATTGTCGATAGCACCCGTCACCACCAGCACGCCCGCACGCTTGTTGAGCGCAAGGCCAATCTGGGCAGCGTTGGTGCCGACGACCGAAGCCGTCTTGGGCTGCTGGCCGACATCGAGCACGCGCACAAAGGTGCGACCGGCGTAGAACTTCTTGTAATGGTCGACGACGTCCTCAAGGGCCAACGTGTCGAGAGTCTGCGGCGCGAGCGGCATCGTCACCGTGGAAAGCAGGCCGCGCTTGAGCGGTGCCAAGTGCGGAGTAAAGACGACGCGATCGGTCAGGTCCAGGATCTGCTCAATCTCGGGCGTATGGCGATGTTTGCCTACGCCATAGGCCTCCAGGTTCTCGTCCGCGCTACAAAAATGGGTGCGAGCGTTGCAGGACTTACCGGCGCCCGTCACGCCACTAATGGCATCGACGATTACGGGGCCGTTCTCTGCCACCCAGCCCGCACGCACGGCAGGAGCGGCAGCGAGGCTCGTTGCGGTGGGATAGCAGCCGGCGCAAGCGACCAAAACGGGCTTTCCGGCGGCATGGCTGGAAGCAGCGGTCTCTAAGTCCTGGCAGAACAGCTCGGGCAGGCCAAAAGCGCGGGTCTTGAGCAGCTCGGGGCTCGTGTGCTCGGCGGCATACCATGCCTCAAAGACGGACGGGTCGCTCAGACGGTAATCGGCCGAAAGATCGAAGCAGGAAACGCCCGCGGCAAGGAGCGCGGGCACCTGCGCCATGGCAGCCGTGTGCGGCACGGCAAGAAAAACCGCATCGCAGCTTTTGAGCTCGGGGGCGTCATGCGTGGTGAAAACCAGATTGCTTACGCCAGCAAAGCTCGGATACACTGCGGACAGCGGCTGGCCGGCATCGGCGTTGGACGTAATGGCAACAAGTTCAAACTCGGGATGGCCGAGTACGAGGCGAATGAGCTCGGCTCCGGCATATCCAGCCGCGCCGACGATTCCAACCTTCAAAGACATATCAGACTCCTTGTCTGCGATTTATGCACCGATGCGCATTTCGCAGCGGTCATTATGAGGTGGGTTGAAACTTTAGCACCAAAAGATGCATGAATACGTAAATAGCTTGCATGTTCATGCATTGAAACATTCCCGACACATTCGCTTGAAGGAATTGACAAATAGAGCGGGCCCCGTATTGACCGGCACTCCTTACGGTGCCGGGCAACACGGGGTCCGCCCATGCGAAAACTAAGTTGTTAGGATGAGCCAGCTGGCTAGAGCTCAACCGGCACCCATTCGTCATGATTGCAGATAAATGCCTCAGGATCCTCGACGCTAAAGAAGACGAGCGCGGGGTCGTTAGGCCCCTCATAGTGCTCGCTCAAGCGCTCAAGATGCTTCCATCCGGCCTCGCGCATTTCGCTCGAAGCCCGGTCTTCCAGCCCCGCACGCCCGCGCAGGATCAACCAACCATGGCCCGGCCACCAACTCGTGACCTCAAAGCGCTGGTTTTGCAGCAGCTCCTGCCACACATCTTTGGTGCGCGCTGTCACAAACCACAGCTTGCCGTCCTGAATCTGCGCAAACGAGAACGGACGCACATGCGGCTGCCCGCCCACGCTCGTCGCCAGATACCACGCCGGCACCGACGTCAGATACTCCAGCACCGTATTCAATCCGTCCACGTTTCCTCCTGTCGCCTGACCAGTCTTTTTGGAATGGGTAGTCAATTTGGGAAATTAGAGCTCGAGGCGCTCTTCGCTGCCGTCGATATCGCAGAACCGTGCGGCGATGTTGCGGACCGAGAAGAATGCAAGGCGACCATCGTTGGCGCTATCGTGTTGCTCGCCAATGCCCACCATGTGCTTAAAGCCCGCTTGGCGCACCTTGTCGCTCACGAATGCATCGTCCTCGAGCGCGGCCTCGCCAGTTAACACGATCCAGCACTCCCCCGGCTTCCAGCCCGATACCTCAAACTTGGGATTCGCGCTCAACTCCGCCCACACGTCCTTGTCGCGCGACGTGCAAAACCACAGCTTGCCATCATCGACCATGGCAAACGAAAACGGCCTCACGCGGGGCTGATGCCCGTCGCTCGCATCGGTCGTGGCAAGATACCACGCCGGAATGCGCCTGAGATACGAGCAGGCGCGCTCGAGCTGAGCCGTGCGATCGGTGTCGGTCATAGAGACCCCTTTCTTGCGCTCGAATCGAGCTTAGACGAGTTGAAGATTGATAACGACAACGCATGTCACCAGCAGCGCCATCGCCAGCGCTGCCAGTACATCCCCCCGGCCAAACGCAAGCGCATGCAGACGCGTGCGTCCCTGCTCGCCGTGATAACAGCGCGCATCCATGGCGGCCGAAAGCGTCTCGGCATGACGGAACACGCCGGTGAACAGCGGAATCGCCACACTGCCGAGCATGCGCACACCGCCGAGCGGACCGCCCGTCACGCGCGCGCCGCGACTTGCCTGTGCATCGGCCGTCTGTTTCATCTCGGTGGCAAATTGCGGCATAAACCGCAGCGCGATACCCATAATCATGCCGAGCTCGTGCGCCGGAAGCCCCACGCGCGCAAATGGTGCGAGCAGACGTTCAAAGCCCGCGGTGAGGTCGAGCGTCGGCGTGGTGAGTGTAACGGCGCTCATGCCGGCCATCATCAACGTCAGGCGGCACGCCACAAACGCCGCAGAACGCAGCGAGCCCTCGCTCACCTGCAAAAAGCCAAGCTGCCACAGGATGCGGCCACTCTGGTCGGAAAACAGGTTGAGCACCGCGACCACCACGACAATCGCCAGCAATGGTGCCATCGATGATAGGACCCGGCGCAACGGCACCCGGGCTGCGAGATAGACCAGCACGACAAAAAATGCGACCGGAACCAGCCCGCAAAAGCTTCCGACGGTGAGCACGGTGACCAGAAATGCAAAACCTAGGAGCAACTTAGTACGCGGATCCAGGCGATGCACCGCGCTATCCCCGGGATAGTAGCTGCCAAATGAGAACGCCTCCATTAGCAGCCCTCCTCTCGCGTGGGCGCCTTGGAACCAGCCTGACACGGAACCCTCAAAGGCACGTCCGCGCAGCCCAGCAGCAAGCCGGCCAACTCGTCGGCTAGCGCCTCAACCGTATAAAGCTTGTCGCAGCGGAGCGGCACACCGGCTTGTGCAAGCGCCAGCGCCATGCGCTGGGCGGCAGGAACGCCCAGGCCGATCGATTTGAGCTCGTCCGCGTGCGCAAACACCTGCGCGGGCGTTCCCTCGGCAAACACGGCGCCCTCGTTCATCACAACGATACGGTCACAACAATTTGCCAGGTCATCCATGCTATGCGAAACCATGACAACAGTCAGGCCCTCGCGATGGAGTCGATCGATGAGCCCCAGGAAATCCCCGCGCGCAGCCGGATCGAGCCCCGCCATGGGCTCGTCGAGCACCAGCACCTCGGGCTCCATGGCGAGCACGCCGGCAAACGCCACGCGGCGCTGCTGGCCGCCCGAAAGCTCAAAGGGGTTCTTGTCGCCTATCGCGGCAAGGTCGAGGCCCACGCGCGCAAGCGATGATGCGACACGGCGTGCAACCTCGTCTTCTGGCAGGCCAAGGTTGCGCGGGCCAAACGCCACGTCCTGCGCCACGGTCTCGGCAAATAGCTGGCGCTCGGGATACTGAAACACCACGCCGACCTTGGCCTTAACCGCAGCGGCGTCTTTCTTGCTTGATAGGTCGAGCCCCAGCGCGCAAACGCTTCCCTCCTGCGGACGAATCAACCCGTTGAGATGCTGAACCAGCGTCGATTTACCCGAGCCGGTATGACCCGCCAATCCCAGAAACTCGCCGCGGCGCACCGTCAGCGAAACATCACGTAGCGCCCAGGGGCTGTTTGGATCGTTGCCCCAAAGAGCCTGTTTGCTCGATGCGTCCGCAGTGGTCGAGCGCTTGCGCCATCGACGGCGCTCGCGGGCGCTCAGCGAGTAACTATGCGAGAGGTGCGAAATCTCGATAACGGGCTCCGATGCGGCCGCCTCGTTAGTCGCGAAGAATGCATTGTCGAGCATACGAGAATCGGATGCAGAAGGCTGCACTGCGACGTCCGCCCCGCCCCGCTCGGCGTAAACCCGCGCAATCTCGGCGACCATATCTGCCTCGCGCACCTGCGCGCAAACGGGCACGCCCTTCTCACGAAGTGCCCTACCTAGGCAGCACGACGCCGGCATATCCAGGTTGAGCTGCGCAAGTTCGTCCGCCCGCGTCAAGATTTCCTCGGGCGTACCGATCATGGCAACGCGGCCCGCTTGGAAGACAGCAACGCGATCGGCCTCGGCGGCCTCTTCCATAAAGTGCGTAATCATCACGATGGTCATGCCGCGATCATGCAACGCACGGCAAGCCTTCATGAGGCCCTTGCGTCCACGCGGATCGAGCATCGAGGAAGCCTCGTCCAATATGAGCACGCGCGGTTCCATGGCGAGCACGCCGGCAAGCGCCACGCGCTGCTTTTGGCCGCCCGAAAGCGCGTGGGTCTCGTGGCGCTCAAAGCCCACCAGGCCCACGCCCTTCAGTGCCTCGCGTACGCGCTGCGCAATTTGCGCCGATGGCACGCCAAGGTTTTCAGGACCAAACGCAACGTCATCTTCGACAAGCGTTGCTACCAGCTGATCATCGGGATTCTGGAATACCATGCCCGCGGTCGAACGAATGTCGTAGACCAGCTCGGGGTCGGACGCATCCATGCCGTTGACGCGTACCGTGCCCGCATCGGGCTGCAACAGTGCATTCAGATGCTTGGTAAACGTCGACTTGCCCGACCCATTGCCACCGAGGATGCAGAAAAACTCGCCATCCTCGATGTTCAGATCGACGCCGTCGAGTGCCGGTGCGGCACCGTCATAGCTAAAGGAAACGCCCCGACACTCAATCATGCGCGGCCTTTGACCTGGTCCTTTTTAGGCGTGATGAGGTTGGAGACCGCTTTGTACACTGCAAGCGTCAACACCGAGTTAAGCACGGTCTTGATAAGGTTGAACGGCAGCACGGCAGGAATCATGAGCGGGGCGATCACATCGACCGAGCCATACCAGAACCATACGCCAATGGTAAGGTTTGCGACCATAGACAACGCCGTAGCAGCAATAACGCCGAGCACCAGGCCAATCACGGCACCCTTATAGGTATGCATCTTCTGGTAGACGATAGCCGCGGGCAGAATGTAGCCCAGCGTGGCAACCAGGTTCATAAGCGCGCCGACCCAGTCACCCGTGGTGAGTGCATGGATAACGATCGCCATGGCGGCAACGGCGGTACCGGCACCGGGGCCATATGCAAACCCACACACCATCGCCGGCACCAGCGACGGATCATAGGTCAAAAACGGCGCCGAAGGAAGAATGGGCAGCTGCACATACATAAACAGGGCGCCCAAGGCGCACATCAACGCCATGGTAACGAGCTGTTTGGTGCTCCACCTATTCGTGTTCTCAAAATGGATATGCTGCGACTGTTCAGACATAAGATCACCTGCCTCTTTCATCCGGACTCTAACCGTTGGTACTGGGGTCTCACCAGTTCAGCCGGCATGCGAACCAACACACGCACGGGTCGCGGACTCATCGGCTCGGTCGCAGACGCCTCGTCTGCGCCACGGCACCCCTTTGGCACCGCCCGATTTACCGCCAGTGGGGAATTCCACCCCGCCCTGAAACAGCAATTGCAAGTGTAGCACCAGCAGGCTTTTGCGCAAGTATGCCAAGGGTAATTTATGGCGGGGACCAGTTGCCGCAACTACCACGTTCCCCATCCATCCCAAAGTAGCGCGCCTTTCGCGGCAAAGCCGCGAAACAGCGACCGGGACACGTATCCCCATCAGCCACGATCTCCGCCCACGCCGACCTCAAGGCCGTAAACGCAGGGAATCCGGGGGCGTGACGGGGCTTCTCTCCGGAATATTCCGCAGGACGCAAAGAGGCTCCGCAGCGCGAAGCGCGATGCGGAGCCTCTTTGCATGTCCGAGGACGTTCCGGAGAGAAGCCCCGTCACGCCCCCGGATTCCCGGTGGGAGTTCTAGACCTTGTCGGCCTTAGTACATACCGCCACCCTGCTGACCAGCGGTAGCAGCAGCGATAGCGTCCTCAAGCTGAGTGTTCTTGGGCACATCGGAGACGGTGGCCTCGGTGATGAGGATCAGGCTGGCGACAGAAGCAGCGTTCTGCAGGGTGACGCGGCTTACCTTGACGGGGTCGAGGACGCCCATCTCGATCATGTCGCCCCACTCGCCGTTGGCAGAGTTGAGACCCTGGCCGGCGGGCAGCTCGGCAACCTTGTCGACCACGACAGCGCCCTCAAAGCCAGCGTTCTTGGCGATGGTAGCGACCGGAGCGGTCAGAGCCTTCTTGACGATGTCGACGCCGATCTTCTCCTCGGGGTCGTCGATCTCGACAGCATCGAGCGCAGGAACAGCGTCCATGAAGGCGACGCCGCCGCCAGCGACAATGCCCTCCTCGACAGCAGCGCGGGTAGCCTGCAGGGCGTCCTCGACGCGATGCTTGATCTCCTTGAGCTCGGACTCGGTAGCAGCGCCGACCTTGATGACGGCAACGCCACCGGAGAGCTTGGCCAGGCGCTCCTGGAGCTTCTCGCGGTCGAAGTCAGAGGTGGTGTTCTCCATCTCGCCCTTGATCTGAGCGATGCGGGCGTCGATGGCCTCCTTGGAACCAGCGCCGCCAACGACGACGGTGTTGTCCTTGGAGATGGTGACGGACTTAGCGGTACCGAGCATATCGGCGGTGATGTCAGCGACCTTCACGCCCAGCTCGTCCAGAGCGGCCTGGCCACCGGTAAGGACGGCGATGTCCTCGAGGATGCGCTTGCGGCGATCGCCGTAGCCCGGAGCCTTGACGGCGCAGACGTTGAGAGCGCCACGGATCTTGTTGAGGACGAGGGTGGGCAGGGCCTCGCCGTCGATGTCCTCAGCGATGATGAGCAGGCCACGGCCGGCGCGCTGGACAGCCTCGAGAACAGGCATGATGTCCTGAACGCTGGAGATCTTCTGGTCGGTGATGAGGATGTACGGATCCTTCATCACGGCCTCCATGCGGTCGTTATCCGTGACGAAGTAAGCGGAGACATAGCCCTTGTCGAACTGCATGCCCTCGACGGTGTCGATGGTGATGTCGAACGTCTGGGAATCCTCGACGGTGATGACGCCGTCCTTGCCCACGACCTCCATGGCCTCGGCGATCTTCTCGCCGACCTCGGGGTCACCGGCGGAGATGGTACCGACGGAAGCAATCTGCTCCTTGGTCTCGACCGGCTTGGCCTGCTTCTTCATCTCGGCGACGGCGGCGTTGACGGCCTTGTCGATGCCGCGACGGATGGCCAGCGGGTTGGCGCCAGCGGCGACGTTGCGCAGACCGTCGTTGACGATGGCCTGAGCGAGCAGGGTTGCGGTGGTGGTGCCGTCACCCACGGTGTCGTTGGTCTTGGTGGCGACCTCCTTCACCAGCTGGGCGCCCATGTTCTCGATGTTGTCCTCGAGCTCGATCTCCTTAGCGACGGAAACGCCGTCGTTGGTGATGGTCGGGGCACCGAACGTGCGCTGCAGCGCAACGTAGCGGCCCTTGGGGCCCATGGTGACGGTAACGGCGTCGGCCAGGGTGTTGACGCCCTTGGCGAGCTTAGCGCGGGCATCGGTGTTGAACGTAATGTTCTTTGCCATAGTGGGTAATCCTCCAAAAGAAATGTGACTCGCGTCGCCGCTTCCGAGTCCTATGCGACGAGCGCGTTCAAAGACGAATCAGAGATTCTGACGAGACTAGGCCTCGACGACAGCGTAGATGTCATCGGCGCGCATGAGCAGATACTTCTCGCCGTCGACCTTAACCTCGTTGCCACCGAACTTACCGTAGATGACAACGTCACCGACCTTGACGTCCATGGGAATGCGCTCACCCTTGTCGTTGACCTTGCCGGCACCAACGGCAACAATGGTGCCGCGCTGCGGCTTCTCCTGAGCGTTGCTGGCGATATACAGACCAGAAGCGGTCTTCTGCTCGGCCTCGTCGGGCTTGACCAGAACACGATCTGCAAGCGGCTTCAAAGACGACATGCTTGTCTCCTCCTTTTTGGGCCGCGCGGTTATACCACGCGAATTAACCCTTTTTGTTTGCGTACGCGTTGAATGGTACCCACGAATGGCGGGTTATACAACACGGAGTCAAAAAATCTTATTTTTTGGCACTTAGATTTTCTGAATGCCGGGGGATAACTTAGCGGTGGCTCCCGGGGCGGACCGGAGGGCATGAAGTTTACTGCTCTACAGTCCTGCGCAAGACGGAAAGCACATTAAGTGCTTTCCTTTGCGTGCGGAACTCGCGACAAACTTCATGCCCTCCGGTCCGCCCTGGGAGCCAGGTTGACTAACTAGGGCCCGGCATTCAGAAAAGTCAGTGCAGCAAAATGGCGATGCGGATGGTGCGAATAAGAAAGGGGCACGTTGCTGAAACGTGCCCCCTATGAGTGAGGTATGAGGCTAGCGCTCGTAGATTACGTTACCTGCCAGGTAGGTGACCTGGACCTTGGTGGCTTGGAGCTCTTGGGGGTCGATGGTGAGCGGGTTTTGGTCCAGGACTACCAGGTCGGCGTACTTGCCAGGCTCCAAGCTGCCGAGGTTTTGCTCGTCGCCCGCTGCATAGGCGCTGCCCAGGGTGTAGTTGCGCAGAGCCGTTGCTGCATCGATGCGCTCGCTCGGCAACCAGCCGCCCTCGGGCCAGTGGCTTTTGGGGTCCTGGCGCGTGATAGCCGTGTAGAGCACGTTCATGCTGGTAACGGGCGTGATAGGGCTGTCGGTACCGAAGGCTTGGCGAATGCCGCGCTGCTTATAGGTTGCGAACGGCCACATGATGCGGCTGCGCTCCAGGCCCAGATCGCGCTCCGGTCCACCCGGATCGAGCGTAATATGGCAGGGCTGGCTCGAGGCGACCACGTTGAGCTTGCGCAGGCGGTCGATGTCCTCGGGCAGAAGGTTCTCTAGGTGCTCGAGCGTGTTATGGCCGTGCTGGGGCAGGCCGTACAGGTCGGCCGCTTCCTCGAAGATATCCAGCGCGGCATGAATCGCACCGTCACCAATAACGTGGATGCGTACGGTATGACCGCGCTCCGCGGCCGCCAGAACCAGTTTGCGCATGCGCTCAGCCGGGACCGTCAGACGGCCCCGGTCGCCCGGGAAGCGCGGATTGGTATAGGGCTCGGTGAGATATGCCGTGTGTTCGCTCGACACGCCATCGAAGAACTGCTTAAAACCTGGCGCCGAAAGCAGCGCGTTGTTCGCGTAACGTACCTGGAGCTCTTCTAGACGCGACTGGTCATCCAGCAGCGTGGGGAACAGATGGGCACGAATGCCCAGCTTGCCGGTCGTCTGCAGCTTGTCGTAGACATCGTCGCGGATAAAATCACAGCCCAGCATGGGCATGAGCGACATATCGCAGATCGAGGTGATGCCCTGCTCGGCCATGCGCCTCATTTGATCGGCGTAAGCGCTTGCGATGCGATCTTCGCCCAGCCACTCAAGACAGCGCGGCAACAGCTGCATGGCAGCCGCTTCGTGAGCAATGCCCGTGAGCTCGCCGTTTGCGTCCTTGTCGTAGCTGCCGCCCGCCGGCGGCTCGCTGTCGCGCGTGACGCCGAGCGCCTCGAGTGCGCGGCTGTTGAGCCACAGCGTGTGGCCGTCGCCCGAATACATAACGCAGGGACGATCGGGGAATGCCGCATCGAGCGACGCCTTGGTAGGATGCTCGGGCGGGTCCCAACGGTAGTCGCGCCAGCCCTGCGTCACAACCCAAGCGTCGTCGGGCAGGTCCTGGGAAAACTCGAGCGCGTGCTGTACCAGCGCCGCCTCGGACGTGCCCATATCCATGAGCATGTACGGCGAGGAACCGACCGAGGTATGGAAGAAGTGCAGATGAGCGTCATGGAAACCGGGGCAGACAAACTGCTCGCCGTAGTCGAGAACCGGCGTGGCGGCGGGAGCGGCGGCGATCACGTCATCGGGCTTGCCGACTGCGACGATACGGTCACCTGCGATGGCAATCGCCAGCTCACGAGCAGTATCGATGCCGTCTTGCGCGGTAAAGACGTTCTTGGAGCGGATAATCCGATCGATATGTTGCATGGGCATCCCCATCTCTGGCAGGAAATTCAACACCCCCGAGTGTACTCCCCCGTCTCGGTTACAAAATGCCAAGCGGCAAACGGCAGCTTTGCCAGCCCTAGCGGCAGGTGGCATACTGGAGAGAGCCTGTACGATTTTGCGATCAACCCAGCAAGGAGCAAATCGATCATGACGAAGACCAAGGCACAGCAGATTATGGCGGCGACCGAGGCTCGCGCGGCAGACGACGTCACCGCGGCCATCCGAGATATCGCCGCCGAGTTTGAGCCCTATATCATCAAGCAGCGCCGGCACTTCCATAAGCATCCGGAGCTGAGCCTCGCCGAAGAGCGCACAACCTCCGACATCGCCAACCAGCTCGACGCCATGAATATCCCCTATGAGCGCCCCCTTAAGACGGGCCTGGTGGCGACCCTCCGCGGCACCGCACCCGACGCCTACCGCGAGGACGGCACGCCGCGCCGCCGCATCCTGCTGCGCGCGGATATTGACGCCCTGCCCGTCACCGAGCAGACCGGCGAGGAATTCGCCAGCGTCAACGAGGGCTGCATGCACGCCTGCGGCCACGACTGCCACATCGCCATGATGCTCGGCACGCTGCAGATCCTGCGCCATATGACCGACGACATCCACGGCGAGGTCCGCATCGTCTTCCAGCCCAGTGAGGAAAACGGCCAGGGCGCCAAACTCATGATCGGCACGGGCGTGCTCGACGGCGTCGATGGCGCTTACGCCGCGCACATCTGGAGCGAGGTCGACGCCGGCACCGTAAGCTGCGAGCCCGGCCCGCGCATGGCCAATACCGACTGGTTCCGCATCGATGTCCGCGGCACCTCGTGCCACGGCGCCATGCCCCAGCGCGGCCACGACGCCGTCATGGTTGCCGCCGAGATCGTCAATGCCCTGCAGACCATCGTCTCGCGCGAAATCAGCCCCTACGAGCCGGCCGTCATCACCGTCGGCGAGCTGCATGGCGGCACCGCGCGCAACGTTATCGCCGGCACGGCCTACCTCGCCGGCACGGTGCGCACCTACGGCGATTCGACCCACGAGGAAATGCCGGAGCTTATGCGCCGCATCGTGGAGCATACTGCGGCCGCCTTGGGCGCCGAGGCAGAGCTCACCGACTACACCATCGCCAACTACAAGGTCGAAAACGACGCGGGCTCGAGCGAGCGCTGCCGTCAGGCTGTAATTAAGTGTCTGGGCCCCGCCGGCCAAGGCCATTATCGTGGCACGCTTTCGGGCGAGGATTTTTCGGAGTACCTGCGCCGCGTACCGGGCGTGCTCGCCTTTGTAGGTACGCGCAACCCCAAGATTGGCGCCACGTACGCCCAACATTCCTGCTTTTACAAGATCGACGAGAGCGTGCTGGCCAAGGGCTCCATGGTGGCAGCCCAGTATGCTATCGACTTTTTGGCCGAGCCCACGCAAGAGGAGCTCGACGGCCCCGCGATTACCGCGGTCGCCGAAACCAACCCCGACTTGGCCGCCAAGCTGCGCTCTGCCAAGGCCACGGCCGCTGAGGCGCGCGACGCCATGCACGATGCTCGCACCGCCCGCCATGCTGCAATCAAGGGCATCCACGATGCGCGGGCTGCCGCTCGCCACGAGGAAAAGCGCGACGAGTAGCCGTCACGCCCATCCATAACAGCCTGGCTAAAGCAAAGCGGGGGCGGACGTTATCTCAACGTTCGCCCCCGCTTATGTGTCGACCGTTTTTCTAGCGCGTCCTCCGTCACGCCAGGTAAGAGCGAAGGATGGTGAGCCAGCGTGGGGGTTCGAGGTGGATGATATCGTCGGGAACTCCGGCGGGCGCATAGCCGCCAAAGAGCAGACCGGCATCTGCCGGATTGATGAGGCGCACGATCCATACGACGACGACCAGCACGCACAACACGGTGACCGCAATGTCGATACCACGCTTTAGCTTGCTCGATGCCACCTCCTCGCGCACGAACGCGAGCACAAACGCAATCGGCACCACCCAAAACAGCGGATGGTAGGCAAAGGCAGCCGCATAATCGAGGCGCAGCGCCGCCAGCCACGCCCTCGTCATGCCGCATCCCGGACAAGGAATGCCCGTCATCAATCGAAAAATGCAGCCAATGTCGAGCAGGTAGAGCGCGAGCCAGGCGACAAAGAGCGCGCCGGTGCAAAAAAGGGCGCGGCGAAGGAGCTCTGCCGTGCCCCTATGTCCCTGGGAGCTGTTCACGCCGCCCTTATTGTTAGGCACGAGCGCCAAGGCGAGTGTTGTAAGCCGTTGCCATGGCATTGGTATTATTGATGACGATGTTCATAGCGAAGATGGGACCAAGGCCGCACAGGAGCGCGCCGAAGATCTGCCACAGAAGAACGGTGGTGCCGTTTTCCTGGAACACCAGGCCGTAGCGAGGAGCGTTGGCCTGCAGGCGGTTGCCAATCTTGTAATACCAGTAGTACGCGTAGAAGCCGCAGGTCACAAACGATAGAAGGATGAATTCCGCCAGACCCGGCGTGTAATCGCCGTCATCCTGACACAACGTGTTGACGTCGCGTGCCAAGCAATACAGGAAGTAGAACGAATAGATACCGCAGGTCACAAGAGAGAGCAGCAGCCAGCCGATCAGGCTGCGGTCAGCCTTAATGGGGCCATAGCCCATCGGAGCGGATGCGGACTGTTGGGCGTATTGACCGGTGTACTGCTGCTGAGGCTGGGGCGCGGGCTGAATAGCCTGGGCCGGAGCGGGCTGGGGCTGCGGGGCCGCAGCGGCAGAAGCGGCACCAACGGCGGATCCGCAAACAGGGCAGAATTTGGCATCATCCGAAATGGGAGAACCACAAGTGGGACAGAACATGAGCCTCTCCTTTTCCTAAGGCGTCGCACGCCTTCAAACCTTACACGTCTACGTTCTCAACAATAGCCGCGACGTTGTTGCGCAACATTGACCAATTTCCGAGAAATTTTGCTGCAACCGTTTTCCCAGGCATTTTCTTGCTTTCGCAGTAGAAAAAGGCACCCCGGGCTCAGTTGCCCAGGGCGCCTCGACCGGCTATTCGGTTTGATTGTTTTCGGCAGCAGGATTATCGCCCGGCTCATCCGCCGGCGTGGCAACGGCATCCCAATCGGGCTCCGCAGGCGTCGCCTCGGACGCCGGTGCGGGGACAGGAGCAGGTGCCGGGGCAGGGGCAGGCGCGGGTGCCGGGGCAGGTGCAGGCGCGGGTACCGGGGCAGGCGCAGCACCAGTGGCTGCCGTGGGATTGAATCCCGCAGGAGCAGGCTTCTTCTCACCCGGGAGCACAAAAGTCAAAACGTCGTCCTTGTCCTCATCGGCCCATTCGCTTGCATAACGTGCAGCCCAATAGCCAACGGCACGGTGCTTGAGCATCTTGCCAAAGACCGTAAGGAACACCGTGACGAATGCAATCAGCACCAGGAACAATACGAGCGTGACACCACCGGCGGTAACAATCGCCTCGATACCCGTGGGGCGATAGTAATAGCCGTACGCGCCAATTCCGGCGATGGCACCAAAGACAGCTGTCAAGATCCACGTAATGGCGTTGGAAACCAGGCCCGTCAAAAACTCGGGAAGGAACGAAGCACAGAACAGCTTGGTCTTGTTGTGCTTAAAGGCCGCCCAAACCTTATCGAGCGAAAACGCGCTCTCGACGCGACCGGTCACCGCAAAGTGCATCACGGCGATGTCGGCGAACATCTTAAAGAAGACACCCAGAATCGCCGAGGCAATCAGAGCCAGGACAAGCAGGCCGAGCGAACCGAACAGCGCTGCCTCGAGTGCATAGGAGCCGTAATAAGAATACGAGCCCGCGGCGCCAATTACCACGCCCTCCACCAGCGAAAGCACTACACCGATAACGGGAATGGCAGCGATAACCTCGAGCACCACCGAGATGACGCTCGAAAAGACTCCGAGACCAAACGACGTGGAGCGCATGAGTGGACGGTCCATGCCGTCATCGACCTTGAGCGAAAGATCACGTCCCCACTCAATACCAAAGCCGGAACCGCACACGCTCGCAATGCAAGCTGCCAAAAAGCCGATGGCAGCCGCAATGCCGCCAATAACGGGAATAAACAACACGAGCACCGACACAACGCAAATCAGCGCCGGCAAAAACGCGATTTGGCATACACGCTGAAGCACGCCCGGAGTCTTTGTCATATCTTGGAACGCCTGAGCCGTGCAGCCCTTTGGCGCATTCGCCACGGGCGGTTGCGGAACAAACTGCTGAGGCTGAGGCTGACCCTGAGGGGCGGAGGCTGCAGCGCCGGCATTGGGGGCACCGCACACGCCGCAGAACTTGTCGTTATCGCCCATGGGGGCGCCACACTGCGAGCAGAACATCGAAATCATCCCTTCGTATCTTGAGCGAGTCACCTGGATCGCAAACGATGTCTTTGGCATCATTATCACCCAATGTGAGTTCAAATACTCAAAGATGACCGATTTGCAAGGTACACGGCGCCAGCAGGCGGTTCGTTGAATGCGTTCGCGCTAGTTCGTACCGCGGAAACCCTTGCCGACGATCTCGGAACTGTCGACAATCGTGATAAAGGCACCCGGATCGACTTCGCGCGCATAGCGGCGCAGCTGCACGGCCTCGCGACGGCTCAGCACGCTCATGATCACCGTCACGCACTTGCCCGAGAAGGCACCGTAGCCGCGACTGATGGTCGCCGTACGGTTGAGATGCTTGACGATAAACTCCTCGACCTTAAGGGGCTCGGAACAAATGACCGTGCAGACCTTACGAAGGTGAATGCTCTCGATGGCCTTGTCGACCACGAGCGTCTTGGCAAACAGGCCGAGCACGCAATACAGGCCGACACGCGGACCATACAAAAAGGCCGCGATGGCCACGATGCCGATATCAACCAACAGCAGCGCGCGGCCAATCTCGAGCGTGGTGCGGCGCTTGAGGATCATGGCGAGGATGTCTGTGCCGCCCGTCGAGGCGCCAATATCAAAGACGATGGCGCTGCCGAGCGCCGGCAGTATCACGGCAAAGCACAGGTCGAGCCACATATCGCCCGTCATCGAAACATCAGTCGGAATAAAGAGCTCAAAAAACGAAACATAGGCGGACAGCGCAAACGAGGCGAAGACGCTCCACAGGATTGCCTTGCGCTCCAAAAAGATAAAGCCCAAAACGACGAGAACCGCGTTGATAATCCACATAAAGACGCCGACGGGCAGGGTCGGGAACAGCGTGGACAGAATGACCGACACGCCCGAGGTGCCGCCAAAAGCAAAGTGATTAGGGGTTTTAAACGCAACGATGGCAAAGGCCGTAAGAATCAGGCCCAGATTGAGCTCGGCGAAAAAGCGCGGGAAGCCCGGCTCCTGGCTGCGCTTTTGGCCGGCACGCTCGCCGCGCTCAATATCGGTGCGATCAACCACGCGCTCCATCGGCACCACGGGAGGACGATGCACCTCCTCGGCAGCTCGCGATGCCGCCTCTGCCGCGGCAGCCTCAATTGCCCATGCCTGGCTTTCTGTTTCGTGCTCGTCAGCCATTACGGCAACCCCTCGTTAACAATTTGGAAACAATGCGCCCATTAGGGTAACGCGGAACGCGACGATTGCAACCCCTAGTTAGACGAGCGGTATGCCTACATCGGGGGCATACAAATAACGGCCGGCCGCACATACATCCGTGCGACCGGCCGTTTGACGTTTTCGCAGATAAAACCTGCCAAAATAAACCTGTCCCTTTTTGGCAGGTTACCTTTTTGGTAGGCTACTCGTGCTGGTTGGTGCGGTGCTCGTACTCCTCGGGGGTGATGACATCCTCGATGCGCAGGTTGACGCCCGCCACCTCAAGGCCGGTCATCGCAGCCAGACGCTCGGTCACGCGTGCCTTAACGTCGTCGAAAATCGCGGGCGCGTAGGCGCCGTACTCGATAATGACGGAAATGTTGACGACCACGCGGTTGTCATCGGTGACCTCGACCGTCACGCCCTTGGTCAGATTCTCGGCACCAAACTGCTCCTGCACAAAGTGCATGAGGTTGCCCTTCATGCCCAAGACGTGCGGCACCTCGCGGGTGGCCATAGCGACGATCTTCTCAATCACACCGTTGGAATAGGTCAGCGAGTCCTCGGACTCGTCTGTTTCCTCATCGTCCTCGTCCGCATCGTCGGCGGGTTCGGCCTCGACGAGCGCCTCGTCCTCGAGCGTTACGTCCTCGGCCTCGGCGGTGACGGTCTCGTCTGCCTCGAGCTCGGTATCGGCCACATCGACCTTCGTGTTAAAAGCCATGGTTCCTCCTTATGCCCACCGCACACGCGGCGGTCGAATACATACTAGCGGCCGCTAAACAGACGACCGAAGAAGTTGACGATCCCGTTCTCGCCGTCACGGATCTGGCCAATCACGGCGCCGATCAGTACAAAGAAAGCGATGACGAGCGTATCCCACAGGCCGAGCGTGAGCACCAGCACGGCGAGCACAAAACCAGCGACGGCTCCAAGCGTGGTGTTGGGATGACGGACGGCATAGCTCCAGATGGCTGCCCCCGTACCCTTGATGAGACCCATGGCCTCATCAAAATCATTGGCGACCGCGTCATGCGACTCGGTACCCTCCACCTTGGGATCGACGACCTCGCTAGCCGGCGCGGCGCTCTGATCGATAGTCAGGCGCGGAGTGCGGACGGTCTTGTCTTGATTGGTATCACTCACCGGAAACCTCCACGGTCTGGACGGTAGTCTTGGACGGCAAAAAACGAACGCGTGCGGTCGTGCCCGGCGTGCCGAGCATGGTGTCGCAGGCCTCCTCGATACGTTGCTGCATCGCGGCTGCAAGGGAGGCCACATCCCGGTCGTCGAGCGCGATGGCGTCGACCTTAAAACGGACGCGCGATTCGTCGGAGCCCTGCACGCGCGCCTCGACATGCTCGACCATCACGCGGTCGTCGCGCTCTGCCGCGGTGCGAGCACACGAGGAGAGGGCGGCGAGCGTGACCTCGATATTACGCTCCCCCGCCGGATGCACGCAGGACGGCTCGCGACGAGCAAACATCAGGCGAAAGAAACACACGAGCACGCCGAGCGCCACGACACCGCCGCACGCCGTAACAACGATGCGAGGCAGCGAATCGCGCATCAGCAGCATAAAGCGATAGGTATATGGCCCCCAAAACTGGCAGACCAACGTACCCAGCGCCACAACGGCGGCGACAAGATACACGATCGCCAGGGCTCGTTTGAGCACGCGCATGCGGCGCTCCCTTCAAATCTCGATCCAAGGAATGCAAAACGATTCGCATCATTATAAAAGAGCCGGGTCCGGTGCCTCATTGCACGCGGATCCGGCTCATCTATTCCACGAGGCTTGCATGCTCGCTTCATTATGCCCAGATATGCACGGCTCAATCCGTGCGGGCGCTACTCCTCCTCGAGGGCAGCGATGACCTCGTCGGTCATGTCCATGGTGCTGTAGACGTCCTGGACGTCGTCGAGCTCCTCAAGACGGTCGATGAGGCGCTGAACCTTCTTGGCGTCGGCACCGGAGACCTCGGTCGGGGTGGTCGGGACCATGGTGGTCTCGGAGCCCTTGACCTGGACGCCCTGCTCCTCGAGCGCCTTGGAGACAGCCATGACCTCGTTGGCAGTAGTCCAGACGATCCACTCCTCGCCGGCGTCCTCGTAGTCCTCGCCACCGGCCTCGGCGATGGCCATCATGAACTCATCCTCGTCACCGGCAGCACCGTTGGCGATCATGGTCTCCTTCTTGGCGTTCTCGTCCAGGATCTCCTTGGCGACGACGATCTGGCCCTTGCGCTCAAACTGGAAGGCGACGGAGCCGGAGGTGCCCAGGTTGCCACCAGCGTGGGAAAAGGCGGAACGGACATCAGCGGCGGTGCGGTTGCGGTTGTCGGTCAGGCAGTCGACGTAGACGGCGACACCGGCGGGACCGTAGCCCTCGTACACGATGTTCTCGTAGACGGCGGCGTCGGCACCCGAACCAAAGGCCTTATCGATAGCGGACTTGATCTTGTCCTTAGGCATGGACTGAGCCTTGGCCTTGGCAACGGCAGCGGCGAGGCTGGCGTTGTTCTCGGGCAGCGGGTCACCGCCGAGACGGGCAGCAACGGTGATGTTGCGGCTGAGCTTGGAGAAGAGGGCGGAACGCTTGGCGTCCTGCGCGCCCTTACGATGCTTGGTTGTGGCCCACTTAGAGTGTCCGGACATACGTGTCTCCTATCGGTTTCGACCTAAAGCCCAGCGTGAATGCTCGGGCAATATAAACAAACGTCGTTATGATATACCTACCGGCCTGCAAGATAAACCCCAAAATGAAGGCGTCGTGATGATACAAGCCGTTGGGGCAAAGCAACCTGTCCCCGATATACCAATCTTGGGCTAGGCCCAGAGGAGGTCGCTGCGGGTGATCGTGGCACCGATGGCAAAAGGCATGCAGGCGATGACCGGGTACAGGTAGCGCATGTAGGTCGAGCCGTTGCAGGGACCGATCAGGCACACGGCGAGCACGCCCAAAAGCGGCACCCAAATGGCCAGCGCGCGCCACGAATGGCGGCGCAACAGGTAGACCACCACGACGATCATGATCCACACGTAGGTGGCCGAGCTCATGGCGAGCGAGATAAACGGGATGCGCTGCACCGCCACGCGGTACAGGTTAATCAGGTGGTCGCACCAGCGCACGACCTTGCTATCGACCGGATGGAAGTCAAAGTACTTGAGGTTATCGGGCTTCGCCATGATCTCGGCACTGCGCGCCGTGCTGTAGACCCACGCATCGCGAGCGCTTGGATAGAAGTACCCGTAGTAGTTATTGACGAGCGCCGAGATATAGCACTCGGGGTCCTTTTTGAACATCTGGGCCCACACCTCAAAATAGGCCTTGATGTCCTCCTGCGAGGCGTACTCATTAAAGCAGTTTTTGACGGCATCCGATTTGTCGGGGTTATAGCGACGGCCCAGGTTCTCGTACTTAAGCACGCGATCGATCGCAGCGCGCTCCTCATCGGTCACCAAGCCGTCGCAGGGAGCTTCCTCAATCGTGCCATCGTCTTTGACCTTGGGGTTAACGCCCGAATTAAGGCCGTCGTGCTTTTGGACGAAGCGTGCCGTCTGTTGAAACGGAATCGAGAGGATCTCGCGCTTGGAGCCCGGCGTGATATCGTGCGCCGGCATAAATACCTTGGTGAAATACATGTTGGAGACAAGGCAGAGCGCAAGCACTGCGAGCACGCCGACCCAACGGAAGCGCGGCGTGGCGTACGAGGGCGTGACGCCAGACTGTTTGGCCACGCGACGGGCCACATGCGCGTCCCAGGCGCAAAACGCCGCCGCAATCACGCAGGCCGCTAACGGAAAGACCAGGCCGCCATTGCGCAAAAACGTGGAACCCATGGCACCCAGCACGAGCAACAGCCAGTCGTGGCGCGCAAAGAGCACAGGCGCCTGTTCACCCGCGCGCTCGGCATTGGCATCGCGACGGGGTAGGCCACATGCCACGAGCTTGACGGTCGGAACGAGCAGTACCAAAAACGCATCGGCGAAAAGTACGTCTTTGGTCAGCAGCGCCGCGTAGTTGGAGAACATCGGCATAAACGCAAAGAACAGCAAGATGACGCCGCGGACCGGCAGGCTCACGCCCAGCTTGCGCAGCGACGATATGGAATAGGCCATGCAGGCGGCCGTGATGACAAATTGGGCACAGGTGTAGATGGCAAGGCCCGCATTGGCGCTGTTGAATAGCGAAAGCCCCAGTTGCACACACGAGCCGATGATGGCCGTGTGCACCACCGGATGATGGCCGTTGAGCAGCACGTTGGGGTTAAGCAGGCGTAGGTAATCGCTCGTGCCGTTGGGGTAGTTGAACCATTGGCGGATCTGCGCGCCCGTATCTCCCATAAAGAGGCCGGGCAGCGAGGCGATAAGCGTGGGCGCCCAGACAATCATGAGCACAAGAAACGGCCCGACAAAAGGATGGACCGAGAGCACGGCGTGGGCAACACGCCACACGCGGCCAAAATGCGCCTCCGAAAACGGAATGCGGCGAGAGCTCAACCAATCCAAAAACTCAAAAGCCAGATAGAAGGCCACAATCGCCAAGAGCATCCAACCCGCGCCGCCAATCCAGGCGCAGATAACGCGTGCCTTGTCGCCCAGCACAATCTCGGCCGAATCGGTAAGGTCGTAGCTACGGCCGAACACCATGCAGACGGCAAAGAACAGCGATGGCAGCACGACCGACGGACGCCAAGCGTCACCGCGACCAAAGAACACATAGCGAAACGGCAGCGTGAGCAAACAGGCAAGTGCGAGCAGCATCACTGCGTCGGTATGGCCGGCAAACGAGAGAAGTACCTCGTAGCACACATAGAGCGTACCCGTCGCCTTGGGATCGATCGCCAGGACCGCGTTACTCGACACCGGGGCGGGATCGATGGAAAACGCCGTGGTCGCCAACAGGGCGAGCACAAATGCGACGAGCGTCTGCTTGGCGGGATAGCGTTTAAACCAGACGATGCGAGCGGCATCGCGCGCAGCCGTTGTGGAGAGGTCGGAATCCTTCACAGTCCGAATAGCCTTTCTAGAAACCTGCCAAAAAAGAACAGGTTTATTTTGACAGGTTTTATCTGGGGAAACGTTACGGTTCTGTCATCGTTGCCCGGCAAAACCACCCCCAAGGTGCCTACCCCTTTGTGGTGGTATGTGGCGGCTAGGCATCGAGGTAGACGCGCTGGGGACGGTTGCGGCGGAGGGCAAAGATGACGAGCGCCAGGCCCACAATCACGAGCGGCAGGCTCAGCAGTTGACCCATGGTGATGACGCCGCCCAGCAGATAGCCCAGCTGGGCATCGGGCACGCGCACAAACTCAATGAGGAAGCGGACGATGCCGTAGCCCATCACAAACACGCCCATAAACGTTCCCTGAGGCAGCAGCGGTTTTTTGCGGCTGAGCACCTGCAAGATGCAAAAGAGCACAATGCCCTCGAGAAACGCCTCGTAGAGCTGGGAGGGATGGCGCGGCATATCGCCCGCGGTACCGCCAAAGATCACGCCCCAGGGCAAATCGGTCGGCTTGCCCCACAGCTCTCCGTTGACAAAGTTGGCACAGCGCCCCAGGCACAGGGCCAGCGGAGCACCGATAACGGCAAGGTCGGCGATGGTCCAGGCATCGAGCTTGTACACGCGGCACACGAGCACGCCGCCGATGATGCCGCCCACGAGGCCGCCGTGGAAACTCATGCCGCCTTCGTTGGTGGCAAAGATCTCGAGCGGATGTGCCCAGTAGTAGCCGTCGCCGTAAAAGATGACGTAGAACAGGCGGGCGCCGATGATAAGGCCAAAGACCACACCGACCACGACGCTCGTCAGGTCGTCGACCGTAATGTCGAAACCCCAGCGACGCTGCGTGCGATACATGACGACCGCCGTGAGCAGAGCTCCGACCACATAGGCCAAGCCGTACCAGTAGATGGTGATGGGCCCCGCCGAAATGGCGACGGGATCAAGCATATGGTAGAGGTCGTTGAGCATATCGGTCCCCCTGCTCCCTACATACAAATGCGGCCGCGGGCCTTTCGCTCGCAGCCGCATATTTGGGCGTGACGTCTATGCGGAGCACATCGCCCGCAGCTTTCGCATCTTAGAACGGCGCGTACTCGTCGTACAGGTCCTCGGCCTCGCCGGAAGCATTGACCTGCTCAACGCGGGTAACGCCAGGCACGTGCTCCTTCAGGATGCGCTCGATGCCCATAGACAGGGTCAGCGAGCTCATGGGGCAGCCGGCGCAGGCGCCCTGCAGTTCCAGCTTGACAACACCCTCGTCGTCGACACCCACAAACTCCATATCGCCGCCGTCGGCCTGCAGGTTGGGGCGGATCTCCTCAAGAACCTTCTTAAGCAGCTCTTCGTTAACAGCCACAGGGGCTCCTTTCTCACAATAACGCGGGCGCGCCCGCAGACAGAGCTATGTTACTACAGCCGTGTACCCGCTCACGAGCCGTCCATGCGCGCGGACACGACTTTCACGAGCAGTCAATTTGGGACGGGTCTCTTTTGGCTGTTTTGCCGCCAGCTGGCGTTGGCACGCGCTACTGCCGAGTCTGCTCCCCGGTACCAATCTGGACATCGACGATAACCTGGCGGTAGCTGATGCCGCAGGAGTCGAGAATGCGGCGGCTGATACGGCCGTCGTCGGTATCGGCATACTTGTTGTCCAGGTAGACGACCTCGCCCACGCCCACCTGCGCCAGGATCTTGGCGCAGTCGTGGCACGGGAACAGCGTGACGTAGACTGTGGAACCCTCAAGGTCTTTGAGCGAGCCGCGGTAGTTGAGCACGGCGTTGGCCTCGGCATGCACCACGTAGTTGTGCTTATCCTGCAACGGGTCGTCGCTCGTGCCCCACGGGAAAAAGTCGTCGTTGAGCGCCGAGGGCGTACCGTTGTAGCCCACCGAAAGGATGCGGTGGTTGGTGTTGGCGATGCACGCGCCCACCTGCGTGTTGGGGTCCTTACTGCGGCGCTGCGCGGCGATGGCCACGCTCATAAAGAACTCATCCCAGCTAATAACGTCGCGGCGCTTGCCCGACGCGGTTTGATGAAGATCGTCCGACATGGCAGACACCTCCGAAATCGCAATAGTTTGACCCATTGTAGCAGGTGAAAGGTAGGGGAGCTTATCCCACCAGCCCCTCGCCCTACGCGCGACGAGGCTTTTGGTTGATGCGGTACAGCTCGGCGAGACCCCGTAGCGTCAGTGCATCGTCTACCGTCAGGCTGTGGCCGACCAACGCCGCGAGCGCCTCGGCATCGTCGCCGGTGATGACAATGGGCACGCTGCCCTCCCCCGCCGCCTTGGTCGCGCGCATCTCGGCAAGCACCATGTCGAGCATGCCGTCGATGCGGGCAACCTCGCCCAAGACCACGCCCGAGCGCATGGCCTCACGCGTGTTGCGACCGATGACGTGTGTCGGCGCCGAGGGCTCAACCTGGGGTAGGCGCGCTGCTGCCGCCGAAAGCGAGCGGGCGCCGAGGGCCAGGCCTGGCGCGATAACGCCGCCGACAAAGGTGCCGTGTGCGTCGATGACCTCGATATTGGTCGTCGTGCCCAGGTCGATCACAATGCACGGCGAGCCGTAGACGGCGCGGGCAGCCACGGCGTCGGCGATGCGGTCGGGACCGATCTCGGCCGGGTCATCGTAGTGCACGGGTATGCCGGTCTTGAGGCCCGGCCCCACGGTGAGCACGCGCCCCGTGCAGGTACGGGAAAGCGCTGCCTTCCACGGGCGCTCGAGCGCCGGGACCACACAGCTCAGCACAGCAGCCGCGGGCACAAGCGCACCCGGCATGCCCGCATCGGCCGCCAGTGCGGCCATGACCTGCACGAGGCGCATGCGCGCCTCGTCTGCTGTGATGCTCGACGGCGTCGTGATCTCGCATGTCGCAAGCGGACATTCCTGCGCCGCGGCCGAATCCTCTGCAAACAGGCCAAAGCGAATGAACGTGTTGCCCACGTCGACCGTCAATATATATGCGCACCCATTAAGCATCGTCGGCGCTCCTTTCGTCTGCCCAGCAGTATATCCCGATGATTATTCTGGGACGGGGATTTAAAAATCATCAGGTACGCAATGATTTTTAAATCCCCGTCCCAGAATAATCATCCTTCGGCTTCGTTTGGGATAGCTAAAAAAGCCCAGTCCCAAATTAACTGCCGTGCCGCTATACTGGTGCGCGGTCGTTTGCGAGCTCACGCGGCGGCCCTTGGTAACCCGACTTCCCGCGCCGTATCCGTAACGGCGCTCCCGGGGGAAGCGGATATACGCAAAGGAGTTTTATATGAGCAATCCCTCGAACCGCGCTTCGATGCGCGGGCAACTCACGCTGCGCGGCGTCGTCATCGGCGTCCTTGGCTGCGTGATCATCACGGCAAGCTCGGCCTACACCGCCCTCAAGATGGGCGCCCTCCCCTGGCCGATCATTTTCGCTGCCGTCATTTCGCTGTTCTTCCTGAAACTCATGGGCAACGCCAGCCTCAACGAGGCCAACGTCACCCACACCATCATGTCCGCAGGCGCCATGGTCGCTGGCGGTCTGGCGTTTACCATCCCGGGCGCCTGGATGCTGGGCTATGCCGACCAGATCAGTTGGCTCGACATGTTTATCGTGGCACTCGCCGGCACTATCCTAGGCCTGCTGGCCACGGCACTCATCCACCGTCACTTTATCGTGGACGCCGCGCTTGAGTTCCCCACCGGCAACGCCGCAGCTCAGACCCTGCGCGCGACCGAGGCCGGCGGCAAGACCGGCAAGCAGCTCTTTGGCTCCATGGCCATCGCCGGCATCTACAGCGTGCTGCGCGACGCTCTGGGCATTGTGCCCAGCATGCTGTGTACGCTCAATATCCCCGGCGTGACCTTTGCCATCTATAACTCGCCCATGTTGCTGTCCATCGGCTTTTTGGTGGGCTTCGCCCCGGTCGCCTTCTGGTTTGCCGGCGCGCTGCTGGGCAACTTTGGCATCATTGTCGGCGGCACCGCTGCCGGTCTGTTTGACGTTATGACCGCACAGGGCATTGTTAAGTCCCTGGGTATGGGCCTCATGATGGGCTTTGGCGTCGCCGTCGTCCTCAAGGACATCCTGCCGCAGGTCGCCGGTATCGTCCGCGGCCTCGCCGCCGACAGCTCCACCGACACCGATGAGCAGTCGCTCATCTCGGGCTCCCTTAAACTCGACGCCGGTATCATCGGCCTGGGCGCCGCCGCCATCGCCGTGATCGTCGCCATCGCGCTCGACCTTGGTCCCGTTCCAGCCGTCATCGTCACGCTGTTCACCTTTGTCACCACCATCATGAGTGCGCAGAGCTGCGGGCAGACGGGTATCGACCCCATGGAGATCTTCGGCCTCATCGTCATGCTCATCGTGGCAGCCTTCGCGCAGCTCGCTCAGGTCAAGCTGTTCTTTATCGCCGGCATCGTGGCTGTGGCGTGCGGCCTTGCGGGCGACGTCATGAACGACTTTAAGGCCGGCGCCGCGCTGGGCACCAACCCGCGCGCACAGTGGGTCGGCCAGGCCATCGGCGGCATCGTGGGCGCCCTGGTCGCCGCCGCTGTCATGGTCGCGCTCGTCACCGCCTATGGTCCGGACGCCTTTGGCCCCGACAAGAGCTTTGTGGCCGCACAGGCAAGCGTGGTCGCCACCATGGTCTCGGGCATCCCGAGCGTACCGTGGTTCGCAGGCGGCTTTATCGCCGGCATCGTCATGTACTGGTTCGGCATTCCGGCCATGATGATCGGTCTAGGCGTGTACCTGCCGTTCTACATGTCGCTTACGGCCTTCCTGGGCTCCTGCGTTAAACTCGCCTACGACAAGTGGGCCGCTCACCGCGACGCCGCCGCCGGTCTTTCGGACGAGGAGAAGGCCGCCAAGGACGCCGCCTTCCAGGAGCAGGGCCTGGTTGTTGCCAGCGGCCTGCTGGGCGGCGAGTCCATCGTCGGCGTTATCCTGGCGTTTGTCTCCGTCGGTCTGAGCCTGCTGGGATAAACCCAACAACAACGTACCCGTACAGAGCGCGGGGTCGGAGACCATCCGGCCCCGCACTTTTTGTCTATTTGACTCTTATGATCCTCACGGCGTTTTTAGTCATGCCGATTGGCCTGACTTCCAGGTCAACAAACCCTGTCTGACACCTCGCTCAACGCGGTGTAGAGTAAAGACGACGGGCGGGATACGCGGCACGTGCCAGAACGAGGTGGACATGGAACTCGATAAACAACAGATCAAGCGACTGCGCGAACGCCATCATCGGCGCCATGGCATCCGCCCCGCCCACAGCGAGGCCATGGAGAACGCAAGCCGCTTTCTAAAGCAGGCATTCAACATTCGCGAGGGACGCGCGCCCTATCACGTGATTCGCAAGCGCTTTGTAAACGGGGCGCGCCTGACTGGCTCTCACCTGTGCATCCTGATCATTGCCATGTTGATTGCGAGCATCGGCCTCGATATCGACTCGGATATCGCCATTGTAGGCGCCATGCTCATCTGCCCGCTCATGGGCTCGGTCCTTGCCATGGCATACGGCATCGCCACGCTCGACCGCGAGATTACCGTCGAGGCCATCGCGAGCTTGGCTCTACAGATGGCCTTTTGCCTGGTCACGTCCACGTTGTATTTTAAGCTCTCGCCCCTTGGCACCACCACGGCCGCCATCATCGACAATTCGACACCGACTGTGTGGGACCTTGCCGTCGCACTCGCAGGCGGCTTTGCGGGTGGCCTGGGCAACTCGCGCGACCAGGAACCCGCCACGCTCATCGCCGGCGTGGCTGTGGCGACCGCGCTCATGCCGCCCCTGTGCGCGGCCGGCTATGGCATCGCCATCGCAAGCGGGTCGCTGTTTCTCTCGGCGCTTTACGAGTTTGGCATCAACGTGGTCTTTATCGCACTGGCCGCCGAGGCCGTGCTGCTTCTTTTGCGCGTGCCGCTCAAGCGCGACCTGAACGGCGACGGCATTGTAACTGCTGAGGAAAATGCCGAGGTCGACGAGCTATCGCGCAAGGTGCGCCGCCGCATCATCGTGGGCACGGTGATCTTTGCCATCCCCTGCATCGTTATGACCGCGGGTTCCATTGGCTCGGCGCAGGCCGGCGTGCAGGACGGCTACGGCGTCACCGAGACCACGCGCGAGCTTGCGGCGGTGCTGCCAGGCTTTAAGGACTACACCGTCGCCGTCGAGACCTCGGCTACCGAAGGCGAGGAGGAGGGCATCGTCGAGCGCGAGATTGTCGCCCATGTGACGACAAGCGAGGCGCTCGGGGCACACGACCGCCACGTCGCTCGCAAGCTCATCGACCTCAACGTGCCCGAGCTCGATCGCGTGGAGTTTGACGTGTAGTAATGCCGGCGCGGGATAAGCGCTCGCACGGACGCAAGTTATGACGAGGCGCAGACGCGATACGGACACGAGCAAATAGCGGGGTTCAGTTCACACCCGCGCCCCGCTCGCCGTTTTATTGCCGTGAATCAACTGGCCGGATCGACATCGCCCAACTCCACCGTAAACGCAGGTTTGGTGCTCACCAGATAAAATCGGGTCACTTTGCTATGGGTCACTTTGCTATTTCTAAATAGATAGAGCTGGCCCCGCTCGCGTCGGCGCGACATATACGCCACGTGGACCGTACCGAATTCTTCGCCGTTTTCCCTCTTTAACACCAGGATATTGGGGTCGTCCATACGCTTAAACTGCCCGTCTGCGCAGATTCCGTCTTGGTCGACCAGCTGCCATCGACAGTTGTCCTCCTCAAGAAAAGCCAGGGTTTCCCGACTCGTTTTGTCATCCCGATAGTAACCATCAATGGCAAACCCTTCGGAAGCGCATTCCTGCATATAGGACGTTTCTCGGCTCATAGCAAACAGCCCTGTAGCACCCAGGAGCACAGCCAGACAGACCACTGCAAGGGTTATCGAAATAGCACTGCGACCCATAGTTAGTCCAACCGATAGTTGTTTAACGGAGCGCGAAACATACCCGGAACCTCCGATATCAGGGAGGACGTCGCCAGCAGGCTGGCGACAACTATATGTTTCTAACATCAAACCATATGGCCGCCACTCGCGGAGGGGGCATCGGCGAACGGCGTGTTTTCATACTCCATTGGTCAAACCTAAGCACAGCCCTACAGCTCGTACTTGTACACGCGGTAGATGTACTTTTCGGCTTCCATCTCGCAGGTGGCGATGGGCAGTCCGTAGCGGTCGTACTCGATAAAGGTCTTGGCCTGGCCCGATGCCACGAGCATGCTATTTGAATCGCCGACGCGCTGCGCACTGCTGACGTAGCCCGAGAACGGCACCGCGATCTGGTCTTCGAGCTCGTAGGTGCGGGCCGCCTCGTCCACTGTAAAGATGCGCCCAAACGAATGCGTGCCCTTGTTGTAGTCGGTCACCACCGCGGCGCCCAGCTGGCCCCAGTCGAACTTGGGATAGCTTTCGGCCGCGCCAAAGTTGTTGTCGTACAGCAGCACCTGGTAGCAACCGGCCGTTGCCATGTCAGAACTCGGCAGATACGTCACGCTGTGCTGGCCCGCATTGAGCGAAAAATCGCCCTGGGCCTGCAGTAACTTGTCCTCAAAGCCCGAGCCGGCCCATTGCCACTCCTTTCTATTTCTGGGTCCATCTTCTCACTGCTGGCGACCAAAAATGATCCGTTTTCCTCCGTCCCCGAGGGATCATTTTTAGTACTTGAAGAAGCCCTCGCCCGAGCTTTCGCCCAGCTTACCTTCGTCGAGCATTTTCTTGAGGGCGGAGGCCATAGCCTTAAAGTTGTAGGGCATCATCATCTTTTTGAGCAGCGGGCCCACCAGGCCCGGTACCTTCTGATACTGCATGACGATGTTGTAGGCCGTCTGGATGCCCACTGTGTCGAACACGCGGAACGGACCTTTGGGCGCGCCAGTGCCGCGCGTCCATGCGAGGTCGATGCTCTTGGGGTCACTCACGCCCGAGACATACAGGTCAAGGCCCGAAAGCAGCCATGGCACCAGCATGGAATTGAGCAGATAGCCGTTCTTTTCCTTGTTGACGGGCAGGGCGAGCATGCGGATGTCGTTGGCAAAGTCGACGAGCTCGTCGAAGTAGCGCTTGTCGGTTTGATCCTGTGCCATGACCTCGGTCATGTTGTTCTTCCAGATGGAGTTGGCAAAGTGCAGCGACAGGTACTTCTCGGGGCGGCCGGTGTATTTGGCAAAGGTGCTCGGCAGCAGCGTGGAGGAGTTGGTCACGATGACGGTCTTTTGCGGCAGGACCGGAGCGAGCTTCTTGTAGAAGTCGATCTTTGCCTGTGTGTCCTCGGCCATGGACTCGATGACCAAGTCGGCGTCGGCAACGGCCTTGGCGAGGTCGAGCTCCAGCTTGAGTGTGGAGTAGGCACGCTCAACGGCGGCGAGCGCCGCCTCCCTGTCGAAGGTCTGGTCGCTATCGGCGATGCCGGCACACCACTCGCCCGTACCATCCGCCATACCCTCGATTGCCGCGATGTACTCCTCGCGCACATGATCGATCTTGGGCTGGGTGCGGCCGATGCTGCCCTCACTGCGCAGCCAAATCGTTACATCAAAGCCGCAGTAGGCAGCCTGAAAGGCAATCTGGCTTCCCAACACGCCGCCGCCGGCAACACAAACGGTCTTGTAGCTCATGGAACGGTCCTCTCTTACGTAATTCCATAGATGTGTATTTATTCAACCGTAAGGATGACGCGCGCTGGGGGTGGGTTCTATAAACGGATGGTTTTTTGCGGCGAACGGCTACAGTTGTTCATTATCTTAGCTTTCTGTAGCCCGTTATTGGTGCCACCGGGCAACCGTTTTCGGAAGTGCGGGGAAAAATCGAATACCGCCGACCAGACCGGCTTTTTAGGCAACAAAACCGCAGGTCACAAGAGTCGAAAAGGGCGGTGTGCTCGGAGGTTCTGAGTTTTTCCCCGCACTTCCGAAATCCAAGCTCGCAGGAGGGGAAAGCGAGGCAATTTACACCACATATGTCCAGTAAAAACGGGTGGTAGCCGGTACGGCTACCACCCGTTTGTCTCACATCTAGCCCATAGCAGGCCAGTTACTTCTTAATGCCGCGCCCCAGACGCTTGGCGACCGATGCCACGGCCTCCTCGCTGGCAGGTCCGCAGCTCACGCAGCCGTCATGGGCACGCATCTGGCCGGTGACCTCGTCCATCGCGAGCGGCGCCACCTTCTCGAGCTTAAAGCCCTTGCCGGCGCGCATGTTCTCCTTAGCCACGCTGATCATGAGCTTAATGCGGTTGAGCTGATTGACTTCGGACGCGCCGGGGTCGTAGTCCACCGCGACGATGTTGCTCTCGGGATGCTGGCGGCGCAACTCCTTGATTACGGCCTTGCCCACCACGTGATTGGGCAGGCACGCGAAGGGCTGCGTGCAGATGATATTGGGTGCGCCGTGGTCAATCAGGTCGAGCATCTCGGCCGTAAGCAACCAGCCTTCGCCCATGTTGTTGCACACCGAAAGCACCGTACGGGCCTTGTCGGCCATGGTGCCGATGCGCTCGGGCGCCTCAAAGCGGCGGGACTTCTCGAGCATCTCCTCCACCGGCGTACGCATCCAGTCCACGAGCTTAATAAGCGCTTGCATGCCCGCGCGCGTAGTGGCAGAGCTTCCCAGCTCGTCCTTCTGCAGCTCGGCATTGCTCATGGAGTACAGGAAGAAGTCGAGCAGGCCCGGCACCACGGCCTCGCAGCCCTCGCGCTCGATCACGTCGACCACATGGTTGTTAGCCGTGGGGTGGAACTTGACCAAGATCTCGCCGACCACGCCCACGCGCGGCTTGGTGCCCTCGCCCACAAGCGGCATGGTGTCGAACGCGTGGATGGCCTCGCGGCACAGCTTGGTGTAGTTGTGGCGGTTGAACTTGGGCGCCAGCTTGCGGGCTCGTGCCATGTACTCCTCGTAGAGCGCGTTGGCGGCACCGGACGTGGCCTCGTACGGGCGGCAGCGATAGAGCATCTGCATCATCACGTCGCCAAAGAGCACTGCGTACACGGCCTGCTTAAGCAGCGCCGGCGTAATCTTAAAGCCGGGGTTGTCCTCGCCGAGCGCCACGGCCGAAAGCGAGATCACCGGGATCTCGGGGTGACCGCTCTCGCGCAGGGCCTTGCGGATGAGCGCGATGTAGTTGGTGGCACGGCAGCCGCCGCCGGTTTGGCTGATAACCACGGCCGTCTTGGACAGATCGTACCGACCGCTCTCGATGGCCTCCATAATCTGACCCGTTACCAGGATCGACGGATAGCAAATGTCATTGTTCACATAGCGCAGGCCAGCCTCGACGGCGTCGTGATCGGTTGAGGGCAGCAGCTCCAAGTTGTAGCCGGCACCGCGGAACACCTCTTTGACCAGGTCAAAGTGAATCGGCGCCATCTGCGGGCACAGGATGGTATAGCCCTCGTCACGCATCTGCTCGGTAAAGGGCACCTTGGGCCATGCGGTCGAGGCGCTCTCACGCTGCGCCTCGAACGTGTACTTGCGGCTCGCGAACGCGGGGGCATCCGTGGAAGGCGCCACCGGCGCGGCATCGCCCTGCTCGTAGGCCTCGCCCGCGGCCGTGGCCTCTGCCAAGCGCTCGGCCTCCTGGTCCTTGAGCGCCGCCATGAGCGAGCGGATGCGGATGCGCGCGGCGCCCAGATTGGACACCTCATCGATCTTGAGCACGGTGTAGATCTTGCCGCTGGCCTCAAGGATTTCCTGCACCTGGTCGGTGGTCAGGGCGTCCAAGCCGCAGCCGAAGGAGTTGAGCTGAATCAGGTCCAGGTCGTTGCGCATCGTCACAAAACGGGCGACGGCGTACAGGCGGCTGTGGTACATCCACTGGTCGACGACGCGAATCGGACGCTCGGGCTTCACCAGGTGCGCAAGCGAATCCTCGGTAAAGACCGCAAAGCCAAAGCTCGAGATAAGCTCGGGAAGGGCGTGGTTGATCTCGGGGTCGTTGTGGTAAGGACGGCCGGCGAGTACGATGCCGTGGCCGCCGTGGTCCTCGACCCACTTAAGGGCCTCCTCGCCCATGGTCTGGATATCCTCGTGGAAGCGCGCATCGGCCTCAAAAGCAGCGTTGACGGCGGCATCGACCTCGGAGCGCGTGATCTTGGGACCGCGCACACGACCGCGACCGGCTTGCGCATCGGCCACACGGTCGACGGCGAGCACCTGGTATAGACGGCGCTTGAGCTCGGTCTTGTCGTGATAGGGCACAAACGGGTACAGGAACTCGATGTTCTGCTCGCGGATCTCGTCGATGTTGAGCGCCAGCGCCGTGGGGTAGCTCATGACGATGGGGCAGTTATAGCAGTTGCCGGCGGTCGGATCCTCCTTGCGCTCCCAGCGCACGCACGGCATCCAGATGAAGTCGACGTCACGGTCGATGAGGTTCATCACGTGGCCGTGGCTCATCTTGGCCGGGTAGCACACACTCTCGGACGGCATGGACTCGATGCCCGCCTGGTAGGTCTTTTTGCTCGACTGATCGGACAGCTGCACGCTAAAGCCCAGGCGCGTAAAGAACGCATGCCAGAAGGGGTAGTTCTCGTACATGTTGAGTGCGCGCGGGATACCCACGGTGCCGCGCGGGGCCTCGTCGGGGCTCAGCACCTCGCGGTCAAAGAGCAGCTCGTTTTTCTTTTTGAAGAGGTTGGGGGCCTCGGTCTTCTGCTTTTTGTGACCGGCGCCCTTCTCGCAGCGGTTGCCGGTAATGAAGCGCCTGCCGCCGCCAAAGTCGTTGACGGTAAGCTGGCAGTTGTTAGAGCAACGGCCGCAGCGGACATGCTTTTGCGTCACGGTGAGGTGCGCGATGTCTTCGGCAGAAAGAATGGTCGAGGTGCCGTTCGCGCCGGCGCGATCGCGGGCGAGCAGGGCCGCACCGTAGGCGCCCATGCAGCCGGCGATGTCGGGGCGCACGGCGTGAACGCCGGTGAGCTGCTCAAACGCGCGCAGCGTGGCATCGGACATAAAGGTGCCGCCCTGGACGATCACCTGGCTGCCGATCTCCTTGGGATCGCGCAGCTTAATGACCTTGAACAGAGCATTCTTGATGACGGAATAGGACAGGCCGGCCGCGATGTCGCCCACCGTGGCGCCTTCCTTTTGCGCCTGCTTGACGCGCGAGTTCATAAAGACCGTGCAGCGACTGCCCAGGTCGACCGGGGCCTTGGCATGGATGGCGGCGTTGGCGAACGCGTGCACGTCCATGTTCATAGAGACGGCGAAGCTCTCGATAAAGCTACCGCAACCCGACGAGCAGGCCTCGTTGAGCATGATGTGCTCGATTACACCGTCCTTGACGCGCAGGCACTTCATGTCCTGGCCGCCAATGTCCAGAATAAACTCGACGCCGGGCAGGAACGCCTTGGCGCCGCGCAGGTGCGCAACGGTCTCGATCTCGCCGGAGTCGGCCTTGAGGGCTTCGATGAGCAGTGCCTCGCCATAGCCGGTAGTGGTCACGTGGCCGATGGTGCAGCCGGCGGGAATGTGGTTGTAGAAATCGGCCATGATGACCTTGGCCGTGCCCAGGATGTCGCCGTTGTTGTTGCCGTACCAGGTGTGCAGCAGCTGACCGTCCTCGCCCACGAGCGCGGCCTTCATGGTGGTGGAGCCGGCGTCGATGCCGATGAACACGCGTCCGGTGTAGCCTTCGAGCTTGCCCTTGGGGACGACCTCTGTGTCGTGGCGGGTCTTGAACTCGGCAAAGTCCTCGTCGGTGGCAAAGAGCGGATCCAGACGCTCGACCTCGGCACCCTGCGTGTCACCCAGGGCATCGATGGCCTCGATGAGCTGCGGGAACGTGCTGAGCTTATTGGACTCGTGCGCCATGGCGGCGCCGCTCGCCACAAACAGGTGAGCGTTTTGGGGCACGATACGGTGCTCCTCGTCCAGGTTGAGCGTGAGGTAGAAGCGGTGGCGCAGCTCGGAGAGGTACTGCAGCGGGCCGCCCAGGAAGGCGACGTTGCCGCGGATGGGACGGCCGCACGCCAGACCCGAGATGGTCTGGGTCACGACAGCCTGGAAGATGGAGGCGGCCACGTCCTCGGGGCGGGCGCCCTCGTTGAGCAGCGGCTGGACGTCGGTCTTGGCAAAAACGCCGCAGCGGCTGGCAATGGGATAGATGGTGGTGGCGTTGGCCGCGAGTTCGTTAAGGCCGCTGGCGTCAGTGTGCAGCAGGGTTGCCATCTGATCGATGAACGCGCCCGTGCCGCCGGCGCAGGTGCCGTTCATGCGCTGCTCAATGCCATTATCGAAGTAGATGATCTTGGCGTCCTCGCCGCCCAGCTCGATGGCGACATCGGTGGCCGGGATGAGGGTCTCGACGGCACGCTTGCTGGCGATGACCTCCTGGACAAACTCCAGGTCGAGCCACTGGGACAGCAGCAGGCCACCCGAGCCGGTAATGGCGCAGGTCATCTGGGCCGTCGGCAGCACGGTCACAGCGCCCTCGAACAGGTCGCGGGCGCAGGCACGGACGTCGGTGTGGTGGCGCTGGTACTTGGCGTAGACAATCTGGTTGTCGTCGTTGAGCACGGCGAGCTTAACGGTGGTGGAGCCCACGTCGATGCCCAGGTGCAGGTTGCCGTGGGCGTTGCCGGGGTTGAAGATCGCGCCTTCGGGGGCGTGGGCGGCGGCTACGGGCTCAGCGGCGGTGGCGGGCTCGCTGGCAACGGACGTCTCCCCTGCCGCGTTCTTGGCATCGGCAACTGCCTCGGCGACCTTCTCGGCAGCGGCAGTCGCGGCCTTCTGCGCGGCGTCCACCACGGCGGGCGCGGCCTCGCGTGCGGCAGCGACCATGCGGTCCTTGATGCCCTCGACGAGTTTGCTCATTGTCTCTCCTCTTAGTTGTTGGACTCGACGGTTGCGGCGGTGTCGGCCGCGTCCTCGAGCTGCAAGTTCAATAGCTTCATGCCGTATTCCGGCACGTTGATATCGATGGGTTGGCCATACAGGTCACCGGGGCGCACAAAAGCGAGCACCGTCATAATGCGCGCCATGGCCTCAGGCGATTCGGTGAGTCCACGCTCAAACCAGCGCTGAATCATGCCGACCTCGGCACTTACGACGTAGGTAACGTAGTAGTCAAAGAACGTGCCCAGCGCCAGGCCCAAAATGCCCGTCTGCGCACGCGGCACCACAGCCTCACGAGCGGTGTCGATGATCCTTTTAATGAAGGCCTGGTCGCCGCCCGGACCCAACAGCGCACCGATTAAGTCGCGGTTGGCCGCAAGATAACGCAGCAGCTCAACCGAACCGGGCGCCGGCTCGAGCTCATCTATGTTGTGATAGAGATCGGGCAGCTGAGCTGCGGTGATGAGCTCAATGCGCTCACGGATCTCGGCCAGCAAGCCGTCCTCGATTTGATTGATAAAGTCAGGGATATCGCGGTAGTGCGAATAGAACGTGCGGCGCGTAAGACCGGCGCGCTCGGTGAGCGACGCGACATTAATGCGCGAAAGGTCGCCGCTTTCGGCAAGCTCGCTGGCAAGTGCCTGGCGAAGGGCACGCTGCGAGCGAAGGGACCGGCGATCGCATTTCTCGAGCTGGGACAAGCGTCCTCCTTGTTACTCAGCCTGTGCGCTATTGCACAGTGCGAGTATTATTGCACACCGTGTGCATCAACACGTAAAGGCAATATTTGGGATGTGACGAAAGGGCAGTCCCTTTGTCACATCGAGCCGCCACTTGGTCCCGTTAATGGGACCGACAGCCCCCGTATCTGTCGCATCATGCCGGTAACGATCGATAAGGAGGCCGACATGAACAACCAGGCAAACGATAGCATCAGCGATACCGGCAAGGACCTTGTCCTCAGCTGCATCAAAAGCCAAGAGCTGCGAGACCACATGCGCAAATACTTATACTGGCCAGCGCCGATCATCGCCGGGTCGCTGAAGACACTTGACAAAAAACGCGCCATGCTCGAGCAACTTCGCAAGGAGGTTTCGTCGGAGCTGACCGAAGATATCGATTCGCATCTCACCCAGCTCAACAGCGCGCTTAAAATGCTCGACAACGTCGAACGCGACCGCGGCATCCTTCTTCTCTCTGCCATTTGCTACTGCGAGGAGGAACGCGGGACCGACACCTTCGATGGCCCCTTCCCCACCGCATCGTGGGAAGCCGCGCAAAACCTCATGAAGCGCTACATCGAGGAGTATCCCGAAGACGACTGGTCCGAATCATTCTGGCAGGTCGATCTCTACACCTCGGAAGACCTGCACGAGCATCAAACGGCGCAGCCCACTCTGTCGTTTGCGGCAACCAAGGACGGCGAGCTCATATTCCTCCGCGATCTGCGCAATCACCGCACTCGCAAATCGCATGCCGAAAGCGTCTGGCGAAACGATAGCAGGCGGTTCTGCGCGAACAACGAGCCAATATACACGCCGTGGGTACCGGGCGACATCCTCAAAATCGACGGTCGCCCCTTCGACCACGGACCCCGCTTTGCCATTGTGCTCGAAAACGACTACGAGCACACACTCCGTGGACAAATCTGGTGCGCAGGGCCCAACAGAGATCATGGCGTTAAGGAAGGTTCGCTTTCATCCGGCACCTATAGCGACAGCCTCTTGGACCCCTTCATCCCCTCTGCCCTCTACACCGCCGAGCGCTACACCGGCGACCTGCCGGACGACTGCGCTTTTATGCTCGAGCTTTCGCAGAAGCTGCACGACAACCCTGACTACGGCAAGCAGTGGTCCGAAGGCTCGGTCGGACACGATTGCCTACAGCCGTATCGCAAGCCTACCAGCCAAAGCGAGCTGGATATTCGTCCGGGCATCTTTGAGTTTTTGGACTCGCGCAGCATTAAGGAGCATCTTCAACGAATCGACTACGAGCTCACCACGCCCGTAGCGGCTTTCATCGTCAATTGCTCACATAAAGCGACGCTGCAGCAAAAGCTCGAAGGATGGCAAAAGATCATCGATAATATGCCCAATTGCACCATGAGCCGCAGAAACGACACGGTCAACATCCCGGACTTCCATGCCTTTCTGCACAATGTCATCAGGCAGGAGCAACGAAAACTCGCACACTTTATAAGGACGGACGGCAAGAGTCTGTATTTCTTAGAGGACTACTCATGGGACCGGCGCGGGCAGGGCGGCTGTCTTTACGGCCCGTACAGCAGTTATCAAAAGTGCTTCGATGCAATCTGGAAAGAGCTCGACGGTGACGATCCCAAAGCCATCAGGATCACTCGTCGTCCCATCGACCCGGACGAAGACCACTATGCCGACGACATGGTCTTACTCAATGCGAACGGCGAAGTAATGTCTTGCGATTACCGCAACAAAAGCGAGTGGGACGAGGCGGGCACCGCCAGCGATTTCGAGGACATGTGGTTTGATATCCCAACGCCCTTCCATGCCGGAGACATCGTCTGCAACCTCCAACGCCCCGACGAGCCGATGGTGCTGTTTGACCTGCAAACTTGGGGATCCGAACGAGTCGACAAAGAGCTGGCCTCCTCCGTCTACAAAGAGCGCCTCGTTCAAAAGGCCGACAAGCTATTGCGCTGGCACCGATATGACGGCGACACCAGCGACATGTACGCGTACGGCTGCCAAGTCTCATCCGCCTTGCATTTCCCCTTCTACATTGGGGAGCCTGAGGGCTTTCTTTTGGACATCGACTATTACCGCAAGCCGCTCAAGTCGGAGGAGCGAATCCTTTACGGCGTCAGGGCATATGTCAAAGGCGACCTGGCGGTTGACTCACTCGCCGCGATGGCCAGCGCATGCGAGCTACAGGCGCTGGCGGAGAAAAAGGCACGCGGCTTCGAGGACACAGACAGTTGGCTCAAGGACCGCTACCCAGAGCTGTTCGATACGACGGTTGACCCGGTCACGGCCGGTCCCTTATAGCCCCTGAAAGCGTCTTCCCAGGCCTCCGCCATACCGACGCTATTCGTCACAAGGGCAAGCATCATATTCTGAATGGCAATCCTTTCAACACGCAGCCACCCATGCACCAGCGGCGTTTCCAAAAGTATGTTTGACGCGAGATTCATATCAGACCCGTTAATGGGACTGCAAAGCACAACCTCCGGCGGATGCTAACGGCAACGATCGAATTGGAGGTTGCCATGAACATCTTGGATTATGTCGACTCCCGGGACATTCGGGAGCACCTGCGCAGTATCGACTTCCGGCCTAGCACCGTCGAAGCCGCCTATCTGGTTTGGTTTTCGAAGACCGCCACGCTCGATCAGAAATGCGAAGCTTGGCAGGAGATCGCCCGAACCATGCCCAATTGTTCGCTGGAGGCAACCCATGCCGGTCTTGGAAGGCCGGCCATCCCCGATTTCCATGCTTTTTTGCGTTGGACAATCGATTACAACAAGCGGTGCGTCGATGCGTTTGCGAGTGGGACGGGCTACGTTTATCAGTATGAAGAGGAGATTGTGCCCGACGGGCAACTTTGTGGGGCCTTCGGCGCGCCATTCAGCTGTTATGAGAAATGTGCCGAAGCGTTGCGCGGTGATGATGAACTGGCGAGCCGTCCAGAGGCACGCGTACGCATCACCCGGTGCCCGCTCGATGCCGATGAAGAACATCACCGGGAAGATTGGCTCATGGTGAACGGTAAAGGCGAGGCCCTTGCCGTTTATTGCCCTTCAGCCGGCCCCGTTGAGAACGATTGGGAGATCGCATTCGAGTTCATCTGGGTCGATATCCCCACGCCGTTCCACACCGGCGATATCGTCTGGACGCCGCAAGGCAGTGCCCGCGAGCCGTTCACGTTGCTCGATCTGCCCACGTGGGACCGGACACGGCTTGAGGCAGAGCTTCGGCAGGTAGACCGTTCTAACGAATGGCTTGATCATGCACAGCAGCGCCTCGAGCACTATCGCAATGCGGGAGATATCAGCAACATGTGCGCGACCGGCTGTTCGATTAGCTACAACGAGACGTTTCCCCTCTACATCGGCGAATCGGAGCCGCTCTACCTAAATCTTGAGTACTACCGCAAGCCGCTCAAAGACGAGCAGCGGATTTTAATCGCCGCCCAGGCCTACCTGCGCGGCGACCTGTATGTCGACTCACTCATCGCGTTTATCGACACCATAAGGATGGAGTCCAAGGCAAAGCGCAACCTGGAAGAGCTGCGTCTGGATCAGACGCCGCTCAAGGAGAAGTATCCGCAGTTATTTGAGTAGAGGCCGCCATGTCCGAATCCACGAGAAGTCGCACCAATAACTCGGAGGCTATCGTGCACGAAGAAATAATCAACTTGATCGACTCTCCGGAGCTGCGAAAGCATTTGCTGCATAATCCGCAGCTACTGAGTGGCGATCATTACGCGCAAATCATCGGTGGCGCGTCGATAGAAATCAACCGCAAACGAGAGATGCTCAGCAGGCTGGTTGCTGCCGAGCGCAGCTCGTCAGACGAAACCTTTGATTGGTACGGACCAGAAATTTGTATCGACTACATCGATGACTGCCTGAACGCGCTAAAGGCCGTCGACGGAAACAGGAAAGTTCTGCTTATTAGCGAAATTAGCTTTGTCGACAACGAAGCGGAATCCGCCATCACGCATGGCCCCTTCCCCGTAGCATCGTGGCAGGCAGCCCTTGCGGCAATGAAGGCATACGCAGACAAGTGGAGCGAAATGACAGACCTGTCGTCCTCATACTGGATGATCGAGCTGTTCAACCTTGCCAACGACCCGAGCTGCTCATATCCATACGACGGCTTTCTGCAGCCGGACTACACTTACTACGCCAATGCCGCGGGCGAAATTCAATACATCTGCAGGGAAGAAGAGGGTGAATGCGGCGAGGTGCTCGACTGCATTGTGGGTGGAATCTTTGGCCCGTGGTTCAAGGGGGCATATGTCGACCTGCCCACGCCGTACAGAAAGGGCGACATTCTTGAGATCGACTGCAGGCCATGGGCGCCGGGACCCTGTTATTGCCTGGTAGCAAACTCGAAATTGGACTGCCTGTACCTCGATGCCGATGGGCAGATTAGCTGCGGCTCTATCCCCTACGGCAGTTGCTTTGCCGGATGGGCGCATACGAACCTGATGCTGTCGCCCGTATTCAGAGCGAGAAAGGTAACGCAGCCCTTGCCGAAAGAATACGCAACCCTGCAAGCGATCGAGCTGAACCGGATAGAAGACCTGTTAGAAGAGTGCTCCAGTCACAAGGAGACGGAGCCTATTTGGCTGGACATATATCGGCATCGCGCTCGATGATAAATAAATAGATAAAGATTAAGGGCGAGAACGAAGCAGCAGCAATCATTACAGGGCCGCCAGACATATGGCCTGAAATCTACAAAGTGCAAGGTGGCACCCTCGCAGCCTTCAGAAGACAGTATTCCAAGCCCTTGATCCCATCACCGTATATAACTGGATGCATTTCATTTCACGTGAAGGACATCTTGTTTTCAACTCGCATCCTCAGACGCGCATAGCGCATCGACAAATTACTAATTGCAGCGCAAGCTCTCTATTTACTCCTCTGTCGCTTTAGATGGTGGGGTTGCGAGCAATATAGCGAGCCATTAGTCAAACCTGTAACCTTACGGAAAATCGCCAAGTCAAAACCAAAAGCACCTGTCAGGAAGTCCGTTCATGCAATGAAAAGCAGGTTGAGATGAATTACTATAGTTAAACGAACGCTGGGGATTGGCAAGGCGATTCCCAAACCATAACCGCAAGGGACACTTAGGTAAAGGAAACGAACCAATGCCGCAACAGCAACAATTGCAGTTAGAAAATGTCGTAAATGGTTATACAGAAAAAGATTATCTCACCAAGCAAATAGTCACCTATTTGGGGAACAAGCGGTCGCTTCTCCCTCTAATCGATTATGCAACCGGGCTAGTGTCCAAGGAACTAGGCACCGATCAACTTTCCTTCCTTGACGTGTTCTCTGGCTCGGGAATCGTCTCAAGATTTTTCAAAACAAAAGCGAACTACTTAATGTCCAATGACTTAGAGCCCTACGCGGAAATCATTAACCGCTGTTATCTCTCCACCTATACGAACGAACTATGGGATGAACTAGTTACTAGTTATCAACAGCTAACCCAACTCATCGAGAAGGAATGGGTTAGCGATGGCTTTATTGCTGAATTGTATGCGCCAAAAGACGACAACAATATCATGAGGGGTGAGAGAGCCTTTTACACGAGGAGAAACGCTGAATATCTGGACACCGCGAGAAAGGCAATAGCGAAGCTGCCCCCATCGAAGCAATTTTTTTTCTTGGCTCCCCTTCTATCAAGTGCCTCCATTCACGTAAACACATCGGGAGTATTCAAAGGCTTTTATAAGGACGCCAATGGGATTGGCTGTTTCGGGGGCCGAGGGAAAAATGCGCTGTCTCGTATTCTAGGAAATATCGAAGTCGAATTACCAACCCTATCTCCACATGAGTGCGAGATTAACGTAACGAGACTGGAAGCATGCGATGCCATCCGCGAGGCTCCGCATGTAAATGTTGCATATTTCGACCCACCCTACAACCAGCATCCATACGGATCGAATTACTTCATGCTAAACCTGCTGACACGCTACGAGCGGCCACAAGACATCAGCACAGTATCTGGAATCCCTAAAGAATGGAACCGCTCCAATTTCAATAAAAAGGCGAAAGCGAAAACTGAGCTTTTCCAAATCATTGAAAAATGCGACGCCGATTTCATACTAGTTTCGTACAACAGCGAGGGTTTTATTGAATATGACGATTTTATTACTTTTATGAGCACGCTTGGTGATTTACGAGTAATAGAAACTGACTACAATACGTTTAGAGGCTCTAGAAATCTTCGGCAGCGAGATATCCACGTGAAAGAGTATCTCTTCCTTTTAAGGAGAAACTAAAATGGCACATAAAGATGACCTGCGTGAATCTAGAAAAGGAACGGTTATTAACAAGACCTCGAGCAGGCAAGAAAAAGCAATGACAAGGGCCGTCGAAGCAGTTAGAGTGAATCTAGAGTCCGCCTTTCCGGGTATTAGCATCGAATGGAAAAAACGCATTTATCTTAAAGAGGTTACGGCGCACATCAATGAGGCTTTTCCTGAAGTCGACACCTTTTACTATCAAGATTCGTCATTCATGACTCCCGACGGCGGTTTTCTATATCTTGTCTCAAAAGATGGAAAACGTTTCCCCATCTTAATCGGCGAAAAGAAAAACCAGGGGACAAATGACCTTCGCGCAGCAGAGGGTAAAAGCAAGCAGGCTAAAGGTAACGCAATCGAGCGCCTGGGGAAAAACGTTATTGGACTCAGAGCATTGATGGCAGATGAAGATATTTTTCCTTTTGTTTGCTTTGGAGATGGCTGCGATTTTGCAGCAGACTCAAGCATACTAGACCGGGTGGTTACAATTGCAATATTTGGAGAATTAAACAAGGTCTATCTTCATGATGTTGCAAACTTACCGCAGTTCAAAAGAGGAACGTTTTATTTCCGCGCCGAAGAGTGGACGGAAAACGAAATGTATGACAGATTCTATGAAATCGCCAAGCGCTCTATCCATTACTACTTCTCGAAATACGGAGAGAACTGCTTTTTCAATGACTAGCCATCCGACAGGCTACCGCTCATCCATATAAAACCATTTAAATCACATTTAAGCCCTCAAAACACGGCAGACCACGAGGGCTTAAGGTTATAGTTGTCTTACCGTTGAAATCCCGGCAACTATTACTTGCAGAATCTGTCAGACCCAGACGCAAACAATCACATGCCTCCATGATAGCCTGCCCGCATTACTGGCTCCCATAATTTGCTGTCAATACTCTTGGCCCTAGCCAAAGACTCGCACGCAGGCGGGATTTTCGCCATCGGAGCTCATACAGACCAGGACGTCCGCGTTGCAGTGGGTCTCGGCGAATGCCACATGGTTGTCTCGGCCCTCAGCCGCAAAGCAGCCCGCTAGAATTGCAGATGTCGGGCTGAGCATGTTACGTAGATCACGCAGGACAGCGTTTACCGGGCGGTTGTCGTCGAGCATTTCGAGTCCGTCGATTGCGACTACGACGTCCTTTAGCACCGCCCTATTCCACGTCTGGTCGCCGAGCAACCAGCTCGTTAAAAGGTCCATGGTCATGTTGTCTTCGGCAAAGATGCCCAAGTTGCGCTGCTTGAGGCGCATCGTTGCTCGGATTCCCTCAACCTGTTGCTCCTCAAGATCTGCCGGCAGCTTGACGCCCATCTCAGCGCGAATAAGCCGGGCGATCGCGTCCTCTTCACGCTCCCGAATCGGCATGTAGAGCACGGCGCATTGCTCACTCAGGCGCAAGGCCGCATACGCCAGCACGTTCGAGACATCTTCATGCGCGCCGCCAATCACGCTGAGCTTACCCAGCCCAACGCCGCCACCTAGGGCATCATCGACCGGCATGCCGGTCTTCAACACTCGCGGGGCTTCAAGCACCGACGTCTCCATAACGCGATCGAGCCCAGAAACCAGCCGACTGTGAAAACCGCTGAGGTCAAAACCCTCGTCATCACGCTCTCCACGATTCCCGCCGCACCGATTCGCGGACGGCGACATCACGCCCGGGAAGCTCATCAGCTCGCCCATACTCGCAGAACGGCCAATTCGGTCGTCCCTGGAGTCCATCTTTAGCGTCATCGCAACCCTCCTAACGCCTACCGCGCTTACCAGTAGCCTTAAAATTCCAAATCGGCTTGAGACGGTGAATAACATCAACAGTCGGGTCCATGAGTCTCAGTACATCATCCGCAGGCTTATACGCTTCGGGCGACTCGTCGAGCGTCGTCTCGCATGCGCTTGGACAGTAGATGCCGGCATCGCGCATCTCGTTAACGAACGACCTGGTATCGAGCGTTTGGAACGCTTTGGTGCGGCTCATCGCACGACCCGTCCCATGCGGCGCCGAGCAGTTCCAGTCCTCGTTTCCCTTGCCGCGCGCAATAACGGCACCGTCGCGCATATTAAACGGAATCAGCACCATTTCGCCCGCATGAGCGCTAATAGCGCCCTTGCGAATCATGCCACCTTCCGAGATGTAGTTGTGCATGGTGGTAAAGCCGTCTCCATCGAGTCGAATTCCCGTACGCTCAACAATCTGTGCGACAATCGCCTTGCGGTTCTGGTTTGAAAAGCGCTGGCAGTTGTGCATATCGACGAGATACTCGGCAGAAAGATCATCCTCAAGATACTTAAGCTCGTCGGGGATATCTGCCGTGCACGTCTTCTGCGCCAGCGCCTGATGGTGCTCCGCCGTCTGCTTGCCCATGTTGCGCGAGCCGGTGTGCACGACCAGATATTGGCACCCATCCTCGTCCTCGTCGAGTTCAATGAAGTGGTTGCCGCCGCCCAACGTACCCATAGAGCGCTCAACCTTGCGCTTGTCCTGAAGCCAATCGCGCGACTCCATGTCAAAGTCCGCGAGTACGCAGGCAGGATCGCGATGAAGGCTAAAGCCCGTAGGCACCGCGCGCTTCACATCGCGATTGAACTGAATGAGGTCGTCGCGCGCGATGGTTTCCGCAAGCGGCACACAGTACATCCCGCATCCGATGTCGACCCCCACCAGGTTGGGAATCACCTCGTCGCCCAAGTTTGCCGTAAAGCCAATCACGCAGCCCTTGCCCTTATGGGCATCGGGCATGATGCGGATCTTGGCGCCTTCAAACGCCGGACAGTTGGAAATCTCCTCGATCTGCTTCTTGGTTGAATCCTCAAGATTCTCGGCAAAGACTTTGATGTCTGCCATCGCATTTCTCCTGTTCTGATCCTTGTAAACCGGAACCGGCCCCAAGCCAATAGAGTGCATGTCACACCAGCCAGCCAAACCGCCGATCTCCGTTTAACCACCTTTCGCCCTATTCGAGCTCTTATTGCTGCAAATACTACGGTCGCGCGGGCTACAATGAGTCCCAATAACGGGTCTTGTTTTGTATCTTCGGCTGTTACCCTGCCGGCGAAAGGAGACAACGTGGCGAACAGACCAAATCAAAAGCTCAGGCTTCTGTTCCTGCTTAAAACCTTGATGGAAAAGACCGACAGCACGCACGGGCTCACGACGCAGCAGATCATCGAGGAGCTCTCCTATCACGATCTCGAGGCCGAACGAAAGGCCATCTATCGCGATCTGCAAACGCTTCGCGACTTTGGGCTCAACATCGACCAGCGCGGTGGCAAGGAATGGGCGCTGGTCTCACGCCCGCTCGACCTGCAAGAACTCATCATGCTTGTTGACGCCGTGCAGAGTTCGCCGTTTTTGACCGATGAGTTGACCGACCACCTCATCGGCAAGCTGCAGAGTCTCGCCAGCCTGGGCGAACGCGGGCTTATGCACAAGCGCGTCGACGTGCCTTCGCGCGTGAAGATGCAAAACTCCGATGCTCTGCACAATATCGACCTTATCCAGCGAGCCATGCGCGAAAAGCGCAAGATCCGCTTCCGCTACTTCCACTACAACGCCGCCAAGCAAAAGGCCTTCAACCATGACGGAAAGACCTACGAGCTCACACCCGTGCGCCTTATCTACTCCGACGAACTCTATTACATGATTGGGTTTAGAGATAAATGGGCCAACGCCGGCTCGGACCATCAGCCGTTCACGCCTTATCGCGTCGATCGCATGCTCGACGTTGCGGTATCCGAAGAGCCCGCGACCAGGGATCCGCGCATTACCGGCTATGTGCTCGAGGACCACGTTTCGCCATCGTTTGGAGTCTATGCAGCCAATAAGACCGCCGTGGTGCTGGAACTCGACGACCGCGCGATGAATCCACTCATCGACAAGTTCGGACTGGACGCCGTTGTGTTTGAAAACCAGGATGGGCGCCTGTTAGCAACTGTCAAAGCCCCGCTGTCGCCGCAGTTCTTTGGCTGGCTGCTGCAGCTCAGCACCTTCATTAAGATTGTTCAGCCCCAAAGCGCCATCGATACGTATCTCAAATATCTCGACGACACTCGGGCACTTTACCAGGAAGACAGGTAATATTTCATGGCTACAACCCCTAAATTCGATGAATCGTTTAAGAACCTGAACCCAGAACAGCGCGAAGCCGTCGAATGCCTAGATGGCCCGCTGCTCGTCATTGCCGGTCCCGGCACCGGCAAGACGCAGCTACTGAGCCTGCGCGCGGCGAACATCCTGGCCGAATGCGATGTCGCCCCGCGCAACATCCTCTGCCTCACCTATACCGAGGCGGGCGCAGAAGCCATGCGCAAACGCCTGATTGAGCTCATTGGGCGCGACGCCTACGGCATCGAAGTCAGTACGTTCCACGGATTTGCAAGCAGCATCAGGTCGCGCTATCCCGAGTACTTCATGCGCCCTTCGACCGACACACTTGTTACCAGCCTGCACCAGCAAGAGATTTTTGATCGGCTGCTCAAATCGCTGCCCTTTTGGTCGCCCTTGGGCGGAGGGTCGCCCGATATGCCCGCGCAAAACATCGGCAAGATGATTGGCTTTGTCTCCAAGATCAAACGCAGTGGCGTGGACTACGACACGCTGGGCGCCATCGCGCAGCAGAATATCGACGCCGCTGCCTGGCTCACCGAGCATTCCGAGCTGCTTACGCTCGCCTGCGAAAGGGCAAGCGCCGCGTTGGCAGAACGCTTTGAGGAGGAGGTCGAGCGCGCCTGCGGCATGGCGCCCACATCGCTCACCCACCCGATCGAGTGCCCCGCCGGCACGTATGTGCCCTATATCCTTGCGCTGCGCGATACCGTTCGCCGCACCGAGCTCATCGATGAGAAGGGCAAATCCTCGGGATACACCAGAGTGCGCGATGCCTTCTTTGGAGGCAGCAACTCTCAGGGACGCACCTTTAAAATTGCGGAGCAGAGCGAGCGACTTAAGACCGCTTGCGACGTCGCGCGTCGCTACCAGAGCGAGCTCGACCAGCACCATCTCTACGATTACGACGATATGATCGGCGATTTTGTCGACGCCGTCGAACACAATGACGCGTTGCGCCAAGTGCTCCAGGACACCTATACCTATATCCAAGTTGACGAGTTCCAGGACACCAACGGTGCCCAGATGCGCATCATCGAGCTGCTCTGCGACGGCGTTGATGCGCCCAATATCATGGCCGTCGGCGATGACGATCAGGCCATCATGCGTTTTCAGGGCGCCACGATCGAATGTGCCAACCAGTTTGCGGCCGAGTTTTCGCCCCGGAGCATCGTGCTCAAGACCAACTATCGCTCCACGCCCGCCCTCATTGAGCTTGGTCAAGCCATCGCACGGCAAATTGAATATCGCCTCGACGCCAGCTCGAATAAGTCAATCGAAGCCTCCAAGCCTCAGGGTGATCAGGTCGGCTTTAGCGAGAACGTCTACGCCGGCAAAGCCGAGGAATACGCCGCTGTCGCCGCGAGCATTAAGCAGCGGCTTGTTAATCACTATCTCGATGAATGCGAAGATCCCAACGAAGGAATTGCAGTCATCTCTGCTAAGCACGCCGCCTTGCGCTCGCTGATTCCCTTCCTCGTTAAGGAGAAGGTGCCCTTTTCGTATCGCGAGCGGCAGAATCTCTTTGCTTCCGAGCGTATGCAGACGATGCTGGCACTGTTGCGCTGCGTTACCGCGCTTGCTCGCGGGCAGAAGGAGCTCGCCTGTAGCTATCTTCCGCAGATTGTCTGTGCCGCCGAGCTGGGCGGCGACCATCCATCGTCCGTGACGTTCGCGCTCAGCGCAAAGCGCGAACATCGCGGCGACTGGATGGCCGCCATGTGCGAGAGTAATAGCGCCCGCGTCAAAGAGCTGTACGACGACCTTATGCAGTGGGCGGCCGAGGCCGGCGCCTCCCCGGTCAGAGCGTTGCTCTTTAAGATTGCCAAACGCAGCCTTGACTATTATCAGGATCATAAAAAACAGGATCCGCTGGGCGCCGCCGAATTCAATGCCGGCATCCGCGCCCTACTCACCTTTGCTGAGGGTGAAATGGGCGACGCGCGCCGCATGGGACGCACGCTTCGCCTGCCCGATATTGTCGACAAACTCGACGCCGCGCAAAAGTTTGGCGTGAGCATCGACGCATCGATCGATCTTGGCACACCGGGAGCCGTTCGCCTTACTAGCGCTCACAGTTCGAAAGGTCTGCAGTTCGATTGCGTCTACCTGCTCGACGCCGACAACTCCACCTGGCACAAAGGTGCTGGCGGCATGAGCTTGTACCCGTCCAATCTGCTTATTCGCGACGAAAAGGATGACGACGATGCGCGCCGCCTGCTGTTTGTAGCCATTACGCGCGCTAAGCGACACCTCGAGCTGTACCGCGCCGGCGGATCGGCGCTGCAGGAGCTCACGGGGCTTATCGACTCTTGCGAGGTTTCTGCTGAAGCGGACCAGCTCAGTGCCGCCATCGAAACCGAATGGCGCGACAACTACGTGTTTGATACGCCCGAGCTCCGTGCGCTATTGGAGCCTCACACCGACGTAAAACACCTCTCTGCCACGGCACTCAACAACTTTGTGACCTACGAGCCTGGGTGTGCAAATACCCAGCACTTCCCCGAGAAGCAGATTGTGCGTCTGCCCACAGCGCCCACGATCCAAACCGAATTCGGCACTATCGTTCACGCGATGTTCGAAGAAATCGTTAATCGGATGGCAACCGATGGCGAGGCGGCAATTGAGACAATTGAGGCCGAGTATCGCCAGCAGATTTCGTGGCTCGATTTTGCCCCCGAGGACGTCCATCGCTATTCGGACCGCTTCGAACGCATTTGTCATGCATTCGTCCCTTGGCTTGTCGAGCACGTACGTGGCTACCGTTGCATCACGGAAGCGAACATGCAGTGTCTAACTGCCGGTGGAACTCCACTCTTTGGTTTTCTTGACCTGCTCCTCGTTGACGATGCAGCTAAGACGGTGCAGATCGTCGACTACAAAACTGGCTTTGGCAAAGAAGTCCCTGCAGGTTACCATCGTCAGCTCAAGTTTTACAAACTGCTGGTCGAAGCGTCACCCGAGTTTTATGGCTACACCGTCACCTCCATGGGCGACTACTATGTAGAACCCGACAAGACAACGGGCGAGCTCCGTCCGCCGTTCGCGACAACCGCCAACGCCGATGACATTGCCGAACTCGAGCAGCTCATCGATGCCACATGGGCTCGCATTGAACACGGTGCTTGGGATACCAGCGCTTTTGAGCAGAGCGATGCCCATGAGCTTGCCATCGAGGAGCAGAAGGGCTGCCGCAAAAAAGCCGATAAAACCGAGGTCATGCAGCGCGCCTACGAGCACTGGCTAATTGAGAACTCTAGAATGTGACAAAGGCGCTGCCCCTTTGCCACATTATTCGATGACGGTGCGAGAGCTTTGCTTGCGCATGGTGGCGAGCATGTGTTTGGGGACGGCGTGGACCATGCAGCTGCCGATGGTCGCGCTCGCGGCGGCCTTAGCTGCATCGCTTGCGTTTTTGGTCGCGTAGCTGTGGCGGAAACGCTTGAGCATGGCGATGTCGTTGCCGCCGTCGCCATAGACCGCGACCTCGTCCTCGGCAATACCGTAGTAGCCCGCCAGCCAGGCCACGCTCTCGCCCTTGTTGCACGCCACGTCCGTGATCTCGAACATCACCGGATCGAACGGCGCGTTGACCACGCGGTCCGAGCGCTCGGCCAAATATGCCTTAAGGTCGCGCTCCAGCTCGGACGAGGTCACACGGCAGTTGATCTTGCACACGTCATGACGCAGGATGTCACCGATCGACTGGTCGAAATACTGCTCCTCGTGATACCCGCCACGCGCACGCATACCGCGCATCACGATGCGCTTGATAGGACTGTCCTTTTTAAAGCCCGTCTGGTGCATCTCGAACGAACCGCTCGAAAACATTCCATCGGGCGTGGAGCAGTCAAAACAGATATCCGGAAACTCCTTGAGCAGCTCCTCGGTAATCTGCGGGTCGATAGTCCAGGTCTTGAGCACCTCGCCATGGCTGTCGCGCACGATGGATCCGTTGGAGCAGCAGGCGTCAAGCGCTAGGCCCGTAAAGCCATGCACGCCGATCGGCAGCGTCGAGCGTCCGGTCGCGGGAACCACATGCAGGCCAGCCTCGGTCAGCTCGCGAATGGCGCGGCGAATGGTTCCGTCCGCCTCGTGCAGGGCGTTCAGCAGCGTTCCGTCTAAGTCACTCGCAAACATCTTGATCATGGGCATGCCTCTCCTTCGTCTGCACGATATTGTAGACGAGAACGGGCGCGCCCCAAGAGAGGCGCGCCCGTCAGTCGAAAGATTGTCCTACACCGCAGAAGGGCCGTGTTCGCCGGTGCGAATGCGGATGACTTCTTCGACCGGCTCGACCCAGATCTTGCCATCTCCAACGGCACCGGTGCGGGCGGCGCTACAGATGATGTCAACAATTCCGTCGACATGTTCATCGGCGCAGATGAGGGTGAACTGCACCTTGGGGATCGTGTTAACAAGCAACTCGTTGCCGCGCACGTATTCCTTCCAGCCATGCTGTGCGCCGCAGCCCTGCACTTGGTTGATAGTCATGCCGCGAACATCAGCAGCAAACAGCGCGTCTTTAAGAACCTCAAGCTTTTCGGCACGAACAATCGCCGTAATCTTCTTCATAGTGAATTCCTCTCTTTAATAAAGAAATGAATAGCCATTCAATGACGCGGGTTTTCCAGGTGCCGCAGATTGGGTTGAAAGAGGAGCGCCGCGTACTTTTGTACGCAAGCGACGGTTTGAAACCCAAGGTGCGGTGCCTGGGGAAGCCGCGCGACGGTTTGAAGGGCAAGGTGCGGAGCCTGGGGAAGCTGCTAATCGAGTCCCGAGAAGGAGGGGTAAGCGCTCTCGCCGTGCTGACTCGCGTCCAAGCCCAGCGCCTCGTCGGCCTCGTCCACACGCAGGCTGCCGTGGAACAGCGTCTTGACCACCGCGGCGATCACCAAATCGAGCACCAGCACAATAGCGACCGTCACCACAATGCCCAAAATCTGCGAGATGAGCAGCGACACATCGCCCGTGTAGAACAGACCGCCCTTACCGGTCCACGAGAGCTCCGGCACACAGAACAGGCCCGTGAGCACGCCGCCCAGGATGCCGCCGATGCCGTGGCAACCGAACGCGTCGAGTGCATCGTCGTAGCCAAACTTGGTCTTAAGATGGCTGATGGCCAGGTAGCAGACGGGAGACACGATCAGGCCCATAACCAGCGCTGCCCACGGCTCGACAAAGCCCGCGCCCGGCGTGACCACCACAAGGCCCGCAACCAGACCGGTGCTGGCACCCACCAGCGTGGGGCGACCGGTGTGCACGCGCTCGACGGCAAGCCACGAGACCATGCCCGCCGCGCTGGCCGTCACGGTGTTGAGGATGGCGAGCGCCGCCACGGCGTTGGCCTTAAACTCGCTGCCACCGTTAAAGCCAAGCCAGCCAAACCAAAGCAGGCCGGCGCCCAGCGCCACAAACGGCACGTTATGCGGACGGTAGCTCACCACGCCAAAGCCACGACGACGGCCGAGCATCAGGCAGAGAATCAGGCCCGTCAGACCGGACGAAATATGTACCACGTCGCCACCGGCAAAGTCGAGTGCGCCGATGATGTCGCCGATAAAGGAGCCCTCGCCGCCCCAAACCATGTGAGCAAGCGGCGCATAGACCGCGAGCAGCCAAATGCCCAGGAAGGTTGCCATGGCGCTAAACTTAACGCGCCCGGCCAGGCTGCCCGTAACGATAGCGGCGGTGATCATGGCAAACGCCATCTGGAATGCGATGTTGATGATCTGAGGATAGACGGCACCGTCCGCAGCATTGCCCTCGGCCGCCAGCAGCACCTGGTTGAGCACCGGCAGGCACAGCAGCTGGTCAAAGCCTCCAATAAACGGGCTGGAACCGTCGCCGCCGTAGGCCAGCGACCAGCCGGCAACAATCCACAGCACACCAACCAGGCCAATGGCGCCAAAGCACATGAGCATGGTGTTGATGACATTTTTGCGCCTGGACAGGCCACCATAGAAAAACGCCAGGCCCGGTGTCATTAAAAACACGAGCATGGTGCAGATGAGCATAAACGTTGTCGATCCCGTATCGTACATTCGCTCCCCCTTGGTCGTATGAACGTTGTCGGCGCCCATAATGCGGCCGAGGGGCAACTGGTGTAGACCAGATACGGCGTTGTTAAACGCTGTGTTGTCGAATGGAAACGGCGCCGCAATCTTGGAAACGGCGCGGCAACGGACACGAAACCAATGGGAAACGTGCGAACGAGAAGGGCGCGCTTGGCCCCGCTCTGGCTAGCGCCGGAACAGCTCGCGGGCTCGATCGCGGAGGTCGGTAGCTCGGATGACGCCCTCGTAGCGATTGATGCGCAGACGCGGGAAGGCGTTAAAGAAGCGTAGGTCGCGGCGGCTGAGCGACACGCTCGGCACCGGACGGCTCATGCGCTTGCCGGCACGGAGACGGGCGAGCGATGGATGGGGCACGCTCGGCGCGGCATCGGCCACGCGGCGGGCGGCAAGCGCCAGACCGCGCGCGCCGTCCGAAATAAACGTCGGCATCGAAGCCTTCTCACGCAGGGCATCGAGCGCGGCATCGCCCAGCTCCGCCAGCCACGCGTTAACGGCACGACTGCGGATATGCGTCTGTGCCACCGAGTCAATCGTCGAATCGGGAATACGTTCGAGCATTGAGTCCGAGGCGTCGGCAAGCGACTCATTGATGCGGTCAGCAAGGTCGGCACGCACACGCTCCAGTTGATCGGACAGGCGGCGCCAACTGGCCAACGAGCACACCGCGTCGACCATCATCGCGACCGCGACGATAAAGGCGGACAGCCGCACAATCAGCACCGGCAGATGGCCAAGCAGCCCCAGCAATGCCGGCTCCACTAAACGGCAAATGCACAACGCACCCAAGCCAAATGCGCAAGCCCAGTACAGGCAGATACGTCCATGCAGGTTAAACGGTAGGTGCGAGTAATCCCAAAAGCGCGCGCCTGTTGTTTTTTCCAATAGAAGGCCCACACCGTACTCGATTACGCTGCAGACAAGCGCCGCAGCGACAAACTGGCTCGAGGCATCCGGAATCCCGCGCAGCAAAAGCCAGCAGGCTATGCCGCCCACACCATAGATAGGACAACACGGCCCCAGCAAAAATCCGCTGTTAGCAAATCGTCCGTGATTGAGCATGGCGCAGACTGTCGACTCCCACGCCCAGCCGCAAAACCCGTAAAAGGCAAACGAGAGCACCAGTGCCGAGAGCGGACAGGAGGCAAGCGTCGCGCCGTCAAATGCCATGTCGATCGCGGTCCCCACCGTCTACCCTCTCCTCTTCTCGCTCGATTCGCCACTCATGCCATCGTCCGCCTCGTCCTTGCGCGGCAGGCGGCCGGCAACCGTCTCGCGCAGAGCGCACCATTTATCTGCCAGGCATACAATCCAAGCTTCACGACACGTCGGCGGCACTGGCACCAGCGGAAACATATGGCGCGCGATGATATTCCGCTCGCGCGGCGTCAGCTCAAAATCCTCTTCGGCTCGCGCCAGGGCAAAAAACGGATGGCGAAAGCCATGCAGCCGATGGCTTGGGTCGGGATCGTGCCAATCGTAGAGAAAGTAATCGTGTAACAAGGCTCCGCGCAGCAACGAGGCGCGGTCGACCGAGACACCGACGCGGCCCAGGCGCTCGGCAAAGGACAGGCTTGCCCGCGCCACCGAGGTCACATGCGTATACACCGTCACATCGCCATGCTGGATAAACTCGCGCGTCAGGCCCAGACGGCCCGCCTGTGCCAGTTGACGGGCAGCATGGTCTACTTCGCACGCGATTTTCTCGGCACGAACGACATCGGACATGCTGCCTCCTTCCAGCGACTCACGGCGACAAGCCACGGCCTGCACGCATGGAATAAAATCATCATCGAATCTACCAGTATGGCATCGGACAAAACGTTTTGCCCCGCCAGTTGGCGAATTACCGCGCCGCCGTCACATATCAAACGCCAAAATGTGCGAGACTGTTTTGTGCAATTGTGCCGGCCGAGGGAGCGCCGGCGCTCGATTCGCATGGAGTAACCCACAACGATGCTGCTTACGCAAACGACAACGCCCGAGGACGTCAAGGCTCTCGACCGCGCCGAGCTTCCGCTGCTCTGCGGCGAGATCCGTCAGGCAATCCTCGAAAGCTCCGCCGCTGTCGGCGGACACGTTGCCCCCAACTTGGGCGTCGTTGAGCTTACGGTTGCGCTTCATCGCGTGTTTAACTCCCCCACCGACAAAATTGTCTTTGACGTTTCGCACCAGACCTACGCCCACAAGGCGCTGACCGGGCGCGCGTACACTTATATCGATCCGGAGCGTTATGGTGAAGCTTCTGGCTTTGCCAATCCCGACGAGTCCGAGCACGACCTGTTCGCCATGGGCCATACCTCCACGTCGGTGAGCCTGGGCTGCGGCCTTGCCCACGCGCGCGACCTGGCGGGCGACACGTATAACGTCATTACTGTTATTGGCGACGGCTCGCTTTCGGGCGGCTTGGCGTTTGAGGGCTTTAACAATGCGGCCGAACTCGATAGCAACCTGATCATCATCGTCAACGATAACGACCAGTCCATTGCCGAGAACCATGGCGGCCTGTATCGCAATCTGGCCGAGCTGCGCGCCAGCAACGGTACCTGTGAGCGCAACGTTTTCCGCGCGATGGGGCTCGATTACCGCTATCTGGACGCCGGTAACGATGTGTTGGCCCTCGTCGACGCGCTGCAGGAGCTGCGCGACATCGACCACCCCATCGTGCTGCACGTCTCGACCGCCAAGGGCATGGGCTTTGAGCCAGCCCAAAACGACCCCGAGCGCTGGCATCACGTAGGGCCCTTTGACATGGCGACCGGCCGCAAGCTCTGCCCGGGCCATCCGAGCGAGCCCGCACCGCGCACCTATGCCGATATTACGGGCGAAGCGCTCAGCGCCGCCATCGAGCGCGATCCGCAGGTCGTGGGCATCACGGCCGCCACGCCCTACATCATGGGCTTTACACCCGAACTTCGCGCTGCCGCCGGCAAACAGTTCGTCGATGTGGGCATTGCCGAGGAGCACGCCGTGACCTTTGCCACCGCGCTTGCGCACTCGGGCGCCAAGCCAGTCTTTGGTGTGTACGGCACGTTTTTGCAGCGCGCCTACGACGAGCTGTGGCACGACCTGTGCCTCAACGACGCCCCCGCAACCATCCTGGTGTTTGGTGCGTCAATCTTTGGCACCACGTCCGAGACGCACCTTTCGTTCTTTGATATTTCCATGCTGGGCGGACTTCCCAACATGCATTACTTGGCGCCGGCCTGCATGGAGGAATATCTGTCCATGCTGACCTGGTCGCTCGACCACCGCGAGCATCCTGTGGCGATCCGCGTACCGGGCATCGGCCTGGTGAGCCGTCCCGACCTTGCGCCCGCCGAAGACACCGACTACAGCGCCGTTCGCTACAACGTGGTGCGCCAGGGTCGCGACGTTGCCGTGCTCGCACTTGGCGATTTCTTTGAGCCGGGCGAGCGCGTGGCAAACCGCTTGGCTGCCGAGTACGGTATCGAGGCCACGCTCGTCAACCCTCGCTTTGCAACCGAGCTTGACCGCGAGTTCCTCGATAGCCTTGCTGCCGAGCATCGCGTTGTCGTCACCCTCGAGGACGGCATCTTGGACGGCGGCTGGGGCGAGCGCGTGGCATGTTATCTGGCATGCACGCAGTTGCGCACGCGCACCTTCGGCATCGCCAAGGGCTTCCCCGACCGCTACGACCCCAACGAACTGCTCGCGCAGAACGGCATGACGGTCGAGAACATAGCCGCCGAAGCCGTAAGGCTACTCAACGAGTAAGAAAACCTCCGCAAGGGAAGCACCCCCTGCGGAGGTTTTTGTTTTCACAGCTCAATTATCTCAATCTGTAACATCTAGGGCCCGAATTCCCGTCTAACTGTTACAGATCGAGACAAACCGTCTTTGCCCCTGACCTTTGTCTCAATCTGTAACAGATAGAGACCTTTTGCCCGTCTAACTGTTACAGATCGAGACATTCGAATTCCGCTGAAGAGAAAATCTCAATCTGTAAATCTCAATCTGTAACAGTTACTCGGCAAAAATGGCTGCAGATGTTACAGATTGAGACAAAACAGTAAGGCATGCCGCCGCACCCGCCCAAACCACCGCAAAGGTGCCTGTCCCCTTTTGGTGGGTACAATAACCCATAAGGTAAGTATGTTTCTGAGTTATTTCGTGTTGACCCGTCTGAGCGCGATAGGGTATAACTCTACTCAACCGCTAGGGATTTTATTGAGAAAGGTGTTCTACCATGAGCAAGAACCTCTCCCAGCAGGTCGTTCTCGACCGCCGCGGCTTCGTTGCCGCCACCTTCGCAACCGTCGCCGGCCTTGGTCTTGCCGGCTGCTCCGACACCAGCGCCGAGGCCGACAAGGGCTCCGCCGCCTCCTCCAAGAACTCCGAGGATACCGAGGTTTCCGCCACGCTCGACGCCAAGGCATTCGACAATCTCGTCAACGATGGCCCCAAGGCCGATGACGACGCCATCGCCGCCAGCAACTGGGCCACGGCCGTCAAGGACGCCGGCGTCTTTAAGATCGGTGGCGTTCAGACCTCCACACTCTTCTCCCTCCTCAACGAGAAAGACGGTCAGACCCGCGGCTTCGACGCCGGCATCGCACAGCTCCTGTCCAACTACATCCTGGGCGAGAACAAGGTCGAAATCACCCAGGTGACCTCGGACACGCGTGAGTCCGTCCTGCAGAACGGCCAGGTTGATGCCGTCTTTGCCACCTACACCATCACTGACGAGCGTAAAAAGCTCGTCTCCTTCGCCGGCCCCTACTACTACACCCAGCAGGCCATCCTGGTGCTCGCCGACAACGACGACATCAAGAGCGTCGACGATCTGGCCGATAAGAACGTCGCCGTCCAGTCCGGCTCCAACGGCCCCGCCATCCTGGAGGAGTTCGCCCCCAAGGCCAGCCAGCAGGAGTTCAAGACCGACGAGGAAGCCCGCCAGGCACTTCAGCAGGGCCGCGTTGACGCCTACGTCATCGACAACAACATGCAGCAGAGCGCCCTAGTCCGCGAGCCCGGTAAGTATAAGATCGCCGGCAAGCCCTTCGGCAGCAAGGAGCCCTATGGCATCGGCCTGCCGCTCGATTCCGACGGCGTCGCCTTTGTCAACGACTTCCTTAAGAAGATTGAGGACGACGGCACCTGGACCGAGCTGTGGCAGATCTGCATCGGTGACCGCACGGGTGACACCAATGTTCCCGAGCTGCCCGAGATCGGCGCCTAGGCAACGCGCCTAGTAACGGCCGCAACGAAACCATACGGAAACGCACGGTGCGCTTTATTGCGCTAAACTGTTTCCTTACTGAGTTGTCGGGGCTTCCGTACACACGGGAGCCCCTTTCCTTATCGGCGGGAGGTCCGCATGAGTCTCTCCGAGCTCTGGTCGCTCTATGGCCAGAACTATATCGACGCGCTGCTAGCAACCTGGGGCATGACGCTTGAGTCGTTTGCCATCGCCATGGTGCTGGCCGTCGCCGTCACCGTGATGCGCGTGTCGCCGCTCAAGCCGCTGCGCGTCTTTGGCGACCTGTATGTCCAGGTCTTCCGTAACATCCCCGGCATCGCGCTGCTCATTATCGTCGTCTATGCGCTGCCCCCGCTCAAGGTCGTCCTGCCCTACCGCACCTGCGTCATCGTCGCCACAGTGCTCTTGGGTTCTGCCTTTGGTTCCGAGAACTTTATGAGCGGCATCAACACCGTCGGTGTCGGCCAGGTAGAAGCTGCCCGCTCGCTCGGCATGAGCTTCAACCGCATCCTCGCCAAGATCGTGATTCCGCAGGCACTGCGTTCGAGCGTACTGCCCATGACCAACCTCTTTATCGCCGTCATGCTCACCACCGCGCTCGGCAGCCAGGTACCCCTTAAACCGCAAGAGCTCACCGGCGTGGTGAGCTACATCAACACGCGCTCGCTCGGCGGCGTCGCCGCGTTCTTTGTCTCGGCGCTCGGCTACCTGGGCACGGCCTTTGTGGTGAGTCACATTGGCAACTATATCGATAAGAAGGTGAGGATCCTCCGATGAGCAAGCACTCCTCCCCCGCACTCACCATGCGCGACGCGCTCTACGAGGCTCCCGGCCCCAAGATGCGCGCCAAGATTCGCGTCGGCACCGCCATCTCGCTTGTCGCTGTGGCCGCACTTGTCGCCCTCGTGCTGCAGCGCTTTTATGTGACCGGTCAGCTTTCGGTCCACTATTGGTATTTCTTTACACACCTCACCACCTGGAAGTTCCTGCTTGCCGGCTTTGAGGACACCGTTAAAGTCGCACTCACCGCTGGCGCCATCGCGCTGGTGCTGGGTCTGACCCTCATGCTCGGCCGCACGAGCGACATTAAGCCGCTGCAGCTGGTCTGCCGCGTGCTCACCGATTTCTTCCGCGGTGTGCCGAGCCTGCTGTTCATCTACTTCTTCTTTTTGGTGCTGCCCCAGTACAAGATCGCGCTGCCGTCGTTTTGGATGCTCACGCTTCCCGTCGCGCTCGCTGCAGCCGGCGTACTTGCCGAGATCTTCCGTGCCGGCGTCAACGCCGTGCCGCGCGGCCAGGTCGAGGCCGCCCAGGCGCTCGGTCTCTCCAAGGCTAAAATCACCTTTAAAATCGTGCTGCCGCAGGCTATTCGATTTATTATTCCGTCGTTGATTTCGCAGCTTGTGGTCGTCGTCAAAGACACCACCGTCGCCTACGTGGTGAGCTACCCCGACCTTATGCAAAACGCCCGCGTGCTCATTACCAACTACGACGCCCTCGTGTCGGTCTACCTGGTCATCGCGGTCATCTACATCCTCATCAACGTCGCAATCAACAAGGCCGCTGTCTACGTTTCGCACAAGACCGGCGCGACCATCATTCGCTAACGATTTACCATTTCGAGTCATAAGGAGCCGAGCACCATGGCACAGAGCACTTCTTCTACCGGCAATCAGCCGCTGATTGAGCTCAAGCACGTCGATAAGCACTATGGCGATCTGCACGTCCTCAACGACATCAATCTCTCGGTCGACCGCGGCGAGGTCGTCGTTGTGATCGGCCCCTCGGGCTCGGGCAAGTCGACCATGTGCCGAACCATCAACCGTCTGGAAACCATCGACTCGGGCGAGATCCTCATCGAGGGCGAGCCTCTGCCGCAGGAAGGCAAGGATCTTGCCCGCATGCGCGCCGAGCTAGGCATGGTGTTTCAGCAGTTCAACCTGTTCGCACATATGACCGTGCTGCAGAACGTCATGCTGGGACCGGTCGACGTGCTGGGCGTGTCCAAGGACGAGGCCCGCGAGCGCGCCATGGACCTGCTGAGCCGCGTGGGCGTTGCCGAGCAGGCCGATAAGGTGCCCGCACAGCTCTCGGGCGGCCAGCAGCAGCGCGTAGCCATCGCCCGCTCGCTTGCCATGCAACCCAAGGCCATGCTTTTTGACGAGCCCACGAGTGCCCTTGACCCCGAGATGATCAACGAGGTGCTCGAGGTCATGGTCCGTCTGGCCCAGCAGGGCATGACGATGATCGTCATCACACACGAGATGAACTTCGCCCGCCGCGTGGCCGACCGCGTCGTGTTTATGGCCGACGGCCAGATCGTAGAAACTGGCACGCCCGACGAGTTCTTCGACCACCCCCAGACCAAGCGCGCCCAGGACTTCCTCAACTCCATCAAGGGCCACTAGCCCAATTGCCACGCGGGCAAATTCATCACCAGCGTTTGTCCCACGTCACCCCTGTGCCATGTCCACCCGGATTCGAAAGCCACACCCATGATCGGAACCCGCACCTCATCGTCCTACACTCCGCACGTCGACGTCAATCCCGCCGACCGCCCGCTCATCCTGGTAGCACCACGCTGGGAAGAAGCGAAACCCTATTTGAGCGAGACGCTCTCCCCCAACGAGGAGATTGCGAGCGTCTTTGTCGATGCCATCCTTGCCGCCGGCGGCCTGCCGCTGCAGATGTCCATTACCGAAGACGTCGATGTCATCCGTCATTACGTGGAAATCGCTGACGGTATCGCCATTCCCGGCGGCCCGGACGTCAACCCCAAACGCTGGGGCGACGAGCGTCCGTACGACCCCACGCTGTGCTGCGAAATTCGCGACCGCTTTGAGTTTAAGCTGGTTAACGAGGTGCTTCGCGCCAAGAAGCCGCTCTTTACCACCTGCCGCGGCACGCAGTTGCTCAATGTCGCCACTGGCGGCACCCTGTGCATGGACGTGCCGAGCCTGGGTGCGCGCGAGGGCCGAACGCAGTGGCGCCACACCCACGTGCTCAACGACCCTGTGCACCCTGTCGAGGTCGTGCCGGGCTCGCTGCTGGAGCGCGCGGTTGGCGGGCACGGGCTGATCCAGACCAACTCGGCACATCACTGCTGCGTCGATCGTCTGGGCAAAAGCACGCGCTTGGTCGCCAAGGCAACTGACGGCGTTCCCGAGTGCATCGAAGTCGAAGGCCAGCCTTTCTGCCTGGGCGTGCAATGGCACCCTGAGTACACGTGGAAGACGCTCGAGACCGACTTTAACCTGTGGAAGTCGTTTGTCGAGGCAGCGACCAAGGTTAAGCAGGCCCGCTAGCTTACGAACCACACCGGCTAAAACCATCCATGCCAGGGGGGGCGGACACCAACTACGGTGCCCGCCCCCTGTATTTGATATGCTAGGTCCACTAACCCGTCAGGCAATTTCAATCACCTCATCGCATGCCGAAATAAGCACAGGGTCGTGCGTAGCGATGACCGTGATATGTCGCCCCTTTCTTTCCTTAAGGATTTCGATAAACGCCTGCTTGCTCTGACTGTCAAGTGCAGATGTCGGCTCATCAAACATCATCACGTCCGGGTTTTTCAGCAGCTGGCGAATTATCGCTATTTTTTGTTTCTCCCCCCCTGAAATGTTGTTCTGCTTATCGTCCAGCTCGACATCAAGTCCACCACTTGAATCGACCATCTTTTTAAGCCCCATTCTCTCAATGAGGCTCTCAAGGTCACGCTCTTCAGTGCTTCTGCAGCAAAGAGTTAAATTGTCCCGTATCGACCCCTCGGTCAGGGGCGGCTCCTGCTCAGTAATCCCGATATTGCGCTTCCGCAGCGCATAACGGTCCAGAGAGCTCAGGGGCTTGTCGTTAATCCAAATATCACCCTTGCAGTTTTCTGGATCGCAACCGCTTATCACATCCAACAGCGTGCTCTTACCGGAACCGTTCGGCCCAACGATTCCGTATACCTTTCCTTTTTCCAAAGAAGCTCGAATGTCTCTGAACGCGGTTTTTTCAGACCCAGGATAGCTATACGCCAGCTCGGAACAGCTCACCTCGTAAACATCGGCGAGGATAATGGCCCCATTTGAGTCCTCTGGCATGTCCAGCAAGCGCCGCAAACGCTCGTAGGATACTTTTGACGTTTGATAGTCCTTGCCCAGCGCAAGGAAGAATTCAATAGCCGAAGAATAATAGGAGTAATAGCTTAGCGCCGTCATAAGATAGCCGGGCAGCAAATTGCCGTCGAGAACTTCCTTTGCGCCCAGGATCAAGATTCCACCCTGTGCCAAAGATGTGACGACAGTGTTGGCAAACGTAAAGGTCGCATTAATTTGCTGGTTCTGATAAACGCAACGATATAGCTCTGCAAAAGAGTGCTCAAGCCTTTGCTTGAAAACCTCGAATAGAACATGTCTGCGGATAAATTGTGCGTTGCTAAGCTGCTTCTCCAGATCGGAAAAGAATCGAGCCTCCTGCTCTTGAGCCTCGAAACTTCTTGCGAACAAACACTTTTTGAAAAGCGAATAGACCGCGCCACCTATTATGCCAAGAGCCATACACAGCATTGCCAGGTGACCGTTTATGGTCGCCAGGACAACAAACACCACAAGCAACGTCACTATATTGCTCACGCTTTGGACACTTGCGTTTATAACAAATATCACCAAATCGTTAGCGTCATGATTAATCTGTTGGTTGTAATATGAGGCATCAAAATTAGAAAAGAAGGCCCGTGGTAGCCTTTGAACGTGACTTATCACCTCTTCATTCAATGCAAATCCCACATGTGTTTGCAGATCGACATAGACCAGCTCACTGACGCAATTCAAACCGGCTCGCACAATACCCAGCGCTGCTATCTCAGCGCCGATGGCGATTGCGCTTTCCCCATCTCGCGCGACACCGACAAAGTTGTTGACCAGTTGTCCCGTCAGAAAAGGAATTGCGAGACCAACCATAAGCGAGAGCAGGCACATTAGAAGATAGGTTATATACTTTGGATTCTTGATTATTGTTCTTGCGCAGAGATTAAACATGAGCTGAATCCAGTTCCGAAAGCAATCGCTGAGCCTTCTCGGTCAAAATCATTCGTTGGCGCACCTGATACCTTTGAGATACGCACTGTTTTGACCCTCCATGAAGAGCGTGATTAGGGCAACCTCCCATACATGAGGGATAGGCAAAACACTCTTCACACTCATGATCGCTCGGCTCATAGTTTAGCCATTGGACCAGCTGAGCATTCATCCTCGGCCCTTCGGCAAGCGTACCGACGCAGCGTTCACGCATCCCGATTTCGTCCCAACATTTATAAAGATAGCCCTCCGGATCCACTACAAACGACCCTGCACAAACGGCGCCACAAATAGCCGGATTAAAGCGCACCGTCAGGTCAACGTAGAACCCCCTATCAACTGCATGACTATAAAAGTCCAGCTCTTCCCGAGAAAACGCCTCCATCGAAAAACAACTACTGTCACTTGGGCACGTATCGTTAATATTGTCGACAGGCGCCAGATAGAATCCAACCTTGTTTTTAAGGCCCTTTTCCTCGAGTGCATCCAGCAAATCGCCAGCACCGGCAATGTTATGGGCATCGACATTGCACCTGATAGAAATATCCAACAGATGCGTGACTTTAGAAACGTTGTCTAGAATCGCATCGTACGTCGGCTGTCCGTTCCGCAAGAACCGTCGAGAATCGTGGTCCTTTCGAGACCCGTCCAAGGTTATTTGAGCCATCTTGACGTCACAAGCCGCGAGAGTCTCGGCCACTTCTGGCGTCAGAAGATATCCATTTGTAACGATGGATGCCGAATAGGAGCACTCTGGATTAAGGATCGCCTTTATACGCTCCGTAAGCCGCTGAATTTTATCGACTTGCAGCAACGGCTCTCCACCATACCAACCGATCTCAAGCTCGCTCAGCCCCCGTGAACGCTCCTTCACGAATGAGACAAGCCGGTCTTCAACCTCCGGAGTCATTGTCGTTTTGCGTTGTCCTTTTTCATAACAGTATGGGCAACAGAAGTTGCACTCCAATGTCGGGGCTATCGTCATGCCTAGAGAGCGATTGGAAAATCGAAGAAGACGGCCTATCGCCTTCATTTCCTCTTTTTCGTCACGATCATCTTCTAACAGCATTCCTCCTTGAAGCAACGCTTCGCGCAATTCATCTGGCTCCCATTCGGTTCCCGATACCATGCGGCACATACTTTCTGCATGTTGTTTATCCAACGAAAGGATCGCACCGGTCTTCGCATTCATCAACAGCGTTCTTTCGCCGTGGTTTTCAATCAAGTTGTATTGAGACGGCCTCATATGATTATCCCTCACAAACAATCAAAGAAATCTCGACCGCAATTGGTCGACGGTAAAGCAAATGGCAAGAACGCTTGTTACGTTAATCAGGCAGTCAATTAAAATCGAGGTGCATTGACTATCCTCCAACGGGGTCACGCCGCAAATCCACATGAGCATCGAGGACGGAAACGGAAGCATGGAATTGGCTCCGACCTGTATGTAGATCGTTACGACGTTGACAAGCAGCAGCATGCCAATAGGACCGAAGCCGGACCCAAAATAGGAAACAACGATCACGCAAGAGACCACATATGCAAGGCAGACGGCACTCGCCAGAAGAAGTCGATCGCAAAACATATTCAGGTTGAAACACTGTTGAGCATCCAAAACGATTGCACAGTTAAGACAGTACAAAACGACACTTGACAGGACAAACGCGCCCAATAGGGCGAAAGAAGACAGCACCGTTCGCGCAACGGTAACGCACGCCCGCTTCCCTCCCCGAGCCTCCGACAGCCCCCACGGTTCCTCGACAAAGCCCGAACTAACAAAGCGCGGCACAATACAAGCCGCGATGAACGGAAAGAACAATGCATGAGCCAACGGGGCCACGTTGAACAGCAAGCCGCGAAAAACCTCTGCATTACCAAATAGAAGGGCGTCCTCTGCCGACAGTTTAAGCGTCGGGTCTGGGAAAAAGCCCAAGAAACTGCCCTCGCGGAGGCTACAGAACCACATCGGGAAAGAATTAAGCTGCAATATCACCATACACGCATAAATTGCCAGGATTAAGACGTACGTCCATTTGCTCACATGCTTCAATTCTGAATGGAGGAACCTTTTAATCTGACGAGCCATTGAGCACACCTCCGACACGACAGGTCACGAGAGCGTAAATCAATACCGATAGACAGCTGGCTGCCACGCCATAGCCCAGAAGCGCCAGGTGCCCCATATCGCTATACCCAAGGGCACATCCGACCCCTAGGTACGGCCCAGGAAGGAAGAAGATCCATCGCAAGGATGGTATAGGTGCCTGAAGGAAGGTTCCGTAGAGCGTCAAGCTCATGACAAATCCAATTATTATTACAGCCCCGCTCAATACAGCGCTGCCTGTAATCCGATAGATGGTCATCGTCTCCAACGCAACCGATATCACCAATACGGCGTTGATTATCATCGCAGGAAAAAATGCAGCCAGCATGCCGTGCGTGTAGTTTTGCTCCCCACGCATTATGGCTATTGCAAACAAAAGAAGGCAAAGTGCGCTATATGCTGCACCGACTATTAAAGCAGACGAAAGCACATGTGCCAGAGCCCCATTAAAGCGGGCGAGACCTCTTGCTGAAGAAATTCGGTATCCCTCTTTATAGCCATGCTCCTGTAAAAGCACCAAACAAACGATGAGTGGAACGAACAGGGATGTACCGGCAAAAGCGCTGCGCGCAAGGGACTCATCAGGCGCAGAAGGATCGATTGCATTCCAGAGGAAACCAATATCCTCCCCACAAACGCCATAGCCAAAGCCTAGCAACGTTGCTCCGTTATTTAAAAAAACACCGAAGAGAAGACCGCACGCCAACACAAGCGTAAGACCAAACTGCGCCGGAAACATCCTGTGTAGACGCATCATATCTGCCTTTATGGGATGGATCGCCCGCTTCATAGCGAGACCGCGTTCATCAAGCGCCTGTAATATTCTTTTAGGGACGACGCCTCATCCCTTATGACATCCATCGATTCCTTTTTCAGCAGTTCACCGTCATGAATAAACACGCAACTTGTTGCAACCGATGCCAACTCATCCAAATCATGGCTAGAGATGAGCATGGTCTTACCCTGTTCTCGATTCAATCGGCCGATAAGGGCCCATATACTCTCGATGCCCAGCGGGTCCAACCCATTTGCCGGCTCATCGAAAATTAGTACGTCGGTGTCGCCCAACAAAGCCGTAGCTATATCCAGTCGCCGTTTCATTCCCAGAGAAAAACTGCTCACGCTCTTTTTCTCATCGACGTCCAGCCCGACTAGGCCCAAGACGCGAGGAACCTCACGTGTCTCATCGAGCCCCCATTCCGCACATCGGATCCGAAGATTCTCCACCGCACTGAGGGATTGGTATGCTCCGCTGGAATCTGGCACATAGCCGACACGCGTCCGCATCAGGCTCAGCTCTTTTTTCGACTTGCCTCCAAAGAGCTCCACGCTCCCCGACGATGGCTCACAGAGGCCCAGCACTATTTTAATAAGCGTGCTTTTGCCCGCCCCGTTTGCACCAACAAGGGCGCAAAGTTCAGACTGATTCACCTCGAAGGAAACGTCATGCAACACACGCCGTTTTCCATAGCGCTTTGACACCTTTGATAGCTTTATCGCTGATGCGCTCATTGGCCTCCTATTCTGCTTGATAACAAAACCGCTGCTGCCAGACTGTCGCCTGGCAGCAGCCGCAACTGCTAGAAATTAACAACACACAAGTTTTTGCTGCAGTTATTGACGCAGACGCGTGCTCCACAGAATGCCTTGCAGTAACCGTTGCACCCACCACCGGGGTCCACATAACTCGGCTTTACAATCCAGCTCATATCGTTCCTCCTTTCTTTTATCGTTCGTTCTTGATGTTATTGTTTGCCGATAACTTATATTTGTCAAGATAATTAATAAACAAAGAACCCGTGTTAGACACGGGTTCCGTTACACTGATATTTCGTTATAGTTGTTCTTTTTATGCTACTCGTCGCTCAAATCTACAGCGAAGACCGATGTCGGAAGCGACACCTCATTGCCTCTGCCATCCCGCATCTGCCTCACGGCATTCTTCGCGCGCTCGACAATAAGTTCCTCGAGCTCCTTCTCGCTCACGCGCTGAATAATATCTCCCGGTTGACAATCAAGCTCATCACAGATTTCAAGAAGCGTCTTAAGACGAATAGCTTTAATTTTTCCGTTTCTTAGCTTAGAAATATTAGCCGGAGTATGCCCCGTGGCACGAATCAGATCAGAGCTGGTCTTTCCGGTCTTAAGCAGCTGCGTCTCAAGCTCGATGATGAGATAGCTCATGTTTCCTCCTACACAAGCTCGTCAGACTGCTCCTGGAGCAGCGAGGCATAGCTCCAGATCACCGAGACAAACAAACAGACGGCCGCGCCGATAAGCGACCCCGCGTCAAAGGCAACGCCCTGGCAAATCGCGATAACGAAGGAATGAGGCACGACGCAAAGCTCCAGCCCACCAATGGTAAGATTGACCGATCCATAGGCACCAACAAGCGAAACCGCGGCGTTAACAGCAAAGGCAAGCGCGAGAACACGGATAAGCCGCACATGCGCCCTGGTAAAGGGCGATACGCCCCGCGAAATGTCACGGCTGATTCCGCACAAAACGACAAGCGAAATACCCATGACAAGCGCCATGCACAGTCCGCTTGGGATAACGATGCACCCGCCATTGAGAAGCGTCACAACACCGAAAGAATCGACAGAAGCAGCGTTTGCAACCGCATACCAGATCACGTAAACAACCAACGCGGCGAAAGCGACGAGCATTCCCGCAAAAACGACCGCCATGCAAAAGCCAAGCTTCCTTACAGTCTCGCCCGCCTTGGCCATACGCTGAACGCTGTTGGACATATACTCACCCTCATCGAATCTATCGTTATCGGAATAGTTTATCGAACAACGATATGGATTGCATGTACAAAGCCCAGCCGGTACGCATAGGTTATTTACTAATCCGAAGGGTGAGAGTGGATTTTTGGACACGTATCGAACGAGAGTGGATAATCTCCCACTTTGAGGCCGGGGACTGCGGACAAAAAGTTGGACCGTCAAGGTCCGGTTTGGAGTCCGCATGACATACAGTAGAGCCGTAGTAGAGAGGGCCGGGGAGCTCCGCCGCTCCGGGCTCTCGTGCAGGGAGATAGCCCGGGAGCTCGACGGGCCGAGCAAGAGCGCCGTCGCGCGCTGGACGAGGTCCGTGGCCGCGGGCGGAACCGTCGGGAGGGCGGTCGCGAAGATGGAGCTGCCGAAGGTCGTCGGGGACGGTCCGGTGTACCCCGACATCGACCCGGACGACAAGGACGCCCTGATAGAGCGCCTCGTCCTGGAGAACGCCGTCCTCAGGGCGGTGAACGACGTTTTAAAAGCCGCGAGCCTCGACGGGATGTCGAACAGGGAGAAGACCCTGGTGATAGACCGCCTGAGGCCTGCGGGGAAGTGGTCCTTGAGAGAACTCACCGCTTTCTTGAGGATATCGAGGAGCTCCTATGACTACCAGCGGCGCGCGATCGCCAGGCCGGACCGCCTGGCGCCGCTGAGGGCCCTCGTGCGGCGCGTGTTCCTGGAGGACGGCGACGGCGCGCGCGGCTACCGCTTCGTGGTGCGCAGGCTCCGCGAGCGCGGCGCGACTTCCGCTCGGCCCTGCCGAACTTCCTGTGGCTCACCGACATCACCGAGTTCAGGCTGCCCTCCGGCAGGAAGGTCTACCTGTCGGCCATCAGGGACTGCTTCGACTCCTCGGCCGTGGCGTGGAGGGCCGGCGAGAGCCCGGACGCCGCGCTCGCCAACTCGACGCTCGAGGACGCCTGCGCGCTGCTCGCGCCCGGCGAGGGCCCCGTCATCCACTCCGACCGCGGCGGGCACTACCGCTGGCCCGGCTGGATCTCGATCTGCGAGGGGCACGGCCTCACCAGGAGCATGTCGGCCAAGGGCTGCAGCCCGGACAACGCGGCGATGGAGGGCTTCTTCGGCCTGCTCAAGAGGGAGTTCTGGCACGGCAGGGACTGGGCGGGCTGGGCCCCCGCCCGCTTCATCGAGGAGCTCGGTGGCTGGATCGGCCGCTACAATACGGAGAGGCGCAGCGATGCGCTCGGCGGCCGCACGCCGGCCGAGTTCCGCGCCGCGCTGGGAAGGGCCGCGTGACGGTCCAGGAAATCGTCCGCAGTTCCCCGTCACCGGGCCTAAAACGGGAAATTATCCACTCTCATAGTCATCAAGGCTCACAGCCTCTTACTCGGCCACCTCGCGCAGGGCCGACATCGTAGCTGCATATTGCTGCTGCAGCGCATGCATTCCCTCGCGAGCGCCGTCAACGGAGCCGGCACCGCGCAGCGCTTCGGTCACCACGACCGCCGGCTCGTACAGATTATCGAATCCCAGGTTCTGGCTCACGCCCTTGAGCGTGTGCGCTGCCATAAACGCACCTTCGGCGTCTCCTGCCGCCATGGCGGCCTCCAGCTTGTCCATGCTCTCGTCATCCAAAAACTTGAGGGCAAAGCGGGCAAGCATTTCCTCGCCCATCAGCCGAGCGCACGCGTCATCATAATTAGCGCCGATCTTCTCATACGCCTCACGCATGGAAATCATGGATTAAAACTCCTTTGGTCAAACTAAATCGTGGGAAACGCGACGACGTCAGCGGGGCGTGCCAACGTCTCGGCAATTTGGTCTTGCACCTCGAGCAGACAATCGAGCAGCAGCGGGTTAAAGGTGCCGCACTTACCGTCCAGGATCATCTGAATTGCCTCCTTGTGCGGGATAGCGTCCTTGTACACGCGCACGCTCGTCAGAGCATCGTACACGTCGGCCACCGAAACCACCTGTGCGGCAATGGGAATTTCGTCGCCCTTAAGGCCATCGGGATAACCCTTGCCGTCCCAGCGCTCGTGATGCCAACGCGCAATCTGGTACGCATATTCCATAAGCGCATTGCCGGCGTGATGGCTACCCAGCTCAAGCAGCATGTCGGCGCCGATTGTGGTATGCGTCTTCATAATCTCGAACTCCTCGGGCGTAAGGCGCCCGGGTTTGTTGAGAATCGCATCGTCAATCGACATCTTGCCGATATCGTGCAGCGCCGAAGCCAGGGCAATCGTGGAGCGCTCCTCATTGTCAAGGGAAATGGTGTCGCTACGCTGGACCAGACAGCCAAGCAGCAGCTCGGTCAGCTTTTCGATGTTCGTAACGTGCCTGCCGCTCTCGCCGTTGCGAAGCTCCATGACGCCAGCCATGATGTCGATGAGCATGCGACTGTTCTTGACACGCTCGTTGTACTGCTGGGACAGCAGGCTCGTCAGGCGGCGCTGTTTGGCGTATAGGCGGATGGTGTTGCTTACACGGCGGCGCACGACACGGGAGTCAAACGGGCGGTTGATATAGTCCGAGGCGCCTAGCTCGTACGCGCGCAGAACCATATCATCGGAGTCTTCGCTCGAAATCATGATGACAGGCAGATTGTCACCAACCGATCGGCGCGACAGACCGGCCAGCACCTCAAAGCCGCTTATGCCCGGCATGACAATGTCCAGCAGCACGAGCGACAACTCATCGCCATAGCGGTCGACAATGTCGAGCGCCGCACGACCGTTATCGGCCTCGAGGATGCAATATTCGTCCTTGAGCATCTCGCTGAGAATGACTCGGTTCATCTCGGAGTCATCGACAATAAGCACCAAAGGCCTTTCGCTTTGGAAGGCCTCGATGGAATCGGCATCGGTCACGACCGTACCGGCTTTTGCCTTAGCGCGGCTCAGTAACTGGACAGCGCGGCCAACGCCCTCATCGACCGTCTCGCCATGAATGCGAACGCCACCAACACATGCCGTCAAGCTCACGTACTCATGGCCCGGAATAATCGTGGAACGAACGGCATCGGACACCTGATGCAGGCGACGGGTGAAGTCATCGGAGGGAATATTGGGCATGACAACCACAAACTTGTCGCAGCCATAGCGCACAAGCTCGTCAGTCGAACGGATTCCGCTGCGCATGGCTGTCGCCACAGCACCGAGCGCAAGGTCGCCGGCATGACGGCCACACGTATCGTTGAAGACCCTAAAATCATCAAGGTCGATCATCGCAACGCCGGCATTCATGCGGGCGCTTCGGAGCTTTTCCTCGTAATACCGGCGATTATGCACGCTCGTCAGCACGTCGGTGTAGACAAGGTCCTCTTCTGCAGCCTCTTGCCCATCGATCGGACGCACCATCAGCAGGACATGAGGCTTGCCCTCGACCTTCAGAGGGCGCAGATGGGCACGGTACTCAACGCCATCGTTGAGCAGTTGCTCCGACACCTCATCGGAATCTGTCAAGGCCTCAAGACTTGCCTGGCGCAAACAAGGGCAGCGATCGCCGGCGAGCAGGCAGTTAGGCTCGCTCTTAATCTGATCGGCCGACAGTAAACGTACCACGGGGTAGGTCTTCGCGACACGGGCGACCTCGGCGGCAGCCTCCTCGTCGGTTAGATTGACCTCGTGATTATTGAGCATATGGGGCCCTTTCGATAGTTTCGCATGGTGGCGGTGGGTTCCAAATGTTACAAGGGTAACACCTTGTCGATGCAGGTAAGCACGTGAATGCTGTTACATTTTTATGAGTTGGCAGACGGCGCGATTAAAGCCGCAGACGTGAGGTTTTGAGCACATTTGTTAACACGGCCGAAACGTTTGCGGGTGAAGTCTGCTTTGGCTATTGCGGGTGTTAGAGCCCCAGGATGCCAAGGACAGTCTGGGCAGCCGCTCCCGGGCGATCGCGCAGGCCGTTGTGCGCGCCGGGAACCATTACGAGCGGACAGTCCAAAAGCTCAGCCGCCACCCTCGTGCCCGCCTCGCGAGGCGTGCCAATCGAGAGCTCGCCCAGGAGCACGGCGGCCACCGTTTTCGACGCACGGACGCTATCCCAATCGGGAACGCAGGTCATAGTAATCCCGTATTCGTTCGCCATGAAACTGCGGCCGTTGCGCAGGGCATGCTTGGCTTCCGCCTCGGTTAACTTGGGGGCCTCAGGGTCCGAATCGCCGATGGCGCCCAGGAAGGCCCGTAATGCCCTGGAGACCTTTCCCGCGGCGATCATCTCGAGCAAAACCGGGGCCGCGCCCAGACCGGCGCCCTCATCCGTCACGGCGGGTTCATGCAGAATCGCACGCGAGATTATGGCGGGGTTTGCACGGAGAAGCTCCAGGGCCACCAACGTACCGGCACTGTGCGCGAGCACGTTTGCCGGAGCGCCAATATGCTCGATAACGACCTGCAGGTCGGCGGCTTGGGCGGCGAGGTCGTAGCGTCCGTCTGCAGCGTCGCCGCTCTCGCCGCAACCGCGGCGGTCGTAGGTAATGACGCGATAGTCACAGGCGAGCTCGCGGGCGATGCCGTCAAAAAAGACACCGTCGACGCACGCACCGTGCACGCAAACCAAGGCGGGTGCATCGGACGATACAACCGGGCCGGCATACTCGCGGCAGGCGATCGTAGTGCCCGCATTCTCGACCGTAAAATCCATACTGTGTTCCCATCATCAACGCCCATCCAGTTGCACGTCAGTACGATTGGATGGACCCGCATTGCCTTACGACTTGTTAACAGATTAACTGTACCCGACCCGAGGCTTTTCATGGCACGGCATAATGAGCGACGTGAAAAAACGAAACTTGTAAAGCAAGAGCCCACACCTTGCTTTGGAGCCGATGCTATGCTTAGGCACAATTGTCTTGAGGAGCATATGCCTATGTCTACGTTTTTGAATGCCGGCCCCATCTTTGGGCCCGTTCGCAGCCGTCGCCTGGGCCTTTCGCTCGGCGTCAACATGATGCCGGCCAGCGGCAAAATCTGCACGTTCGACTGCATTTACTGCGAAAACGGTCTCAACGCTGAGCGCCCCTGCCATGAGCCGTACAACACAGCTGCCGTGGTACTCGACGCGCTCGAGGTAAAGCTGCGCGAGATGGCAGCCGAGGGCAAGCTCCCCGATGTAATCACCTTCGCAGGCAACGGCGAGCCCACCGCCGCACCGGAGTTTCCGCAGGCCATCGCCGGCGCCGTCGCGCTGCGCGACGAGCTGGCCCCAAACACCAAGATTGCCGTGCTTTCCAACGGCACGCGCGCCGACCGTCCCCAGGTACACGATGCGCTCATGATGGTCGACGACAACATCCTCAAGCTCGATACGGTCGACCCGGCTTTTATCCAGCTGCTCGACCAGCCCGTTGGCCCCTACGATGTAGAGCACCAGATCGAGACGTTCGCGAGCTTTAACGGCCGCGTCATTATCCAGACGATCTTTTTGACCGGCGAGCACCGGGGCAAGTCTCTCGATAACACCGGCGAGGAGTACGTCGGCCCTTGGCTCGCGGCGCTCGAGCGCATTCGCCCGCAGGAGACGACCATCTACACGGTGGCGCGCGAGACACCGGTCGCCGGCCTTGCCAAAGCAGCGCCCGAGGCACTCGACACGATCGCCGCACGCGTGCGCGCCCTCGGCATCCCCTGCCAGGTGAGCTACTAGCAAAACCACGCAGCAGCCAGTGCCCGCCATCCCGCCCCATCAGTTGCGGTGATATAGTTCCTATTTGTGCTGTTAAACCGCTTAAATCGGAACTATATCACCGCAACTTTTATAGACGCGTGAGTGGGCTATACTAGCTGCGGATGAAAGGAAGTTAGCCATGTTTGACAAAGGACCCGTGCCCGGCCGCAACGACGCTTGCTGGTGCGGCAGCGGCAAAAAATATAAGAAATGCCATAGCACCTTTGATGAGCGCCTCGAGCGCTTGTGGGAAGAGGGCTGGGAGGTTCTGCCCCGCACGCTCTACAAGACGCCCGCCGATATCGAGGGCATCAAGCGCTCGGCCGCCATCAACGTGGGCGTGCTCGATTACGTAGGCGAGCACATCGCCGCGGGCATGACCACCAACCAGATCGACCAGATGATCTACGACTACACCGTCGAGCACGGCGGCACGCCGGCCGACCTCAACTACGAGGGCTACCCCAAGAGCGTATGCACCTCGATCAACGACGTGGTCTGTCACGGTATCCCCTGCGATACGGACGTGCTGCACGAGGGCGACATCATCAACGTCGACTGCTCCACGATCCTGGACGGCTACTTTAGTGATTCGAGCCGCATGTTCTGCATCGGTGAGGTCTCTGCCGAGCGCCAGCGCCTGGTCGAGGTCACCCGCGCCAGCGTGGAAGCGGGCTTGGCAGCCGTCAAGCCATGGTTGCCGCTCTCCGTTATGGCCGAAGCCGTGCAAAAGACGGTCGAGGACGCCGGCTTTAGCGTGGTGCGCGAGTACGGCGGACACGGCATTGGCAAGGAGTTCCACGAGGACCCGTTTGTGGGCTTTACCACCGAGGCGCCCGATGTGGACACCATCATGGCTCCGGGCATGGTCTTTACCATCGAGCCCATGGTCAACGCCGGGGCGCCCGACATTAAGATTAGCAAGGGTGACGGTTGGTGCGTGCGCACCAAGGACGGCAGCGATTCGGCTCAGTGCGAGGTACAGCTCGTGGTGACCGAGGACGGCTACGAGCTGCTGAGCTGGTAGCCGCAGATGCGCCGGATGCTGACGGGCAAACCCGCTTTGCATCCGGCGTTTTATTTGAACGTTTTGCCTGATAAAACCTGCCAAAATAAACCTGTCCTTTTTTGGCAGGCTGAGCGGAGATGACTGCTTGTGAACATCCTGGTTTTGTTGCCTGTCAACGACCGCCATCGTGCGATCCTCGAGTCGAGCGCTCCAGGCGAGGACTTTATCTACACGAGCGCCGACGCCGCCACACGTGAACAGGTCGCCGATGCCGACGTGATCCTGGGCAACATCGACCCTGGCATGCTCACGGCATGCGAGCATCTCCAGCTGTTGCAATTGCAGACCGCCGGCTATGACGATTACTTGGCCGCCGGCACCGTGCCGGCTGAAGCTAAGCTGTCTTGCTCGATCGGCGCCTACGGTCAGGCCGTGAGCGAGCACATGTTTACCATGGTCCTTTCCATGATGAAGCGCCTGCCCGGCTATCACGATTTGCAGCGCGAGCATCGCTGGGAGGATTTGGGGCCGGTTACCTCGCTCAAAAATGCCAACGTGCTGGTGCTGGGCGCGGGCGACATTGGCGGCCACTTTGCCACGCTCTGCCGCAGCATGGGTGCGCACGTCCGCGGCATCAAGCGCCATCCGCTCGTCTACCCCATTGTGTTTGAGGACATGGACGGCATGGACGCCCTACCTGAGCGCTTGGCGAAGGCCGACATCGTCGCATCCTTTATGCCGAGCACACCCGAGACCCGCGGCCTGGCGAACGCCGAGTTCTTCGCCGCGATGAAGCCGGGCGCCTTCTTTGCCAACGGCGGCCGCGGCGACCTTGTGGTCGCCGACGACTTGGTTGCCGCCTTGGAGTCGGGACATCTCGCCGGCGCCGCGGTCGACGTCACCGACCCCGAGCCCCTGCCCGCGACAAGCCCGCTGTGGGATGCGCCCAACATGCTCATCACACCGCATATCTCGGGCTGGTTCCACTTGGAGGCCACGCTCAACAATGTGGTCGACATTGCCGCGGAGAACTTGCGTCATCTGCAAGCGGGTGAGACGCTCCGCCGTTGGATCGAACACTAAGAATTACGCCGTTTTACAAACGGCGTAATGAGCCGACGCTGCGAGCCCGCCGTTTGGCCAACCTGCGGCGCTTTGCTGGCGCGGCCCTACCTGTGGGCTCTCGCTGACCATTATTCGACCAAAGGGGTCTAGCGCTATTTAAGCGTTGTTAGATAGCTTCTTGCGTCTTCTACGCTCATTGCTGCGACAGGCGCGTGTGAACAGAGTTTGACATCGTTGGTGACCAGTAAATCTGCTTGGGAGCGCATCGCTGCCGCAATGATTAAATCGTCTTCGTAATCGCTATGGAGATTACGCTGCTTGCTCGCCATCCATATGTCACTCAGGTCGCAGGGTACCGGCGTGGCAAGTTGCGACAACACGTCGAGGCAATCCCATGCAAGTGATGTCGCCGCCACGGCGGCATCTTGGGATAGTGAGCCATGCTCGCGCCGATACCATGCCTTATGTTCGCTTGAAATCAAATAGAACAGGTCTTTGGACGATGTCGCCGCATACAGCAAATCCACCTGCGCCGTGCATGCATCGCGTAAAAACTCAATCGCCACCGAACGACCACGTCGTGAGGGAATGAAGTAATCGAGCCACACGTTGGTGTCAACCAAGATACGCCTTGGAGCCTCACTCATACAGCCAGCTCATCTCCTCGCCATAGCGATCCGCATAGGCATTCCGTTTGAGCTCTTCGTCGTCCGATGGCTGAGCCCTGACCATATCGATTCCCGACTCACGGCAAGCGGCAGCGAACAGCTTCGACCCCTGATCCATGAGCTCGAGCTTACGTTTGGCGGCCTTTTCGCGCTCGCGCTGTTCCGCCCGGGCACGACTGGGCAGCAGGATATCCTCGAGCGCGCCGGGCCGATCAGCCAGAGATGCCGCAAGTTGCCAGAGCGCACGCACCGCTTGGCTCGGCGTCATACCGGCCCTGGAGAGAGCGGCGTCCCCACTCCTTTTAAGATCGGCATCGAGACGCACGTTGATCTGAGCGGCTGTTGTGGTCATGACCCCTCCTTAATACTTCAAAACTATCATAAAACTCTATGGTAAATACGTAAAGCATGTATAGCATTTATAAGCATTAGCCGTACTCTGTACACAAAAAGCCGCCGAGGCACACTGCACCTCGGCGGCCACGTATCACAGATCTAACTCGGTTTCACCCTTTGCATTTGCCCAGATAAAACCTGCCGAAATCAACATCCCTCTTTGGCAGGTTTTAGAGCTCCGCGCTTTCGGCTCCGTTGATATGGAGGTCGCGCTCGTAGAAGGCGGTGAGGGCGCGGATGGCGTACATCACGTCGCGTACGCCGCCGGTCTCGTAGCTTGAGTGCATGGCCAGCTGCGGCAGGCCCACGTCCACGGCATGCATGCTCGCCTGCATATTGGACAGGTTGCCGAGTGTGGAGCCTCCGGCCATATCGCTCTTGTTGGCGAAGGCCTGTGTGGGTACGTCGGCGTCATCGCAGATGGCCTGGAACACCGCGCGGCTAAAGGCATCGGTGCAGTAGTGCTGGTTGGCGGCTTCCTTAATGACGATGCCGCCGTTGAGCACAACCTGGTTGCGGGCATCGCACTTCTCGGCGTGGTTGGGATGCACGGCATGCGCGTTGTCGCAGCTCACAAGCATCGAGGCGGCAAGTGCGCGATGGTACGACTCGTCGTCAAAGCCCAGCGATCCGTTGATGCGGCGCAGCGCGTCGGCCAAGAACGTCGACATGGCGCCCTGCTTGGTCTCGGAGCCAACCTCCTCGTTATCAAAGCAGCAGAAGACCGAGATGTCATGCGCATTCTCGGCACCCAAAAATGCCTGCAGCGAGGTATAGGCGCAGGCCAGGTCGTCAAGCTTGGGCGTCGAGATAAACTCGTCGGCCCAGCCCCAAATGCGCGCATCCTGACGATTGACCAGGAACAGGTCGCGACCCAGAATCTGCTCGGGCTCAACGTCCAGTTCGTCAGCGATCAGTGCGTCAAAATCTCCCTGTTTAAGCTCGCCGACGCTGATGAGCGGGCACAGGTCGACGGCTCGGTTGGGAGCAAAGCCCTCGTTAACGCCGCGGTTCATGTGGATGGCAAGGCTCGGAATGATAGCGACCTCGCGCTCGGTAGCAAGCAGGCGGCTCTCGATACGGTCGCCCTCGCGCACCAGTACGCGGCCCGCGAGCGCCAGCGGGCGATCGAACCAAGTGTAGTCGATCATGCCGCCGTAGGCCTCGATGTTCAGACGCAGCGTCTCGCCCGCACCGTCAAGTTCGGGCACGGCCTTGACCTTAAACGTCGGAGAATCGCTGTGCGACGCCGTGAGCTGAAAATGATAGTCACCGGCAACACCGTCCTCGCCCCACGTCGCGGCCAGGTCCTCGCCCACCTTAAAGGCAACAACGCTCGAGGTGTTGCGCTGCGTGTAATAACGCCCGCCCGGCTCGATGTCCCACGCCGCATTCTCGGGCAGGTAGGTAAAGCCCGCCTCGTCGAGCTCGGCCATAATGGTCGCCGCCGTATGGAACATGCTGGGGCATGCCTCGATAAAGTCGATAAGGTCGTTGGCGGCCTCGATATCATCGGCCGTCACATGCGCGCGCTCGGGCGTTTCCTGATCCGTCATGCTCTCCCCTTTCGCTGGGTTGATGGTCCCCTCCAGCATACCCCGCCACGCCAGCGCCGCACTCTTCATTCCGTGCTTAATTCCGCGCCACTCACCAAGTTGAGCCATCATGCCCGCGCTCCTTTTGCGACAATTGCGCTAACAGGACGAGAGGAGCCGTCATGAAGCCACGTAACATTGCCATCACCTGCGGTGTCGCGGGAGTCGCCGTCGGCCTTGCCGCTGCCACCGGTATCGTTTATCACAAGCAAATCAAGTCCGCCGCGTCGCTCAAACGCTTGACCGGCTACGCGGATGGCTATGACCTGTACGCAATCGACATCGCCTACGACTACGATCTCGATCGCATCATCGCCGCTGGCGTGCGCGACGACCAGGCCTACATCGATGCCGTGGTGGCGCAGGTGCTGCCCGGTGTGCCGGCACATGTCCAGGCGCCCCAGTTTGCCTGCAGCGCTTTTGTCGCCGTAGATGCCGAAGGCCGCGTGCGCACCGGTCGCAATTACGACTTTAAGGACGACACCTCGGCGCTGCTGGTGCGCAATCACCCACGCGGCGGCTATGCTTCCATCGGGCTTGCCGCCCTTAACAACCTGGGCGATAACACTCCACTTGACTCCGTCGCCGGACGCGCCGCGGCACTCATGGGCCCGTTTGCCCAGCTCGACGGTGTTAACGAATGCGGCGTGTTCATTGCCGTACTCACCCTGGATTCCAAGCCCTGTGACCAGGACACGCAACGGCCCGTCATCAACACCTCGCTCGCCATCCGTCTGGTGCTCGACCGTGCCGCCACCACGCAAGAAGCTGTCGACCTGCTTTTCGCCTACGACATGCACGCCATGGCAGGACGCGATTACCACTTCTTTATCAACGACGCCGCCGGTGACGCGCGCGTAGTAGAATGGGACCCGCGCGATCCGGACCGCGCTTTCAAAGCGACTCCTGTACGCCAGGTTACGAACTTCTACGCCTGCTATGACGACGAAGTGCTGTCCAACCAAAAGAATGGCGAGCTGGGCCATGGTAAAGAGCGCGCCGTCGCAATCGCCGATGTTCTTGACGCCCATGTCGGTGCCCAGGACGAAACGATTGTCTGGGAAGCCCTGCGTGCCGCAGCGCAAGAACCCAATCCGGAAGACATCACCAGCAATACGCAATGGTCGGTCGTCTTTGACAATACCGAACCCGCCGCCGCTATTACGCTGCGCCGCCACTGGGGCGACGTCGACGCCTTCGCACTGTAAGGAGCCAGGCCCGTCAACCTTACGCCCGCCTGACGTTGTTTACATTTCCATACGCTTGAGCTAACACGTTTTACCCCCGCGTCAACAGTGTGCGGGGGTAAACTTATGCGCATGTTATAACTTGCCCGGAAGGATTCATCATGCTTAGGATCGGTCTTCTTACCAGTGGCGGCGACTGCCAGGCGCTCAACGCCACTATGCGCGGCATCGTCAAAACGCTTATGACAAATAGCGAAGAACCTATCGAGATCTATGGTTTTGAGGACGGCTACCAGGGCCTTATCTACAGCAGATTCCGCGTCATGACGCCCGCCGATTTTAGCGGCATCCTCACCCGCGGCGGCACCATCCTGGGCACGAGCCGTACGCCGTTCAAGCGCCTGAATGTTCCCGAGGCCGATGGCGTCGAGAAGGTGCCCGCAATGGTCCACACCTATCATAAACTGCAGCTCGACTGCCTGTTTATGCTGGGTGGCAACGGATCCACCAAGACCGCCAACCGCCTGCGCGAAGAGGGCCTCAACGTTATCGCGCTGCCCAAGACCATCGATAACGACACCTGGGGCACCGAGTTGACGTTTGGCTTTACGAGCGCCATCGACGTCGCTACCAAGTGCATCGACGACATCCACACCACCGCCTCAAGTCACGGCCGCGTGTTCGTTATCGAGATCATGGGTCACAAGGTTGGCTGGATTCCGCTGTATGCCGGCGTCGCGGGCGGCGCAGATGTCATCTTGATTCCCGAGATTCCCTACGACATGGATAACGTCATCAAGACCATCGAGCATCGCATGGAGACCGGCAGCCGCTTTACTATCGTGGCCGTCGCCGAGGGCGCTATCTCCAAGGAGGACGCGGCGCTGCCCAAGAAGGAGTACAAGAAGAAGCTCGCCGAGCGCACGAGCCCGTCAATCGTGTACGACATCGCCAAGGAGATCGAGGCCAAGACCGGTCGCGAGACCCGCGTCGCCATCCCCGGCCACACGCAGCGCGGCGGCCAGCCCGACGCCCAGGACCGCATCTTTGCGACCCAGTGCGGCGTCGAGGCAGCGCTCGGCTGCCTGCGCGGCGAGTTTGGCTACATGATTGCCCTGCGCGACGGCAAGATGTGCCATATGCCGCTCGAGGATGTCGCCGGCAAGCTCAAGTTTGTCGATCCCCAGAGCGATCTGGTGCGCGAGGCCAAGGCGTTGGGCATCAGCTTCGGCGACGAATAGCCTCGGCTGGAACCGCCCCCATCGGAGGCCCCAGGGCTTACCTCCCAAATCGTCCTCGGACATGTCAGGACCCCGCCGTGCGCTTCGCGCGGCGGGGTCCTTCCGTCCTGCGGAAAGATTTGGGAGGTAAGCCCTGGGGCCTCCTACGGTAACTAAGGAGACCGAGGCTATTCGCCTTCTTGCTGCGGGTGCCTAGGGTGGGGTGCAACGTGCATTTTCGGGAGTTTTCAGCAGCCGTGGGTGCCTGCATACTGGATTTTGGGCGAAAAGCAGGCGCCATGGGCCACGTTCTGTAAAAAATGACCAGCTCTTGAGGCATTGGGGGTCCAGGACCAGGGCATTCAACGCGGTTTTGTGCACCCGTTCCCGTACCCGCGGGCTCCGGGATGCTGAATACTCCGGAATTTGCACGCCGCCCCCGGGGGTACCTGTGGGCAAAAAGCAACCACCCAGCCGAAATATGCATTTTGCGGTGCGGTTTATGCAGTACAGCGGCTGTGGATGCGCATGCCGCCCAGCGTTCTTACCGACCGATGCAACGTCGTGCGTAGCCCTTAATGTCTTCGGTGAAACCGTCAAGGTCGTCGAGCGTGATCACGTTATCGGAAAGCAAGTTGGCAATCTCGTAATGCATGGTGCTGCGGCGAATATCGTTCACAAGCACTCCTGAGGACAGCTTGTCCCTATTGATACGCTCTTCTAACGCCCAAAATCTACTGGACGCTTCACTGCCACCGTTCAGTATCTCGATGTACTGGCCGATGAGCATTTCCATATAGCTTTCTTGCCATTTTGGGAGCAGCTCTTTAAACAGCTTCCAGTCGCTTTCAGCTAGCTCGCCCATGCTTCCTCCACTCGACAAGCGGACTTTGCCAAACGACTCTATTCTATTTGGTATTTTGCTCGCAACCGTGGATCAAGGGACCTTCGTTCTTCGAGTATGAACCTGAATGAACCGTTTGCTACAAAATGCGCCTAATTACTACGATGATTCGAATGCCTTCGACCATGCCGAAAAGGGTGAAAGTAAAACCGCAGGTAGATGGCTTGCCGATTTTCGAAAAAGATAAGTGTGGTCAGCCTCATCGAGTTCATCGTAGTAAATCGGCCTTTTTCTTGGCATGCAGTGAGTTAAATGCCAGTTCCCGTGCTGGAATTGCCCGCCCCATTCGTGAGTTGCGGTGAAATAGGGACTGTTAGACACTCCAAGGTCCTCAACGGTCCGTATTTCACCGCAACTTGGAAGGGGCGAGCGGCGTTGGCCAAGCATTGTTGACGGGTTGGAACGGCTTAGGCTTGTTTGCGGCGCTTCCATTGCTTTCGGCACCAGCACATGAGTGCCTCTATGAAGGGAAGCGTGATGAGGATGACCCATGCGGGATGGGGCTGCGCCAAGCAAAGCCACATATAGAGAAACCAGGCAATGGCGGCTGTTGGATAGACGCTGCCGATTAGCTTAGATAGATGACGTCGGTCGATGAAGTCGCCCATCGCATAGTAGACGGGAATCAGAAAGACCAGAAAGAGCCCCATACCCCACGTGCCGCAGATGATGCCGAGCGCGAGATAGGCGAGGACGACAAGTGCAGGAAAGGGAAACTCGTTCCATGCGCGACCGATCTTGGTGTGGAAATGCTTGCCATGATGGTCGAGCTTGTCGTGTGCCTCTTTCCAGCTGGAAAACGTCTCGCCGTCGATGGTGACGGTGCCGTCGTCATTGGTATGTACACTGTGTCCATCATCCTCTAGCGTATCGATATGCAATCCGCCCGGCCCCACATGGACCTCTTCACCCTTGCGCTCGTTAGCCACGTGGATGCCACTCCAACCAACATGAACCTCTTCGCCTTTGTTGGGATCAATAACATGGATACCGCGTGCGAGAGAAATATCGACAAGTGGCTTGCCGTCAGGATCCACGTGCTCGGTAGAAGACTCGGCGCCTTCAGACTCGTCCAAATTGTCTGCGCCAGAGTCACTGTCTGCCGAGTCATCGGTATCACAAACCGCTTCTCCATACAGCAGTTCATCCAGTGACACGCCATACAGCGCGGCGAGTGCAATAAGGTTATCGGTATCGGGCGAGGATTCGCTGCGTTCCCATTTGCTGACAGCTTGGCGGCTTACGCCCAACTGGGCAGCAAGAGCCTCCTGGGAAAGACCGGCAGCTTTGCGGCGATCGACGAGGCGCTGTGCCATCGCAAGATCCATAGTGGTTCCTTTCATGTGGCGACCGTAATCGAATGAGCCGAGTATGCCGAGAATAACCGGTAGCGACCACCATTTCTAGTTAGAATCTGCCCCAACCCTACCGCAACTACGAGTAGCAACCCCCTAATGGCCTGCCCTTTCATGACAAATGTCAGTACGCATAACAGCCAAGAGCCCTCTCAATATGTTGCGGTGGAATAGTTCCTGTTTCATGGCTCTGCTATGCCAAACAGGAACTATTCCACCGCAACTTACTATCAGGCCACGCACCCGCAGAGTAGCTACGGGTGCCTAGGGTAGGATGCGGCGTGCATTTTTGGGAGTATTCAGCAGCCGAGGGTGCCTGCATACTGGATTTTGGGCGAAAGGCAGGCACCATGGGCCGCATCCTGTAAAAAACGAGCGGCTCTAGAGGCGTTGGGGCTCAGAATCGGGGCTTTCAGCGCAGTTTTGCACTCCCGCCCCCGCGCCCGCGGACTCCGGGATGCTGAATACTCCGGAATTTGCACGCCGCCCCCTGGGGCACCAGTGGGCAAAAAGCAACCGCCCCGTCAAAGTATGCATTTGGCGGGGCGGTTTATACAAAAAGGCGGTTGTGGACGCGTCAACGGCTCGCTAGAACTTGAATCCCAGAACAGGCTACTCGGCACTCTTGAGGGCGCCGACCATGTCGATCTTGTTGAGGGTACGATTGGTGGCGAGGTTGACGATAAACGTAAAGCCAAAGGAAAGCACCACGGCGAGCACGTAGCTTAGCGGCTCGACCTCGACATCAAAGTACAGCGACGGCATCTGCAAAATGTACGTAAAACTCTCGGCCAGCAAGCCGCCCAGCGGCACGCCCAGCGCAGCGCCAATCGCCGTGAGGATCAACGTCTCCTTGTTGACGTAATGGTGCACCTCACCGCGGCGGAAGCCCAGTACCTTGATGGTCGCCAGCTCGCGCTCGCGCTCGGAGATATTCGTGTTGGACAGCGTAAACACCACCACAAACGACAGGCACGCTGCCATGAAGGTCACGAGCACCACAACCGAATTGATGATCGTAAAGTTCGCCTCATAGTTTTCCCAATGCTCGGCCGTACTCGAAATCGTAAGCCAACCGTCACTCTTAAGATTCTTGCTAAACGCAATCTGGTCGGCCGACGAACCCTTAAGCAGCACAAAGACGCCGTTAAGACGTGCGCTTCGACCGAACGCGCGCTCATAGGTGCCCTGCGTCATGTAAAGCGTGTTGCCCAGATAGTTAAGCGAAATGTCGCTGACTTTGACCTTGGCAACATTGAGCGACGAATCCTGGACGTGAGCCGTATCGCCCGGCTGAATCCCCAGCACCAGCTGTGAACTTTTGCTCAGATACACGTCTCCGTCACGCAAAGACAGCGGTTCTTTTGACTCATCCTCCAGACGCACGTAATCGCCCAAGTCACTCGTGCGGTTATCGGGCACCACGATCAGCTGCACGGTCTCGCTCTTGCCGCCAAACGTAAAGGTGACGTTGTCGGTCATAATCGGCAGGGTCGAGGTCACGGTCACGTTGAAATCATTGGCCGCGCTGCGCTCATCCAATGCCGCGCACGTCTGCGAAAAATCGTCGGGATTGGCGACCGCCAGCAGGTCGTAGCGCGTGATATGCCCGTACTGTTTGGGCGAAAGCGCCACCGACGTGTCGCGAATGCCCATACCGCAGATCACGAGCGCCGTGCAGCCGGCGATACCGAAGATGGTCATAAAAGCGCGCTTTTTGTAGCGGAACAGGTTACGTGCTGCCACCTTGTTCAAAAAGCCCATGCGGCGCCAGATAAAGCCGATGCGCTCAAGCAAGATGCGAGAGCCGGCGCGCGGGGCCTTGGGACGCATGAGCGAGGCTGGGGTCTCGGCCATCTCGTGGCGGCAGGCGATAATCGTAGCGCCCACCACGCCCACGGCAAACAGCGCCACCGACACGAGTGAAGACACGATATCGTACGAAAGCAGCATCTGGGGCAGCGAGTACATGTCGTCGAACACCGTAAACAAGAACAGTGGCAGGCCCACAAAGCCGATGATGTTGCCGAGCACGCCGCCGATCAGACATGCCCACAGCGCATAGTCCACGTATTTGGACAGAATACGCCCGCTCGAATAGCCGAGTGCCTTGTACAGGCCGATGAGCGTGCGCTCCTCCTCGACCATGCGCGTGGCGGTGGTAAGACTGATGAGCACAGCAACGACAAAGAAGATAAATGGGAAAACCGTGGCGATGGCCTCGATCGAAGAACTGTCGCTCTCGACGCTCGAGTAGCTTGCGATGTTACCGCGGTCCTGAATGTACCAGGTGCATTCGCCCAGATCGGAAAGCTCGGCGCGGGCATCGGCAAAATGCTGGTCGGCGGCGGCGCGGCGCTGGTCCAACTCGGTCTGAGCCTGGACGCGCTCCTCGCTGCCCTCGGCCATACGGTTGATGTTATCCTGCTCGATCCCAAAGAGCATGGCGGTCTGACGCTCGGCCGCATCCAAGCTTGCCGGCGTGTCGACCGTCAGCTCCTGAGCGCGCGCCTTCTCGCGCTCCTCGCGGATCTTCTCGATATTGCCTTTGACCTCGTTGATCTTTGTCGTGTAGGCATCCGAATAGGAGTTGAGGCTCTTGGCTCCCTCGACGATCACGTGGACCGCGGAGTAGGAAGAAGATGTCGCGGCATCCTCGCTCACATAGAACTTATAGTCCGCCGCCGAAGCAGCGCGAAAGGCGTTGACTGTCGAGTCGGAGCTCACATCAGTGGGATCGAGGACCTCGGCCGTAATGGTGTAATCGCCTGCGGCAAACTGATCCTTGGCGCTTTGGTTCGACGAGCTCGCGTCATTGGCGGCAAAGCTCACCGTATCGCCGAGCTTTTTGCCCGAAGCCTTCAGGAACTTCGAAGTCACCGCGACCTCATCGGCGCTCTCGGGCAAATCGCCGTTCACGAGCACCGGCTGATCGATGTTCTCTTTGGAAAGGCTCTGCACGACCACGCGCTCGCGCGTTGTGCCCACGGCGGTGTAGGCGGTCTCGGTGTAGATGCCCTCGGCCGTCTCGACGCCGTCGACCTCTTGGATAGCCGCAAGATCGTCACGCGTAAGACCATAGGTCGACTGCACGTTAATGTCATAGACATTCTGCTGGTCAAAATAGGCGTCGACCGAATCGCACAGGTCCTCGCAACCCGCCTTAAGGCCGCACATCACGCTCACGCCGAGCGCGGTGATGACCACGATAGATAGGAAGCGCTTAAGACTGCCCCGAATCGTGCGGTAGATGCCACGGCGAAATACCGTCGGCACCATATCGTTTGAGCTTTGAGCGGTGCGGTAGGTCGCGAACTCCCGGTCGCGACCCGCGTGCTCCGTATCGTGGTTTTGGCTGTTTTGGCGATCTTGGTCCATGGGCGCTACCACTCGATCGTCTCGATAGACACGGGATTTTGCTGAACCGTCTCGCTCTCCACGCGACCGTTCTTAAAGCGAATCAAGCGATCGGCCATGGGCGCCAGCGCGGAGTTATGGGTGATGATAATGACCGTGATGCCCTGCTTGCGACAGGTATCCTGCAGTAGCTGCAAGATCTGCTTGCCAGTTTTGTAGTCGAGTGCACCCGTGGGCTCGTCGCACAAAAGCAGCTTGGGATTCTTGGCCAGTGCGCGGGCGATGGACACGCGCTGCTGCTCGCCGCCCGAAAGCTGCGCCGGAAAGTTGGCGAGGCGCTCGCCCAGGCCAACCTGGCGAAGCGTCTGTTCGGCATCGAGCGAATCGGGGCAGATCTGAGCTGCGAGCTCGACGTTTTCGAGCGCCGTCAGGTTGGGGACCAGATTGTAGAACTGGAAGACAAAGCCCACGTCGGCGCGGCGGTATTCCACAAGCTGTGCCTCGTTGGCAGCGCTCACGTCACGCCCGTCCACCGTCACGGTGCCGGAGGTTACCGTATCCATGCCGCCCAGGATGTTGAGCGCCGTGGTCTTGCCGGCACCCGAGGCGCCTAGGATAATGGCGAGCTCACCGCGCTCAACGGTAAAGCTCGCGCCGTCGAGCGCGTGAATGCGGGCATCGCCCTCGCCGTATGCTTTGATGACGTCTTTGAATTCGATATAAGCCATCGATTAATTCCAATCTGGTCGGATAACTCTTTAGTATTACCCATTTCCCACCGACCAAAAAGGGACAGGTTTATTTTGGCAGGTTTTAGAAGCGGACGATGAAGGTAATCTGGTTGCTGTGGCCGCAGACAGAAGCACTCCCGCCATGGGCCTCGGCGATGGCTCGCACCACAGATAGGCCCACGCCCGAGCCGCCCGTCTTGGAGTTACGCGAGACATCTGCGCGGTAGAAGCGGTCAAACAGCCGGTCCAGGTCACCCTCGGGCAGCTCATCAACAGCATTCGATACGACAAGCTCGGCCGAGCCTTTGCCCGCACCGCGCGAGTCTGCGCGCAGGCTTAGCTCAATCACGCTGCCCTCGCTTGCGTAGCGTGTGGCGTTGTCCAGCAGCAACTCAACCACCTGCGCTACCGCCGCAGCATCGGCATGGGCCCGCACGCCACTCGCAATCGACGTCGACAGACGCTTGCCGCGCGAAACCGCCACCGACTCAAACGGCGCCGCCGCCTTGTCCACGGCCTCCGAAAGATCGATCGATGTCATGGTAAAGCCGGCCGAACCCTCGTCCATACGCGCCAGGAACACCAGACGCTCCGTCAGCGCCGTCAGCCGCGCGACCTGCTCGTGAATGCTCTGCGTCCATTCGCTCTCGCCGCTCTCGATTTCCTGCACCTCGTTGGCGGCGTCGATCACAGCTAGCGGCGTCTTGATCTCGTGGCTTGCATCGGTAATAAAGCGCTTTTGCTTGCTGTAGCTCTCGACCATCGGCCGAATCACCGCACCCGAGGCGCCCGCCACAATTGCCAGCACTGCCAACCAGCCAATGCAACTGATTGCCACGCTCGCGCTCAAAAACGAATGAAAGCTTGCAAGCTCACGCGAGCAGTCCACGAACACATAGGTGGTCTCACCGTCTTGAACGTCAGTCGTATAGCGATAATTGCCAGAAAAACCCGAGACCCAACCCTTGGAATGCAACTTTGCGGCAATACTGGCGGCGCGCTTGGCACCCACCGCGGCAATGCGGGCCGTGTTGACATCGGCAACCTGTCCGGCGGCAATCGTCACCGTAAAGTAGCGCGTGTCAAAGGGAGCTTCCGCCGTCATGCCTTCAAAACGCCCGTCGCGAACAGCCGCCCGGTTACCAGTAGCAACCTTGCCGGCAACCGCATCCTGGCCGGGATCGGCTTTAGGCTCGTTCCCCCAATCGATACCGTCCTTGCCCGCCAGGATATAGTCCAGGCGAGCGTCGGCCATCTTGCAGACATGCGAATAATTGACGATGTTGATGCCGGCGATGATGAGCGTGAGCACCACGGTCACGGCGCCCATGGCAACCAGGATGAACTTGCGACGCAGGCGGCGGCCCAATGCGTCAGCAGAATTTGCCCGCCCCGTACTACTCGAGGCGGCGTGAAACCGCTCCGTCATGCGTTTACACCACGTGCGCACGCTCACGCCTGCTCGCCTTCCTCGACAACCTCAAGCGAATATCCCTGGTTGCGCGACGCGCGGATGGCCACATTGGCACCCAGCGCCGCCAGCTTTTTGCGCAGGTACGAGATGTAGACCCACACCACGTTGGCGCCTTCGGGCGCGTCCTCACCCCAAACCTCGAGCATCAGACGCTCGGTGGGCATGCGCGTGCCAGCGTTGCGCATAAAGAGTTCCATAAGCTGAAACTCGCGATTGGCTAGGTGTTCCTCGCCCAAGGGACCCACAAGCGTGCAAGCCGCCGTATCGAGGCGCACGTTGCCCACACTGAGCGTCGTGGCATCGATCGCAGTCGCGGCGCGCGTCATGGCGCGAATGCGCGCGAGCAGTTCCTTGGCGGCAAACGGCTTGGTCAGATAGTCATTGGCGCCGGCGTCCAGGCCCTCAACCTTATCGGACACCTCGCTTTTGGCCGTGAGCATGATGATGGGCAGTCGCTTACCGGCGGCGCGTGTGCGCTTGAGCACCTCAATGCCATCCATGCCGGGCATCATGATGTCCAGGATTGCGGCGTCATAGTCGTTGGCGAGCAGATATTCGAGCGCCGTCAGACCGTCGAGGGCGGCATCGACCTCGTAGTCGCTATGTTGAAGAATCGCGGTAAGGGCACGGGAGAGGCCGGGTTCGTCCTCGGCAAGCATCAGCTTCATAGTTGTTCCTTTGGCGCACGGCTATACAGGTTTCGATACCGCCGATGATAGTGCACCGCCAGCCGTCTTAGCGCAGCCTTAGCTGCTCAACCTGCGCGTTTTCAAATACGCAGGATATAGCTTAACCAAACTTAAGGCTCAGATGCCGAGCGCTTGGACGCATGCCGGTCGCGAAAAGACAGCGACTCGTCCTTTCGCGACGTCCTAGTTATGCAAAGTGTTCGAGCGTTACGCCTCGTACGCGCCCTCAAGCCGAAGCAGCCACTCCTTGCGATCGAGCCCGCCGGCATATCCGTTAAGCGAGCCGTCGGCGGCAACCACGCGATGGCACGGCACGATAATCGAAATGGGATTGCGAGCGACCGCAGCCCCCACCGCACGGGGAGATACAACAGGGTCCTCATTTCTCGGCACACGATGTCGAGCGGCAACACGCTGGGCGATCTCGCCATACGTAGCGACCTCGCCACGCGGGATAGAAAGCAGCTCAAACCAAACCTCGCGCTGAAACGCCGTACCAATCATATGCAACGGCGGCGTAAACCGAGGCTCCTGCCCCGCAAAATACGCATTCAGCCAAGCCCAAGAACGCTCAAGCACCGAAGAAGCCGCGCCATTTGCCGGACTCACCGAAGACATCCCACCGGTACCAGAAACCGCATCGGCACCTACGACATACTCCGCATCCTCTTTGAGCAGCGTAGAGCCAAAGTGCTCCTGCCCTTCAAACCAAAGCCCCGTCAAACCGCGGCCATCAGCGGCAAGCAGGATTTCGCCCAAAGGCGAAGCAAATGTCGTCGTGACCACCAGCGGCTCCTTTCAAAACTCCGCAAACATAATACCGCGAACTGTGCAGACAACCTGTCAGATACACCTGGGCAGGCTCGTAATTGTTTAAGCGAGGCCGCTTTCCCCAATCAAGCGAAGAAGACGCAGGGCTTCGACGCCAGAGCGGTACCTCTATCAGCTGAGCTCTAATACTTTCCCGAGAAGTGAACGAGTAAAAACGAAGCCCCGGAGCATCCACATCTTTAGACCAGAAAACCGCAGGATTCGCGCTGCAAAACCTCAGGAAATAGCGGTCAAAATATGCCAATGCTTCGGGGGTCCAAATAAGGTCGTTCACTTCTCGGGAAAGTATTAGACCCCGATTCACCCCAACCCCAAAGTCACCCCAGGCAGCAGGCGCAACGCGCCGCAGCTGCCGGCCGCGCTCCGCAGTCCCCCAAGGCGGCAGGCGCGAAGCGCCGAGGCCGCCGCCGGGGCCAGGGCCCGCAACGGCCACGTGCCCTCACATCAGCCCAGCGGCCCCAACCAACAACGGCCCCATCGCAAGCCGCTTACAGCAGCGTCGCCGCAGGCGGGGCCGGGCTTAGTTTTCAGAACACTCCGCAGACCAGTGTGGCGCCTTGTCCGCAGCTCCGAAGGAGCAGGACAAGGCGCCACACATGGTCGAGGACGTTCTGAAAACTAAGCCCGGCCCCCGCCGGACAGGTCAACCGCTACTCGCAGAGCAGCTTAGCGATCTGGACGGCGTTGGTTGCCGCGCCCTTACGGATTTGGTCGCCGCAGCACCAGAAGGTGATGCCACGCGCGGCCTCGGGGTTCGAGATATCGCGGCGCACACGACCGACCCAAATCAGGTCCTGGTCGGAGGTGTCCATCGGCATGGGGAAGCGCTCGTGCGCATCCTCGGCAGCCATATCGTCAACCAGCTTGACGCCGGGAGCGGCAGCCAGCGCAGCACGGGCCTCGTCAACCGTAATGTCGCGCTCAAACTCAAGCGTAATGCTCTCGGAGTGCGAGCGCAGCACAGGCACGCGCACGCAGGTGCAGTTCACGCGCAGCTCGGGCAGGTGCATGATCTTGCGGCCCTCGTTCTGCAGCTTCATCTCCTCGGAGGTAAAGCCCTCCTCCTTGACGCCGCCAATCTGCGGAATCAGGTTGCTCGCGAGCTGGGCGGCAAATGCGCGCGGCTCGGGAATCTCCTCGCCACGGCCCAGGGCGACCAGCTGAGCCTCGAGCTCGGCCATACCGGGAGCGCCGGCGCCCGAAGCCGCCTGATACGTCGAAACAATCATGCGCTTCACGCCGGCGAGCTGATGCAGCGGCCACGTGGGAACCAGGCCGATGATGGTCGCGCAGTTGGGATTGGCGATAAGGCCGTGATGCCACTTGATATCGTCGGCATTGATCTCGGGCACGACCAGCGGTACCTCGGGATCCATGCGGAAGGCATGGCTGTTGTCGACCACGACGGCGCCGCGCTTGACGGCCTCAGGCAGTAGCTCCTTCGCGATATCGTCACCGGCGGCTCCGAGCACAATATCACAGCCCTCAAAGGCCTCGGGGCAAGCCTCTTCGATCACGATCTGCTCACCGCGGAACTCAACGGTCTTACCCGCGGAGCGTGCACTTGCCAACAGCTTGAGCTTGCCGACCGGGAACTCCTGCTCGTTTAGGCACTCGAGCATCTGGGTGCCCACGGCTCCCGTCGCGCCCAAAATAGCAACCGTGTACTGTTTCATGCTTCCCCCTTTAAAGGTTTTGGCTTTTGCCCGCACGCCGAGCAGGCTGATTATTGTTGTCAGTGTATACAAGAACGGGGCGGACACGAAACCCGCCCCGTCGAAACGAAACCGAAACGAAACGCCCCGCCGTAGATTTTTGAGGCGAGTCCCAAAAATCTAGCGAGATAGTAGCTACTTGTGGAGCGCAGCCAGGGCGGGATCGACCGGCGCGGAAGCCTCCAGGTCGGAGACCTTCACAATGCCGTTCTCGTCGGAGAAGGCACGGTAAATGGTCCGAATCGCCAGGTCGAAGTCCTTCTCCTCGACACCGATAATGATGTTGATCTCGTCGCAGCTCTGCGAAATCATACGCACGCTCACGCCCGCCTGGCCAAGCATACCAAACAGATGGCCCGAGATACCTGCGCGGCCGCGCAGGTTACGGCCGACGGTAGCGATGAGCGCCAGGCCCTCGACAACCTCGATCTCGAGCGGCTCGACCTCCTGCTGAATGTCGCTCACAAGCGAGTACAGCGAATCGTGAACGTCCTGCTCCTGCACCACGGCGCCAAAGCGGTCGACACCGGTGGGCATGTGCTCAACGGAAACGTCATAGCGCTCGAAGACCGAAAGCGCGCGGCGCATAAAGCCGACACGGGGCTTGGTGCGGTCGCGGGCCACATTGATGGCGACAAAGCCGCGTTTGCCGGTCACGCCGGTAATGATGGGCTCCGCCTCGCCCTCGTCAGCCGTCTCGCTAATGATGGTGCCGGGGTCCTGCGGCGCATTGGTGTTCTTGATGACCAGCGGAATGCCTGCCTCGCGCACGGGGAACACGGCCTCCTCGTGCAGGACGCTTGCGCCCATGTACGAAAGCTCGCGCAGCTCCTCGTAGGTAACGCGCGCAATGGGCTGAGCCTCGGGAACAATACGCGGATCGGCAGAATAGAAGCCCGAAACGTCGGTCCAGTTCTCGTACAGATCGGCGCCAAGGCACTTGGCCAGAATCGAGCCCGAAATATCGCCACCGCCTCGATCGAGCAGCTTGATCTGGCCCTCACGCGTCGCGCCGTAGAAACCGGGCATAACAAAGCCACCCTGCTGGCCGTACTCCTGCACCAGCTCGGAGGTGCGGTTCATGCTGAGCGTACCATCGTGATGGAACGCCACAACCGTCGCGGCGTCCAGGAACGGCAGGCCCAGATACTCGGACATCAGGCGAGCGGTGAAGTACTCGCCGCGGCTCACAAGCTCCTCGGTGGAGTAGCCGCCCGAGCGGGCGCGCTCGGCAAAGGCTGCGAACTCCTCGCGGATGGGATAGGTGAGCTCCAGCTCGTCAGCGATATCAAAATAGCGCTGACCGATGTCCTCGAGCAGCTCCTCGCACGACACGTGATACTTAACGTGCGCGTTAACCAGGTAGAGCAGGTCGGTCACCTTGGTGTCGCCCTTAAAGCGGCGACCGCAGGCGGAAACCACCACAAAACGGCGGGCAGGGTCGGCATCGACGATGGCCTTGATCTTCTTGAAGTGTTCGGCGTCGGCGACCGACGAGCCGCCAAACTTGGCAATTTTTATCATGGCGTGGAGGTTACCTTTCTAAAAGCCTCTGCAAACCTGTTTTGCGCGCTCTGATACCATGGTTTCACCGATTGGGACCAAGGTATCCGAGGAGCACTGTTATATGGGAACTTATCATAGTACACGAGGACGCACTTTATCATGCTCAAGTAAGGTGGCAATCCGTACCGGCATCGCTCCCGACGGGGGTTTGTTTGTCTCGGACGAGCTTGGCACCCAGCAGGTCGATATCAGCTCGCTTGCTGATAAATCGTACTTTGAAATCGCTCAAAATGTGTTGGGAATGTTACTGAACGATTACACGGACGAAGAAATTTCGGCGTGTGTCGACGAGGCATACCGCGGCACGTTCGCGAGTGAAGAGGTCACGCCTCTCGTCAAGCTCGACGCAGCACCGGGCACCGACGCCCCTCAGACCTATGTGATGGAGCTCTTTGGCGGCCCCACGAGCGCCTTCAAGGACGTCGCCCTGCAGATGCTCCCCCGCCTCATGGCCCGCACCTCCGCCCAGGACGGCGGCGCCGAGCGCATCATGATCGTCACCGCCACGTCGGGTGACACGGGCAAGGCAGCACTCGCCGGCTTTGCCGACGCCCCGGGCACGGGCATCACCGTCTTTTATCCCGAGGGCAAAGTCAGCCGCGTACAGAATCTGCAGATGTCCACTCAGGAGGGCGATAACGTCGCCGTCTGCGGCATCCGCGGCAACTTTGACGACGCCCAGAGCGCCGTCAAGCGCATCTTTGCCGATAAGGAGCTTGCCGAGCGTCTGGAGGCCGCAGGCACGGTGCTTTCGAGCGCCAACTCCATCAACGTCGGCCGTCTGGTACCGCAGGTCGTCTACTACTTTGCCGCCTATGCGCAGCTGTTGCGCGCCGGCGCCATCGAGGCCGGCGACGCCGTGGAGTTCTGCGTACCGACCGGCAACTTTGGCGATATCCTGGCCGGTTACTATGCCAAGCGCATGGGTCTGCCCGTCGCCAAGCTCATCGTCGCGAGCGACAAGAACAACGTGCTGGCTGACTTCCTGAGCACCGGCGTCTACGACCGCAACCGCCCGTTCTTCACGACCATCTCGCCTTCGATGGACATCCTCATCAGCTCTAACCTGGAGCGCATGCTCTACTTCCTGTCCGATGGCGACTGTGAGCTCGTTGCCGGCCTTATGGAGCAGCTGGCGCGGACTGGTCGCTACGAAGTTCCCGCCGACCTGCTGGCAAAGATTCAGAGCGTCTTTGGCTGCGGTTGGGCCAGCGAGGACGAGGTACGCACTGCCATCAAGAGCTGCTGGGACGCGAACGGCTACGTGATCGACCCGCACACCGCCTGCGGCTATCACGTCTTTGAGCAGGTCGCTCCCGCCGAGGGCGCCAAGGCCCGCGTGCTGCTTTCGACCGCCAGCCCCTACAAGTTCCCGCGCGCCTGCTGCGACGCCCTGGGCCTCGACGTTCCCGAGGACGACTTTGAGGCCATGCGCGTGCTCGAGCAGGCAACCAACACGGTTGCCCCGGTCCAGCTCGCCGAGCTCGAGTCCAAGCCCGTCCGCTTCGAAGACGTCTGCGACGTAGCCGACATGGCCAACTACGTAGAGCAGGCTGCAAAAAAGATGGCTACCAACTAAACCCTTACTAGGCGCCGGCGAAAGCCGGCGCACCTTCTTTTATCAGATACTCACCGGGATAATGACGAGCTGACATGCGGGTCTGCCTGTTTAGTTCGTCGCGAGTTCCGCACGAGCCGGAAAGCACTTAATGTGCTTTCCGAGCGAGCCAGGACTGCCCGAGCAGCGAACTAAACAGGCAGACCGCCCAGGAGATTCCCATGATCAAAATCACCGTCCCCGCCACCAGCGCGAACCTAGGCATTGGCTACGACACCCTCGGCATGGCCGTCAGCCTCTACTCGCACTTCACCTTCGAGCGCGCCGACAAGCTCACCATCACGGGCTGCCCCGAGGAATTCCAAAACGAGAACAACCTGGTCTACGTTAGCTTTGTCGATGCACTGGCCGCATGGGGCGAGCCGGCCTTCCCCGTCGCCATCGACATTCAGACTGACGTTCCCGTCGCCCGCGGCCTGGGCTCCAGCTCCACCTGTGTCGTCGCCGGCATTATGGCCGCCGCCGCGCTGACAGGCCACACCGTCGACCGTGCCGAGCTCGTCCGCATTGCCACCGAGGTCGAGGGCCATCCCGATAACGTCGCCCCCGCTATCCTGGGCGGCGCCGTCTGCTCCTTTACGCCGACCGATTCGCTCCCCCAGTGCCTGCGCTACGAGGTGAGCGATCGCCTGCGTTTTATTACCGTGATTCCTCCCTACGAGGTGCATACGAGCGAGGCGCGCAAGGTCGTGCCGCAGGAGGTTCCGCTCTCCACCGCCGTATGGCAGATGGGCCGCATCGCCGGCATGACGCGCGGTCTTGAGTCCGGCAACCTCGACCTGATTGCCGCCGCCAATGACGACCGCATCCAGGAACCCTATCGTCGCCGTCTGATTCCCGACTACAACGCCGTGCGCGACACCTGCCTTAACGGCGGCGCCAAGACCATCTGGATCAGCGGATCGGGCTCGACCCTTATGGCTGTGACCGACGACACCATCGTGGCAAAGTTCCTGCAGGTCAAGCTGCGCGAGCAGTTCCCTAAGTGTGATACGCATATTCTGACGTGCGACACGGAAGGCGCTCAAATCGAGTACCTGTAGACATCGCCGATCGGTCTGTCCGGGCCACCCAGGGGCATCCCCTTAAAAACGTCCTCGCACTTGAGGCCCGCTTATCCTGCTCCTTCGGAGCTGCGGATAAGCGGGCCTCGTGCTGCGGAATATTTTTAAGGGGATGCCCCTGGGTGGCCCTATGGCAACGTGGCGAGCGATGTCTACAGGGACCCACGCTTTGAAGGGGCGCCGGGCTGATAATTTGGCTCTTTATTGGGGAGGGCTCTTGCTAGGCTGGGGCACTTATTAGAGGCAGGCTTCGGCGATGCGGCGCTTGAGTTCGTCGATGCCGGTGCCGGTTTGGGAGCTTGTGATGATTACGTTTTCGGCCGGGACGTTGAGTTGCTTTTTGATGGCAGCTGCCTGGCGGGCCTGCTGGGTGCGGCTGAGCTTGTCGGCCTTGGTGAGGCAGACGATAAAGTTGAACTCGTTGCCCTGCAGATAGTCGATCATGTCATGGTCGAGCTTGCTCGGGTCGTGACGAATATCCACCAGCGACACGACCAGGTTAAAGCTGCGCTCGGAGTCGAAGAAGTCGCCGATGAGCTCGGCCCAACGGTCGCGCTCGGCCTTGGAACGACGGGCGAAACCGTAGCCCGGCAGGTCGACAAAGTGAACGTCGTCGGCCTCAAAGAAGTTGATGTTGCTTGTCTTGCCCGGCGTGCTCGAAACCTTCACCAGGTTCTTGCGGCCAAAGAGCTTGTTCATAATGGACGACTTGCCCACGTTGGAGCGGCCAACAAAGCTCACCTCGGGACAGGTGGACTCGGGGATCTGCGAAACCTTGCCGTAGCTGGCGACGAACTTGGCAAGCTGGTAGTTAATGGAATCGGCCATGGACACTCCTTGGTCGTAGGATCTTGCAAAAAACGCGCTATTGCGCAGCGGCAATGCGTCGAACGATATCGAGCGTGATATCGCTTGCGGCACGCGCATACTCGAACAAATCGAACTCGCGGTCGCAAATCGCATCATACGCCTCGTCACAATTATCGCTGATAGCACGCAGCACCAGGCAATCGACACCATTTTTGGTTGCGACATGGGCAATTGCCGCGCCCTCCATGCCGACACAATCGGCATGCGTCGCCTCGATGGCATCATTGCGCATAGCGGCGCCCGTCACAAAGCGGTTACCCGTGGCAATCGTGCCGACCAGGAACTGCTTTGCACCCTCGTTCGAAGCGGTCTCATTTGTCGAAGCATCAACAAACCCACGCTCAGCAAGCACATCGGCGGCAATATCGACCAGCGCGGGCGTCGAGACAAACTCCTCGAGCCCCGGTGCAGACTCGGCGATAAGCGCGGTATCGGTATCTAGATAGCGCAGGCATTTGCCAATGACGACATCGTCGATATGGAGCTTGGGATTCAGGCCACCTGCGATACCAGAAAACACAACTGCCTGTGGAGCATACTTGCTAATGAGGTGCTGTGTTGCGGCGGAAGCGTTTACCGTGCCCATACCCGCCGTCGTGGCGACAATCGACAGGCCGTCGAGCCCGCCGGTCACAACGTTCAAGCCCGCCTCCTGTACCATGCAAACGTTGCTCAACTCTTCCTTAATCTGCATGATCTCTTTTTCGAGCGCACCGATAATCGCGATGGTAGCCATGCCATTCCCCAAACCTATACGAAATTCTCAACCACGGTATGGTACCAGCATTTTGTTTGACCTCGTCAAACGAACACGTTAGGCCAGCGCAGCTCGGGTATCAAAGAATGTCTTAGCAATCGCAGCCACCAGCTCGCTCGAGCGATCGCTCCATGGCATCGATGTCATGATACTCATAATGTAGGTGTCGCCATCGACATCGATGAGGCCCGCATCGCATGTCGAATAGCAACCATCCTCGCTAATCCAGCCGGCCTTGTTGCGCACCAGGGCTTGGTCGTCCGCAATGCCGTCGCGGATAAAGGACCGGGTCGTAGAGGCCAGAAGATCCGATAGCCATTGCGACGTCTCGGTATCACGGCTCAAATACTCGCTCATCTCGCGCCACAACTTGGCCGAGGTGCGCGGGCAATAGGTGGGAAAATCACTCATCGGATCGAGTGCGGTATCGTAATCGATGCCAAGACTGGCAATCCAATCTCGTAACCGACACGGTCAAACGTCGCGCGTAACGCAATAAACGAATCGTTGTCCGAATTAACGATCGCGGCCTCGATCAGGTCGCGCACCGTCTGCCAACCCATGTTGTAGCCACCATAGGTGCCAAGGGAATCATCGAGTGAAACCTGACCCGTCTCGACCAGAAATTCGCAGATGTACAACGCATAGAGCGCCTTGTAGCTACTCGCGCCGTAAACCTCGACATCGGGGTTATACGTCACGCCCTTGCCGCTTGACAGGTCGTAGAACACCACGCCCACATCGCCTAGCTCCTGCGCCCGACTCAGGGCATCCTGGAGCAAGGCAAGGCTCTCATCCTCCAAGGTAGGAGTCTTGTTATCCACCAACGAGAAGGCCTGAACGGTATCACCCGAAGGGATATCGTTGAAGTCCGCCTTCGAAAGTCTCGTCTTGAGATCTGCCGACGCTTTGGACTTTGAAACCTTCTCGTTTTGCGTCTGTACCGTTGACGCATCTGAGTGTGCCATTCGCTCCGACGCGTAGGTTTTGGCGGTAATTCCGAGGATAATAATCGCCAACGTTAGCATCCCAATGGCGGCAATCTTCGTCACGCGGACGCGAGCGTCGGCAAGGCCACGCGAAGATGTGCCCTTCGTCTCATATCTGCTGCTATGCTGCGGCATATACTCGTCCCGCGATGCGTTATTTCGCACGTGGTCTCCTGACTGCTACCGTTCATATACGAGCAGCATAATACCGAGCAGGCATTTCTTTCCAAAGATATTCAGCGGCGTTTAAGGCGTCTTTAAAGAAACCACAAGCGTATTTATCCAAATGGCGCGATTCTGTTGCGCATCTCCGCCCAAAACGCAGTTGCGGTGGAATAGTTCCTATTTGGGCGGCATAAGCCGAAAAACAAGAACTATTCCACCGCAACTTGACGGAGCTCTTTGGCAATCAACTTGGTGCCCAGGGGCACTCATTTAAGTCTGTCCCCAATGAGTGCCTTTGGGGAGCGAAAATGGCTCGCTAGCCGATAGCGTTTTTGAGTTCCGCGCGACGCTTTTTCATGCCCGTCATGACGGCGTTGCGCAGCTCGGGCATGCGCGCGGTATCCATCTGTGGAACGCCCTCGAGCTTATAGGGAATGCCCAATTGCTCGTACTTGACGACACCCATCGTGTGATACGGCAGCATTTCCAGGCCCACCACGTTGTGCCATGGAGCGATGAGGCGGCCGAGCGCCTCGCACTCCTCAACCGTATCGGTAATGCCGGGCACCACCACGTGGCGGATAACGACCTTAATCTTGCGACGGGCAAGCTCATCACCAAACGCCAGAATGCGTGCGGGATCGCAACCGGTCAGCTTTTTATGCTCAACGGGATCGGCATGCTTGATGTCGAGCAGCACCATGTCGGTCTCGTTGAGAACAGTATCGAACTTCTCGGGATGGTTGGGGTCAAACGCATAGCCGCAGCTGTCGAGGCAGGTATGCACGCGGCCATCGGGGTTGTTGTGCATTGCACGGAACAGGTCGGCTAAAAACGCGGGCTGCAAGAGCGGCTCGCCGCCGGACACCGTAATACCGCCGCTGCGGTAAAACTCATGGTTGCTCTGGAACTCGTCCATCAGGTGCTCGACGGTCACCATGGTGCCGCCGCTAACCGACCAGGTATCGGGGTTGTGGCAATACGCACAGCGCATGGGGCAGCCCTGAACAAACACCACAAAGCGGATGCCGGGTCCATCGACCGTTCCCATCGTCTCAATCGAATGTACGCGGCCCAGGGCAAACGCAGAGTCCTCGGGACGAGCGTCCACACCCTCGAGCGTCATCTCAGCCATTCCCGCTACCTTGCCTCTCATTGGTTTTAGCTACATAAATGCCAGAATCATTCTAGCCCATACGCATGATGGCGAAACGGTTTAGCGGTCAATTGGGTTGTCCTATTTGGCCCTACGCAAGAGCGGCGGGAAGGTTATCGCAACCCGCCCGCCGCTGAGGCAATAGAAATCGATAGACGCCAGACCTTACGCCTTAAGCGTGAGCACCGCACCGAAGGCGGTCGGGCCGCAATGGCTCGAGATGACACCGCCGACCTGAGTCCAGGTAACGTCCTTAAAGCCCAGGTCGTGCGCATAGACTTCCATGTCGTCGCGCAGCTCCTGGGAAAGGCCTACCGAATACGCCAGGCCAATATGCGAGTAGTCAATCTCGCCCTTCGCAACCATGTGGTCAATAAAGGCGCGGGCGCACTTGAGCATAGAGCCGCGGAACTTCTTGGTTGCCACGAACTTGCCGCCCGTTACCTCAATGCAGGGCTTAATCTTGAGCAGATGGGCACCGAGGAATGCCACGTTGGATAGACGACCGCCCGCCTTAAGGAAGGCTAGGTCGGTAGGAACAAAGCCCAGCAGCACACGGTCCATGACGGAATTCGTAAATGCAAAGATTTCGTCGACGGTGGCATCGGGGTGAGCCTCGATGTATTTGGCGGTCTCGACGGCAACAAGCGACTGGCCCACCGAGACAAAACGCGTGTCCATGGAGTAGACGTAGTCGCGACCCTTGGCGGCAATCTTAGAAGACTGGTGTGAGCAGGTCGTGGCCTCGGAATACGCAAGGTGCAGAATAGTCGCATCGGGCTGCTCGGCATGGATGCGATCGTACACGTGCGCAAAATCTGCCGGCGCGCAGCCGCTGGTCTTGGGCATCACGCCAAACTCGTTGCAGCGCGAATAAATCTCGAGCGGATCGATCGAGCCGTCCTCGACGGTCTCGTCACCAATCGTGACATGCATAGGTACGCGCACGATACCGTAGCGTTCGCAGAGCTCCGGCGTCACATCCGAACCAGACTCAACCACGATTACGTACTTGCCCATTATCATCACGACCCATCTCAACATTGGCTTTTCAACACATGGCACGCGCCGCCGCACTGTTGCACAACGGCGGCAGAGCGCCAAAGAGACGCCGCCCCTTGCACACAACAAAGGACAGCGTCTCCCTGGAAAAACTCCGTGCTAATCTGAGATTCTACACGGTTTATTACTAAGTGTTACTTACTCCGCAAACGGTCGCTATACGCGATAAACGGTAGTTCGCTGCGGCAACTGCGACACATTCCGCCCAGCAAGTCCAATCGTGCTCCACACACGGTTAATGCGCGAGGCGGTAGAAATTCATCGATGCCGCGCCCTCGGCGTGCAGCTCCATCGCCGGAACCGCCGGCGAATAGGTACGGCTCGTAAGTGCCGCCTCGCCGCCATTTGCAAAAATCTCGACCATCGTAGTGTCCGAAAGCACGCGCAGGTCGCGAAGCTCGCTGAGCTCAATCGACCTCTGGTCGCGCCCATAGCCTTCGTCACCCATGTCGAGGGTAAGCATCCCGTCTGCATAGCGCACAAAGACACCCTTGCGGATTTCGAGCTCGACCATCTTGGCGCCCTCGCAGGAAACCACAAGATCAAACAGGCGGCCCGGCTCCTCAACGGTTTCACCGCCTATCGCGCGAACGCAGTCACCGCGCATCCTCTCAATCTCGTGCGCCGGCCGCTGGCAGAGCTTACCATCGCGTATGCTCAGCTCTCGCGGCACCGTCAACGCGCACTGCCACCCGCGCGCCACCGTCGGGTTTTCTGCCGTCGCGTCGGGGCAACCCGACCATCCGATCATCAAACGCCGGCCTGCAGTATCCTCAAAGGACTGCGGAGCATAGAAATCAAAACCGGCATCGACCATCGGGGGCATGCCCTGCCCGACGATTTTAAAGCTCGGCGCCTCCCAATCGGCCTCGATGGAGAACCACACGCACTGATGCGGATTGCGGTAATGCCAACCATCGGCAGGCACACCCTGCGGACAGCAAACGAGAATAAGCTCGCCATCGAGCTCAAACAGATCGGGGCACTCCCACATAAAGCCAAACTTCTCGTCCAACTCAATGCGCGTCGCATAGCTCCAGTCCTCAAGATTGCGCGAGGTATAGACAAGCACGCACCCGCGATCGTCTTTCGTACGAGCGCCGAGAACCATGTAGTAGATACCGTCGTGTTCAAGGATCTTGGGGTCGCGCACGTGCGTACCGATATTGTCGGGGTAATCGACCGGCCCAACAGCTATGCGCTTCTCGCCCAATTCGTCGGGATTCTCGGCAACCATATGAATCTGGTTTTGCTCACGGCCCGTCAACACGTAGTCGTAATCATCGCGGTCAAAATGCTTGACGTTGCCGGTATAGAAGTAGTGAATCTTGCCATCGCGTACAAAGGCAGAACCAGAATACGCTCCGCTCGAATCCAAATCGGAATCGGGGAACAGCACGGGGCCGTGATTCTCGTACGTCACAAAATCCTTTGTCGTCAGATGGTTCCAAAGCACTGGACCGCCATGCGCAGCATCGAACGGATCGTATTGATGATAGATGTGATACGTATCACCAATCTGAACCAAACCGTTGGGGTCGTTGAGCCAGCCAAGCTCAGGCTCCACATGGAACAGAAGCCTATCGGGGTCGGACGCGATGCGGGCCGCCGTCTCATCCTGTCCGGCACGCCACTGCTCATAGTCCGCGCGTGTCACCTTGTTTTTTTGATTTAACATCGCCGTTGACTTTCTCGTCTATGGGGAAGGACGCTCGACTCACACGAGTCGAACGCCCTTCCTCAAATGGACTTATCCTCAGATTACACTGAACGGCTCAACTAGAAGCTAACGTCGAAGCCAGCGCCAGCGCCCTCTTCATCGGTGGTCGGCACGCCCTTTGCCTTGTTGTAGGCAAAGATCAAGACGATCGGCACGATAAAGGCGATGAGATTGCCAGCCACATACCACACGAGGGTCTCGGGCGTGACGATGAGCAGGCCAAGCACGCCGGTCAGACCCTGACCGATAGCGCGCACCTCAAAGAGCTTGACGAAGGCACCGCCGCAGCCTGCACCGATGCATGCGCAGATGAACGGAATGATCGAATAGCGCATGTTTGCAGCAAAGATAGCGGGCTCGGAGATTCCGACCAGCGTCGGGATAAAGGACGACATGCAGATGTTGCGCTCTTTGGAGTGCTTCTTGTGAATGAGGTACATACCGATGGCGCCGCCGCCCTGGGCGATGATGGAAACCGACCAGATGGCCTGGATGTAGTTGAAGCCAGTCGTGGCAACAAGGTTTGCCTCGATACCCTGGATGAACTGATGCGTACCGGTAACGACGAGCGGCTGCAGGAACGCGGCGAAGACAAAGGCACCAAAGACGCCCATCCTGTTGTACAGGATATCGATTACGCCGGCGAGGACGTCACCGATCAGGTTACCGAGCGGGCCGAACACGGTGAACAGGGCGACGTTAGCAAGAATCAGGGTAACGGTCGGGACAAAGACGAACGAAACGACCTCGGGGATGTACTTCTGGGCAATCTTTTCGACCTTGGCCATAAACCAGGCGGTCAGAATTGCAGGGAACACGCCGCCCTGGAAAGCAACCATGGGAATGGAGAGCGGACCAAAGTTCCAGTACTCAGCACCCGTCGGGTCCATAACGAACGTGTTGCGGTTCATAAGGCTCGGGTGAACCATGACGATACCGACGAGGATGCCCAGGATCGGGTTACCGCCAAAACGCTTGACTGCGCTGTACATAACCAGGACAGGCAGGTAGTCGAACGTGGTGGCGATAATGGCAAAGAAGCTTGCGAGGTTCTTGAGGAACTCGCTGTGATCGGCGAGGCTGCCCTCCATGCCAAAGAGGCCGTTGGCAACGATCAGCGACTTAAGGCCGATGATGATAGCAGCGCCGACGAAGGCGGGAATGATGGGAATAAAGATGTCCGAGAATACCTTGAGGACCGAGAAGAACTTGCCCTTCTTGTCCGCCTCGGCGCCCTTGACCTCGGAAGCGCTGATCTCCTTAACGCCCGTCAGAGCCATAAACTCATCGTAAACCTTGTTGACGGTACCGGTACCGAAGATGATCATGAGCTGGCCGCTGTTGTACAGCACGCCCTTGACGCCATCGATGTTCTCGAGCTCGGCCTTGTTGTATTTGCTCGTATCCTTGAGCACCAGACGCAGACGGGTCACGCAATGCGTGGCGCCCTCGATGTTCTCCAGTCCGCCGACGTTGTCGACGACTTGCTGGGACACTGTCTTGTAGTCCATGTTCCTCTCCATTCCTTTTCTAAATCATAAAACGGTTCGTTGCCGCTACAGAGACGCGATCGTTGCGCTTGCGCACTTGAGCGCACCGTCGGTGACGGTAAGCGCCACACCCTGGCCCTGCTTGTTGCAGAAGCGAGCGTTGAGCGCAACGTCATCGACAAAGATGGTCGCGATGTCGTCGTCGACGACCAGACGCACATGGTGAGTGCCCTCGCCCTTAAAGAACAACGGACGCTCGAGGCCCATGTTGTTGACCTGGAACCACGGGTACTGGGGAGCCGGCGTGAACTCGAGCTTGCCCTCGCGCAGGTTGGCGCGGAACTCATAGGCAAGACCGGTCTCGGCGTCCTCGGCGAACTTGACCGAGAAGCCGGCAGCGTTACCGCCGAGCTCAATGTCGGCATCGAGCAAGTAGGTGGAGCCGGCATCTGCGGCGAGCACCTGCTCGACCTTGCCCGACTCGCAGGAAAGCTCAAAGGTCTCGACTGCCTTAGCCTCGCCAAAGGCGCCAAGCATGCTGTCGGGGAGCTTGGTGCCGAGCGTTCCGTCGGCACGCTGAACGATCTCGAGGGGCATAAAGGTGCCACCCCATAGGTAAGAGCTGGGGTCGCCGCCCTCGTCACGCGTAGGAACCCAACCAAAGAGAACGCGACGCTCGCCATCGAATGCGGTGCGAGCGGCGTAGTACGCGCGGCCGTCGAAGGAATCGTCAGCGGGGGTAATCCAAGGACCGTTGATGGACTTGGACATGCGGTAACGGGTCTTGTTGCCGTCGCTGTACTCGGAAAAGACGAGGTACCACCAGTCGCCCATCTTAAAGAGATCAGGCATCTCAAACATGGTGTACAGGCCCGGGTTCCACCAGTCGCCCTGGAACTCCCAGTTGGTCAGATCCTTGGAGGTGAACTTGACCAGGCGGCCGGTCATCAGACGCTTGTCCTCGCCCACACGCGTGCCGAGGATGAGCATGTACTCTTCGTTCTCCTCATCCCAAAGCACAAAGGGATCGCGCCAGTTGCGGTCATCGTAACCCTCCTGGGGCGGAAGCAGCGTCTCGGCGATGTTCTTCTCCCACTTGACGGCGTCGTCGCTCGTTGCATGAAGAAGAACCTGCTTCATCAAACGTGCGCGGACCTTATCGCGATTGCAACCAGTGTAGAGCGCATGGTACTTGTCGCCCACCTTAAACACCGTGCCGGCATAAATGTACTGGTCGACTTCCTCGTCGCCGCCGCGCTCAAGGCTCTCGCCAAAGTCCTTGTAGTTGACGAAATCCTTGGTCGTAGCGAGTGCCCAGCCAAACGGCTCGCCGAAAGGTTCGGGGTTACGCGTGTCACGCTGATGATAGAGATAGAACGTGCCGTCCTCGCCGTACGGCATGATGTCGCCTACCCAAATTCCCTCAGGCTGGTAATACACCTTGTGCATCCGAGACTTCCTTTCCACGACATACTAACTCGGTACAATGGCAAGATATGTCAATCGTTTTCATATGTCAAACGTTTTCACACCAATACGTCTTTTCGCAGTTCCAGTCGTCGGCAAACGGTTGACATATGTCGGTGAACGGTCATCAGAGGCGTTTGAGGAATTCTTTTGGCACGGGATGAACTACGCGGTTTTGCCCTCAATGAGTTCGACGGGGAGCTTGATATTCGATTCGGGATTATCGCCGTTAATAAGAGCGATGATGGATTGCGCCGCGAGCTCTCCGATGCGATCGATATCTTGACGTACGGTTGTTAAGTCAGGCATAAACGTCATAGTTCGGCGGGCACCATCCGCGCCCACGACCTTAATATCGTCTGGAGCGCTCAAGCCGCGCTGCTTCATCACGTTGAGACAGATGGCCGCCATCGTATCGTCTCCCGCAAAGATGCCGTCAATATCGGGGTTCTCATCGAGGATCTTCGCAACGACCGCGCCCTTTTCGTCGTCGGGCTTAACGAACTCAACCTCACGGACAAGCGCGGACAAACCGGCCTGCTCAACAACATCGAGGTAGGCATCGGTACGCTTATTGGCAGGCATGCGCATGCGGCTATTGCTGCGCAGGCACAGGATACGCCTGCAGCCGTCATCAATCAGACGGCGCGTGGCGAGCTCGCCAATGCCATAGCTGTCACTTGCAATCTGGACAGAGCCCTCGCCAAGATCGCAGTCGATGCCAACCAGGCTCAAGCCCATCTCGGCATATGCCTCGGCACCGATATTGAGGGAGTTGACGATGACGCCGTCGACCATATTGCGGCGGAGCATGTCAATATAGGAACGCTCAAGATCGGGTCGATTGGCGCTGTTGCACAGCAACATCTTAAAGCCGTTTTCCGCTAACGTGCGCTCGACCGCCTGCACAACCTGAGCATGGAACGGGCTGCTCACAAAGGGAACGATCATACCGATAAGATTCAGGCGACCGTTGAGCATGGCGCGGGCGATATCGTTGGGCGTATAGTTGATGCGCTCCATCGCGGCATGGACCTTATCGCGGGTCTCTTGGCTAATATAGCCGCGATTATTAAGCACGCGAGATACCGTAGTAGGCGAAACCCCCGCCACCGCTGCAACTTCCTTGATGCCAGGCTTAGCAGAATCCTTAGAACGAGCGCCCTCGCGAGCCATAGCACCCTCCCCCATCAACATGTCATACGTTTACATACGAACAAAGCATACCCCAACAACAGCGGGAAGACGGTAACAGTACAAGTAAGTAAACGACTCATCCAAATAATTAGGAGAGTTTCGCCTAAAGGGTGACTACACAGGACCCCGCCGGAGCTGTTTGGGCTACCTCCCAAAACATTCCGCACTGATATTTTCTGTATTGAAGACGTCGATGATGCGCCCGTATACCATTGACGTCGACACCATCAGACGCGGTCCGCGCGGTGACCCCACATTCCGCTGGCGCCCACAGGGCTGCCCTCGTTTCCTGACATGTCCCGCGCGGGCCGCGGCGAGCCGAGACCGCCGCATGACCTAATAGGAGCATGGAGCGATACCGCGGACCCGAACAACCGCATTCTATCGCGCCCCGTCAGTGTGCCGTCTGCCCGGTCCAGGCGAGCACGGAAAGAACGGAGCGAGACATGAGAACCGAATCGACACCCGGCGCCCGCGGGCCGGTCTTCTGCGGGGTCGACACCCACGCCGACTCGCACTGGCTGTGCGTCCTCGACTGGAGGGGCCGCAAGGTCCTGTCCCGCCAGTTCCCCGCCGACGCGGCGGGATACGAGGCGCTCGCCGGGGCGATCGCGGCGGCCGGGGAGCCGGCCTGCGTCGCGATGGAGGGGACGTCGTCCTACGGGGCGGGCCTCACCAGGCACCTCGCGTCGCTGGGGATGCCCGTGCGCGAGGCGCTCTCCCCGGCGAGGACGCAGAGGAGGCGCCCGGGGCAGGGAAAGTGCGACGAGTCGGACGCGGAGAGGGCGGCCCGCGCGGCGATGTCCGGCTCAAAGCTCGGGACCCCCAAGAGCCAGGACGGGTGGGTCGACGGGGTGCGCTGCATGCTCGCGGCGCACCCCGGGGCGGTGAAGGCGCGGACCTCGGCGATCAACACCGCGAGGTCGCTGCTCACCACCGCCCCGGAGGGGCTCAGGTCGAGGTTCCGCGGCATGGGAGGGCCGAGGCTGATGGAGGAGCTCCCCTCCGTGCGCGCCGAGGGCGCGCTGGGCGCCGCGCTCGGCGCGCTGGCGGACCTGTGGGCGGCGGCGCGCGACGCGGCGCTCGACATGGAGCGCGCGATCGAGGCGTCCCTGGAGGAGAACTGCCCCGCGCTGCTGGCGATGTACGGGTGCGGGCCCGTGAGCGCGGCCAAGCTCGCGGTCGCGGCCGGGGACAACCCGGGCAGGCTGCGCTCCGAGGCGTCGTTCGCGGCGATATGCGGGGCCTGCCCCATCCCCGCCTCGAGCGGCAAGACCGTGAGGCACAGGCTCAACAGGGGCGGCGACCGGCAGGCGAACAGCGCGCTGCACGAGATCGCGAGGCAGAGGGTCATGCGCGACCCCGAGACCGCCGAGTACGCCGAGAGGGCCAGGGGGCGGGGAAAGAGCGACAGGGAGGTCATGAGGTGCCTCAAGCGCTACGTGGCCAGGGAGGCGTACCGGGCGCTGATGCACCCGCACGAGATCAGGAGGCCCGAGGACGCCTCGGAGCTCGTGGCGGCCAGGCGCGCGGCGAAGGTCAGCCAGGTGAGGGCGGCGTCCATATTGGGAACCAGCGAGAAGTACATCTCGATGCTGGAGAGGGGACAAAGGGAGCTCAAGCCCATAAGGAGGGCCTACGAGGCATGGGTCGAGGCCGGACTTCCGCTCGATTGGGACAGGCAGGCCTTCGAGGCCGAGCGCAAAAAGGATTCTAAAAAACACCTTGCCAAATAGGAGCGTCAGGACGAAAGAACCCCCGCCGCACGAAGTGCGCAGCGAGGGCTTCTTGCATGTCCGAGGACGTTTTGGGAGGTAACCCAAACAGCCCCGGCGATCCTGCGGGAGTTAAACCCCTTTAGAACTTGTCGTGGAAGGTACGCGAAATGACCTCGTCCTGCTGCTCCTTGGTGAGAGTGTGGAAGTTCACGGCGTAGCCGGAAACGCGGATGGTCAGCTGCGGGTACTTCTCGGGGTGAGCCTGAGCGTCGAGCAGCGTCTCACGGTTGAAGACGTTGATGTTCAGGTGGTGGCCACCCTTCTCGGCGTAAGCGTCAAGCATGTGGACCAGGTTATCGGCCTGAGTCTCGGAAACTTCAGAAACCTTCATAATGTGTCTCCTTCGATTGATAGGCGCCGGCCGAAACCGGCGCACTAATCAGTAATCGTTATTGTTAGTATAGCACTAACAATAGTTACTCGCCCAGCTGATCAAGGTCGATATCGCCAAAGAACACCTGATCCTCTTTGCCGAGCGCACTCGGGATGATGGAGAAGGTGTTGGAGATGCCGTCCTGAGCATCGCGGAACGGGAGCTTGGAAACCGAAGACAGCGAAGCGATGGCGCCGTGGCTATCGCGCTTGTGCATGGGGTTAGCACCCGGGGCGAACGGCTGGCCAGCCTTGCGGCCGTCGGGCGTGGAGCCGGTCTTCTTACCGTACACGACGTTGGAGGTAATGGTCAGAACCGAGGTCGTGGGCACGGAGTTGCGGTAGGTATCGTTCATGCGGATGTACTCCATGAACTGGTGCACAACGTCGTGAGCGATCTGGTCGACGCGGTCGTCGTCGTTACCGTACTTGGGGAACTCGCCCTCGGTCTCAAAGTCGACGATGATGCCGTTCTCATCACGGACGGGGTGGACCTTGGCGTACTTGATGGCGGACAGGGAGTCAGCCACGACGGAAAGGCCAGCGATGCCCGTAGCGAACCAGCGGTGCACGTGCTTGTCGTGCAGAGCCATCTGGATGCGCTCGTAGCAATACTTGTCGTGCATGTAGTGAATGATGTTCAGCGAGTTGACGTACACGCCAGCAAGCCACTTCATCATGTCGTTGTACTTGGCCACAACGTCGTCGTAATCGAGCGTATCGCCCTCGACGGCGCGATACTTGGGGCCGACCTGCTTCTTGGAGACCTCGTCAATACCGCCGTTGAGCGCGTAGAGCAGGCACTTGGCCAGGTTGGCGCGAGCGCCGAAGAACTGCATCTCCTTGCCAATGCGCATGGAGGACACGCAGCAGGCGATGCCGTAGTCGTCGCCGTGGTAAACGCGCATGAGGTCGTCGTTCTCGTACTGGATCGAGGAGCTGGCGACAGAAGTCTTGGCGCAGAACTTCTTGAAGTTCTCGGGCAGACGGGTCGACCACAGAACGGTCATGTTGGGCTCGGGGCTGGTGCCCATGTTCTCGAGCGTGTGCAGGTAGCGGTAGCTCATCTTGGTAACGAGCGTACGGCCGTCAACACCCATGCCGCCGATGGACTCGGTGACCCACTGCGGATCGCCGGTAAACAGGGCCTGGTACTCGGGGGTACGGGCAAACTTGACCATGCGGAGCTTCATGATGAAGTGATCCACGAACTCCTGAATCTGCTCCTCGGTGAAGGTACCGTTGGCAAGGTCGCGCTCAGCGTAGATGTCGATGAACGTGGAGGTACGGCCGATGGACATAGCGGCGCCGTTCTGCTCCTTAACGGCAGCGAGGTAGGCGAAGTACATCCACTGGATGGCCTCCTGCGTGTTGGTAGCAGGGTTGGAAATATCGAAACCATAGGTCTCGGCCATCATCTTGAGCTCGCCGAGGGCGCGGATCTGCTCCTGCAGCTCCTCACGGTCGCGGATGTTGTCGGCGGTCATGACCGTCGGGGTGGAAGCCTTCTGGGCCTCCTTGTCCTTAATCAGGTAGTCGACACCGTACAGGGCGACACGACGGTAGTCGCCGATGATGCGGCCGCGGCCATAGCCATCGGGCAGACCGGTGATGATGTGAGCCGAGCGGCAAGCACGCATCTCGGGGGTGTAAACATCGAAGACGCCGGCGTTGTGGGTCTTGCGCTCGAAGGTGTAGCGCTCGACAACGTTCTCGTCGACCTTGTAGCCGTGCTGGCTGGCGGCCTGGCAAGCGATGCGGATACCGCCGTTGACGTGCAGAGCGCGCTTGAGCGGCTTGTCGGTCTGGAGGCCGACGATGGTCTCCTTCTCGCGGTGGGCGTTATCGATGTAGCCAGCGGGGTGGCTCACGATACCCGTGACGGTCTTGGTGTCCATATCGAGGACACCACCCTGCTCGCGCTCCTTAAGCAGCAGGTCGAGAACCTCGCCCCACAGCTCCTTGGTACGCTCGGTCGGACCTACGAGGAACGACTCGTCGCCCTCGTAAGGGGTGTAGTTCTTCTGGATGAAGTCTCGGACGTCAACCTCTCCCGTCCAAATGCCTTCCTTGAAGCCTTCCCATGCCTCCTGCATTGTGTAACCACGCTCCTAGTTACGTGTAATGCGGCGCTCTCTCACACCGCTGCTTATTGAATTCTTGAATTTTCGGCTTGCACTACCGGCTTCTTCCGTTCTTCACCACATGTTGGTGCAGGGAAAAACGTTTGTCCACCTTGGAACTGCAACCCAAAACCCAAGATTTCACCCGTTTGAGAAGGATAACATAGCGACCCCCTTCATCAGGGCTGTTATATGTTTCTTTTTTTATATCATAAGGGCGTTTTTTACAAACCCGCAGGAAATGCGAGCGTGAACAACTACCGTTCACCGATTTGTTTAGTTTTTTCCTTGCCTTTGTACGACGTTCACTCTAGCTGTTATGTCAGCTTTAGCAGGGTAAAGTGCCTCTGAGTGGGCTTTAGGACGTGCTCAGAGATCTACCCCTAACTTTGCTGATACCGACGGTGTACGGAGGTCGCCTAAAAGTTGTTTTCTAGGCATGTCCCAAAATCTACCGTATAGGGTGCGCGTGCGGGGGTATCATCTTTCACCGAAAATAGTTTCTAGTGTTAGGGGTTTTCGGTGGAAGATACCGATTTCCGTGAACTTGGGCGTCAGCTCCTTACCGAGTTCGGCAGCATGCATCAGCGCATTTCGCGCTTTGCGGACAAAGCCCTCGGCGGCGAGATGGCCGTCATGCGCGCCCTCATGCTCGCTGGCGGTTCGCTCACGCCGAGCGAACTCGCCGATCGCGCCTGGGTCTCGAGCGCCCGCATCGCCAATATCCTACGCGCTCTCGAAGCCAAGGGCTGGGTCGAGCGCGAGCACTCAAAGACCGACCGTCGTCGCGTACACGTCACGGTGACCGACAAGGGATTCCAGGATCTCGAAATCAAACGACGGGAATTCGAGGAGCGCACCGCGGCCTTCCTCGAGCAGCTCGGCGAAACAGATACCCAAGAGATGGTGCGCCTTCTAAGACGTGCCAACGAAATTATCGACCGCAATCAAGAAAGGAGAGATGCCGAGTGAGGATTCTCAAGCTCTTTAAAAAGCACGTCCTGGCACTGTTCACAGCTATCGTACTTATCGTAATCAGCTGCAACGCCGATCTGGCGCTGCCTACCTATATGAGCGACATCGTCGACGTGGGCGTGCAGCAAGGCGGCATCGCCTCGCCCGTGCCCGACACCATTCGCGCCGAATCGCTCGACGACCTCGAACTCTTCATGAGCGCCAAGGACGCCAAGGCTGTGGAGGCCGTGTTTAGCAAGGCTGACAAAAACGGCATTCGAACGTACAAGGGCACCGAGGAAGAGCGTGCCGATGGAGGCAAAATTACCGACATTATGAGCCTGCCCGAGACCGTCGTCCTTTCGCTCAACCAGGGCATCGACGCCGACTCCATGGGAGACATGACCGGCACGTCCAGCGAGAAAGACGGCGACGCCGCTCAGGCCATGCCCACGCCCGAGCAAATGGCAGCGATGACGCCCGAGCAGCTCGCCGAGATGCAGCAGAAGGCCGCAGCGGCGCAGAATATGCAAAAGCAGATCGACGCCGACGGCGGCAAGATCACCATGAAGAGCCTGCGCCTGGGTGTCGAGGGCGGTCTGGTAGACCAAAGCAAGCTCGTCGAGGGCGCCAACGAAATGGCGGACAAAATGGGCTCCATGTCGGGCTCCATCGTCACCCAGCGCGCCGTGAGCTATGTACAGGACGAGTACAAGGCGCAGGGCATCGACCCCGCCGACGTGCAGAACGCCTACCTGGGCCGCATGGCGACCACGATGTTTGGTCTGTGTCTGGTGTCGCTGGTCGCCACCATCCTGACCGGTGCCGTGGCTTCGCGCACCGCCTGCTCCATCGCACGCGACCTGCGCCGCGAGACCTTCAACAAGGTTATGCACTTCTCGCCGGCCGAGGTGGGCAAGTTTAGCCAGGCCTCGCTCATCACCCGCTGCACCAACGACATTCAGCAAATTCAGATGGCCGCAACCCTGTTTATCCGCATGTGTCTGATGGCGCCCGTCATGGGCATCGTCGCCGTCATGCGCGTCCTGGCCAACCACACCGGCCTGGAGTGGACCATCGCCGTGGCCATCATCGCGGTCTCGGCCGTCGTCGGCGTGCTTATGGGCCTCACTATGCCCAAATTCAAAAAGATGCAGAGCTTTGTGGACCGCGTGAACCTTACCGCCCGCGAGCTGCTCGACGGCCTTATGCCTATCCGCTCGTTCAACCGCGAGGAGCATGAGCTCGAGCGTTTTGACAAGGCTTCGCTCGACCTGATGACCACGCAGCTCTACACCAACCGCGCCATGAGCTTTATGATGCCGCTCATGATGCTGGTCATGAATTGCATCACCGTGCTTATCGTCTGGTTTGGCGCGCAGGGCGTGTCCGACGGCGTGATGCAGGTCGGCAACATGATGGCGTTTATCTCCTACACCATGCAGATCGTCATGGCGTTTATGATCCTCACCATGGTTTCGGTCATCCTGCCCCGCGCCGAGGTCGCAGCCGAGCGCGTGGAAGAGGTCATCACCTGCCCCACGAGCATCAACGACCCCTCCTCGCCCAAACTGCCCGCGACCAGCGCGTCACGCGGTGAGCTCACCTTCCGCGACGTGAGCTTCCAGTATCCCGATGCCCGCGCCGATGTCATCAGCGGCGTGAACTTCACCACGCATGCCGGTCAGATGCTCGGCATCATTGGCTCCACGGGCTCGGGCAAGTCCACGCTCGTGCAGCTGATTCCGCGCCTGTACGACGTCACAGGCGGCAGCATTTCACTCGACGGCATCGACGTGCGTGACATGACCCTTTCCGAGCTACGCCGCCGTATTGGTTATATCCCGCAGCAGGGTCGCCTGTTCTCGGGCACCGTCGAGAGCAACCTCAAGTTTGCCGGCGATATGGTGAGTGACGAGGATATGCGCCAGGCGGCACGCGTCGCCCAGGCGGAGGACTTTATCGCCGAGCGCGAGGGCGGCTACGACTCCCCCATCAGCCAGGGCGGATCCAATGTCTCGGGCGGCCAGCGCCAGCGCCTGGCCATCGCCCGCGCGCTGGCCAAAAAGCCCGAGGTCGTGGTGTTCGATGACTCGTTTAGTGCCCTCGACTACAAGACCGACGCGCGCCTGCGCGAGGAGCTGGCCAAAAACGTTACCGACGCCGCACTCGTGGTCGTGGCCCAGCGCATCGCGACCATCATGCACGCCGACCAGATTATCGTGCTCGACGACGGCCACGTGGTGGGCACTGGCACACACGAGGAGCTGCTGCACAGCTGCCCGGCGTACCTGGAGATCGCACAGTCGCAGCTTTCAGCCGAGGAGCTGGGGCTTACCCAAGAAGAAATTGCAGCCGTCATGGAAGGAGGCGAGCGCTAATGGCAGACGAGACCAAGACTCAGATTCCCAAGCCCACCCGCCGGCGCGGTCCTATGGGCCGTATGGGTGGCATGGGCCGCGGCGAAAAGGCCAAGGACTTTAAAGGCACCATGAGGCAGCTGCTCGGCTATATCGGCCAGCACAAGATTGCCGTGTTTGCTGCCGTCGCCTTTGCCGTGTGCTCGGTCATCTTTAACATTGTGGGGCCCAAGGTGCTCGGCCAGGTTACCACCAAACTGTTCGAAGGCCTGGTTGCCAAGGTCAACGGCACCGGCGACGTCGACTTTGACTGGATCGCCAAGACGCTCGGCTTTTTGCTCTGCCTGTATCTGGCAAGCTCTGTCTGCAGCCTGGTCCAGGGCTGGCTCATGACCGGCGTCACGCAAAAGATCTGCTATCGCATGCGCAAGGAGATCGCCGCCAAGATCGCTGTCGTTCCAATGAGCTACTTCAACGGCCACAGCAAGGGCGACGTGCTCAGCCGCATCACCAACGACGTCGATACGCTGGGCCAGTCGCTCAACCAGAGCGTGACCCAGCTCATCACGTCGGTGACGCAGATTATCGGCGTGCTCGTCATGATGCTGTCGATCAGCCTGCCGCTCACCGGCGTCACCGTGCTCACGCTGCCGGCCGCCGCGATTATCCTGACCGTAATGATTCACTTCTCGCAGCCATACTTCCGAGAGCAGCAGCAGGTTCTGGGTGCCGTCAACGGCATTATCGAGGAGGATTTTGCCGGCCAAAACGTCATTCAGGTGTTCGACCGCGCCGAGGCCTCAATCGAGGAGTTCGACCGTCAAAACGACCGCCTCTTTATTAGTGGCTGGCGCTCGCAGTTCCTGTCGGGCCTGATGATGCCGCTTATGAGCTTGGTGGGCAACATGGGCTACGTGGGCGTCGTCGTGGTGGGCGCGCAGCTCGCACTGACCGGCAATGCCACGCCCGGCGACATCCAGAGCTTTATCCAGTACGTTCGCAACTTTACGCAACCCGTACAGCAGCTGGGCAACGTGAGCAACACGATGCAGTCGATGGCCGCCGCCACCGAGCGTGTGTTTGAGTTCCTTGCCGCGCCCGAAGAGGAGCAGAAGTCCGACGCCCAGATTCCCGAGAAGCGCCCCGGCCACGTGGAGTTTGACCATGTCAAGTTTGGCTACACGCCCGACAAGACCATCATCCACGACTTTAGCTGCGAGGCACAGCCCGGCCAAACCATCGCCATCGTCGGCCCCACCGGCGCCGGCAAGACCACGCTCATCAAGCTGCTGCAGCGCTTCTACGACGTGGACGGCGGTTCACTGCGCGTCGAGGGCGTCGACGTGCGCGACTGGGACCGCGCGGCACTGCGCGGCGAGTTTGCCATGGTGCTGCAGGATACCTGGCTGTTTAACGGCACCATCCGCGAGAACATCCGCTACGGACGCCCCGATGCGAGCGATGCCGAGGTCGAGGCCGCTGCACGCGCCGCACGCTGCGATCACTTTATCCATACGCTCGCCGGCGGCTACGACTTTATGATCAACGAGGAGGGCACTAACCTGTCGCAGGGTCAGCGCCAGCTCGTGACCATTGCCCGTGCCATTTTGGCCGATCGCCCGGCGCTCATTCTGGACGAGGCGACATCCAACGTCGATACCCGCACCGAGGAGCTCATCCAGCGCGCCATGGATGCGCTGATGCAGGGCCGTACCAGCTTTGTCATCGCGCACCGCCTGTCCACGATCCGCAACGCCGACGTGATCTTGGTAATTCGCGACGGCGACATCGTCGAAAAGGGCACGCACGACGAGCTGCTCGCCCAGGGCGGCTTCTACGCCGACCTGTACAACTCGCAGTTCGACGAGGCGGCGTAAAACCGGCAGCAAACAACCGCAATGCCAAGAAAACGGGGGCGCAGGACAACCTGCGCCCCCGTTTTGTGTCCTCCGAGCCTCGAAACGCCTTCCCTGGGGCCTGATTGACGCTCTCCCTCAAGGCCCCGTGGGCAAAAAATGGCAAAAATGAGTACTGTCACTTTTTTTAGTAACAGCCAAAACTGCCCCAAACGACGTCTTTGCGGCCTAGATATTCCTTCAAATTGATCAAAACGCCCGGTAGCATGCTTCTGTGTGCCAACGTCAATGAACATATTTACTGTTGTGTCTATTATCTTGTAAGGTCGATATGATACTAAGCTAGCAACAGTACTCATATTTGCCATTTTTTGTCCACGGGGTATGCCGCAGGAGATCCAACTTGCTCCAGCGTGCCGTACGCCGGTCCTCCCCTTCCAGCGAGTGCCGGCATTTCCCCAGATAAAACCGACCAAAATAAACCTGTCCCTTTTTGGCAGGTTTTGCTTGCACTTTAGCGTGCGACAGCGGATAATGCCGAGCATTCGACAATACGCTTATTGTTCTTTCTATAGATTGAGGAGGCCCCGCATGGCCATGGATTTCAAACGCAGGCTGCCGATCCCCATGGAGATCCGCGAGGAGATGCCGCTTTCCGCCGAGCTTACTGCCAAAAAGCAGGCATTTGACGCCGAGGTCGCCAAAGTCTTTACCGGCGAGGACGCGCGCAAGGTACTCATCATCGGCCCGTGCTCTGCCGACCGCGAAGATTCGGTGCTTGAGTACATGAACCGGCTGGCCAAGGTCGCCGAAGAGGTCAAGGACAAGCTCATCATCATTCCGCGCGTCTACACCAACAAGCCGCGCACCAAAGGCACCGGCTACAAGGGTCTGCTGCACAACCCCGACCCCGAGGCGCCCGATGACCTGCTCGAAGGCGTTAAGGCCATTCGCCACATGCACCTGCGCGTCATCGAGGAGACCGGTTTCTTTACCGCCGACGAGATGCTCTACCCGTCCAACTACCAGTACCTCGTCGACCTGCTGAGCTACGTCGCCGTAGGCGCCCGCTCGGTCGAAAACCAGGAGCATCGCTTGGTATCGAGCGGCATTTCGGTGCCTGTGGGCATGAAGAACCCCACCGCCGGTTCCACCACCGTCATGCTCAACTCCATCTACGCCGCCCAGGCACATCAGAGCTTTATCTTCCGCAACTGGGAGGTTGAATGCGACGGCAATCCGCTCGCACACGCCGTCATGCGTGGCTACATCGGTCTCGACGGTCGTACCTACCCCAATTACCACTACGAGCACCTGGAGCGCCTGGCCGAGCGCTATACCGAGCATGCCGGCTATGCCAACCCGGCAGCGGTCATCGACTGCAACCACGACAACTCGGGCAAACGTCCGCTGGAGCAGTATCGTATTTGCAAGGAGGTGCTCGACAGCTGCCGCCGCAATGAGTCCGTCTCTAAGCTAGTCAAGGGCTTTATGATCGAGTCCTACCTGGAGGACGGCAATCAGCCGGTCGACGGCGGCGTCTTTGGCAAGTCGATCACCGACCCGTGCCTGGGCTGGGAAAAGACCGACTACCTCATCCACGAAATCGCGGAGCGGGTGTAGGTTACGGCGTTTTACCAAACGCCGTAACCGGCCGACGCTGCGCGGGTCGCATTTGGACAATCTGACGTTCAACTTCAAGGGCGCGACCAGAAGGTCAGCGCCCTTTCGTTTCACGTCACCTTGTCTCAAATGCGACCCGCTCGCTGTCCGTCCTCTAACCGCGGCGTTGTCTTGCTCCGGATGTAGCAGTTAGGGACGCTCCTTTTCTGTCGGCAGTTTGGGACACTCCTTGGGTAGTCGTTGGGGACATTCTTGTTTGACTAGTCGTTTAAGAACGTCCCCAACGACTATCACTCTGTCAAACATGCCCTCGAGTCGCACGGTTCCCTTCGAATCGATCATACAAGCCCCCAATCTGTTCGGTTTCCCCAGATTGTGAGCCCGCATACCCAAGCCGCACGGCCCGCCGTTCAGCTGAAACCACCTACCAAAAAGGGACAGGTTAATTTGGGCAGCTTTTATCTGGGCAAACGTCCAAACCGCCGCGAGAGAGCTGCCTTCCCTCGCGGCGGTCTTCTAGCAGAAAAACCAAGTGAGTAGACTTTTTGCAGGAAGCCAAGCACGCCCCAAAACGCCACGGCTCTGACCTGCGGTTTTATTGAGCATTTGTCGCGATGTGCTTGGCAGGTTCAAAATAGTCTACTCACTTGTATCTAAGACGCACCAGATTGGCAAAAACCGCCGCGAAAGGGCCCCTGGTCCCTTCGCGGCGGTCATACGCCTCTGATTTTGCGACGATTTTGCCCGCTTGTTACTCGCTGTAACGGGTGGCGATGGCAGCTTGTACCATGCCGGTGCTCATGAGATAGGTCACCAGGAAGTAGCCACCGTATGCTGCCAGGAAGATTGCACAGGTGAGGCCCACGGTGCCGCCGATGCTCATATTTCCGAAAATGCTCACCAGCTCGATGATCACCTTAAGTGCCACAAAGGAGTGCGCCAGGCCCACTGCCAGCGGGAACAGGAAGAATACCGCTTGCTGCGCCATCACCGAATGGCGAATCTGGCGGTCGTCGCAGCCGATCTGTGCCAGCACACGATAGCTGCGGCTGCCGTCGGCCACGTTGGAGAGTTGCTGGATCGACAGAATCGCCGCGCATGCAACGACCAATACAAAGCCGATGTAGATGGCTAGGTAGCTAATAAGACCGTTCATTTGCGCTGCTTGCGTGTACATCTCGGAGCGTGTGATGAAGGTTCCCCACGACCCCGGCTCCTTGCCGTCAACGAGCAGATTGTCGAGCACAGTGTATTTAATACTCTCGTCTGCCTCGGTCGTATCCATCCCCTGTTTGTAGTTAACGAGCAGGCTACTGGAATACGGCTGCAGATTAAGTTGGGACAACAGCTCGTCGGCAACGACGACGGTACCCGGATTACTGCCCATCGCCGAGTTGGCGATGGCCGCCGTATCTTCGTCCGACTTATCGGCTGCGGGCTTGAGTGTATGCCCGCCCAAGGTGAGGGTATGGCCGCCGGCCATGTATTTGGTGTACAGGTCGACCAGCTCGCCGCCCATATCACACGTGAGCAGATACTGGTCGTGACCGATGTGCACCGGCTCCTCGCCCATCATCTGGCGCAGTTTGTTGTACTGGCTCGCCGGCGTCACAAACAGACCCATCGCATCGGCATTGCTACCCCCGAACGCCTTGGGAAGCTTTTCGCCCATGATCTTGCACATCTCACTTGGGGTCACCGAAGGATTCGAGCCGCCAACCGGGTAACTCAGATACGAATCGATCTGCACATGCTCACCGGCAACATCGGCGATATTGACCTTCTTGCCGGTCTCGTCGTTGTTGTCCGCCGACTTGCCCTTAATGCCGTCCGCAACGTTATCGGAATCGATACGATCGCCGTGCCATGGATCGCCGTGCCATGCGGGGTACAAATCGACCGTTGTATCGGCCAGCACCATGCGATCGGCTTCAGACGGATTGATGTACTCTTTGTAGTAGTCAAGCGTATCGGGCGTGTAATAGACATACGTCTGAGACACGTCAACAGGGTTATAGCGCTCCAGGTTCTCGTTCATCACGTTGGCAATCGACATACCGCACGTCACCGAGGTGATGGCCAAAAACAGGAGCATCGCGATGACGCCCATCGAAAAGCACACCGTGTTGACCTTGGCCGCAAGCTGGCGCACGGTAAACATGTTGAGGCCGCGCCAATACACGCCGCGCAGGCTCTGCAGCAGCTTGATGAGCATGCCTGAGAGTCCCCAGAACAGGGCAAAGGTGCCCACGGTAACCATAGCGGTCGTAATACCAAACTGGTTCATGGCCTCTTGCAGCTTGCTGTCCGTCGCGGTTAGCGGGAACCCATCACGTAGCAGACGGTAATAGGCCACGCCCACAAGCGCCACGCCCACGGCAAAGATGGCAATCGCAATCCAGGGGTTGCGTGTCTTGATGCTCTCGTTGCGACGCTCGGCACCCATAAGCTCGATAAGTTTGGTACGACGCACGGCGCGAAGGTTCAGCAGTAGCGTGAGCACAAACATCACGAGCATGCAGACAAGGGTCAGGTTGAACGCATGCACCGAGAAAAAGAAGTGGAAATTGGCGATCTGTGTCTTAAAAAGCGAGGCCGTAAAGAACGTCATGAGCTGGGAGAGTCCCACACCCAGCACAATGCCGGCGACAAAGGCCACGACCGAGACAATCACCGTCTCGAGCGCCATGATCGTGGCGACGCGTCCGCGCCCCATGCCGAGCACCTGATACAGGCCAAACTCCTTCTTGCGGCGTTTCATGATGAAGTTATTGGCATACACCATCAAAAAGGCCATGACACCGGCCAAAAAGTACGTCAGGTCGCCGAGCATGCTGCCCATAACCTGCGCCAAGCCCTTTTCATCGATGCCGGCGATGTCGACTTGCATCGAGATGGTGTTAAAGGCATAGAAGACCGTGACGCCCAGGGTGAGCGTCAAAAGGTAGACGAGGTAGTCGCGGCCGGCGCGGCGGACGTTGCCCCAAGCGAGTTTACAGAGCATCGGAGCCCTCACCGCCCATCATGGCAACGACCTCCATAATGCGGTCGAAGAACTCTCGGCGGTCGGTGTCGCCGCGGCGCAGCTCGGTGAAGATCTTGCCGTCGCGAATGAACAGCACGCGGCTCGTGTAGCTGGCGGCAAAGCTGTCGTGCGTGACCATGAGCACGGTGGCGCGTAGGCGGCGGTTAAGGGCCTCCAGGCTCTCGAGCAGCAGGCGAGCGCTCTTGGAATCGAGGGCGCCGGTGGGCTCGTCGGCCATGATCATGGTTGGGTCGGTGACGAGCGCGCGAGCCGCGGCAACGCGCTGCTGCTGACCGCCGGACATCTGGTAGGGATACTTGTCGAGCACCTGGCTGATGGACAGGCGCGCGGCCACATCCTGCACGCGAGTCGAAATCTCTGCCGAGTTTGTGCGGGCGATGGTGAGCGGCAGGGCGATGTTCTCGCGCGCCGTGAGCGTATCGAGCAGGTTGGAATCCTGGAAGATAAAGCCGAGCTCCTCGCGGCGGAACTGCGAAAGCTTAGCCTGCTTCATGCGTGTTACGTCCTGCCCGTTGATGCGGATGGTGCCGCTCGTGGCGCTATCGATGGTCGAGACGCAGTTGAGCAACGTCGACTTGCCCGAGCCCGAGGCGCCCATGATGCCAACGAATTCGGCGCGGTTGACGGTAAAGCTGACATCGTTGAGCGCGCGGGTCACGTTGCCCAGCGCTCCATATACCTTTTCGAGATGCGCGACCTCCAGTACCGGGGTCGCCATGTGCGTGGTTTGCATACCGAGTCCTTTCTTGCAATTAGTCTACGGCATCTATAGTCGCAAGAAGACGAGTCGGCTACCATCGATATGGCTTACGCTTGCCTTACCGTTGTGTAAGGTACGGGTAGCTAGCCTGTCACGTGTTGATGTTGAGAGAGGACTCCTGTTGAAGACTGTTCATGTTGCCGCTGGGATCATTCGCAAGGAAGGATCCGACGAGCTACTGGCCGTGCAGCGCGGCTATGGCGACATGCAGGGACTTTGGGAGTTCCCAGGTGGCAAGCTCATGCGCGGCGAGACGCCCGAGGACGCCGTGCGCCGCGAGCTCATGGAAGAGCTGCAGGTGAAGGTCAACAACCTGCGCGATTTCTACACCGTTGAGTATGACTACCCCGATTTTCATCTCTCCATGGAATGCTACTACTGCTCGCTCGCCGATGAATCCGCTGAGCCTCAGAAGCACGACCGTCAGCTCGATATCCGTTGGATTCCGCGCACCTCGCTTGCCACCGTTGAGTGGATGCCCGCCGACAAGGGGCTTATCGATGCCCTGATTGAGTTGAAGGAAGATCGGCTTAAGGTCAACAGCACTGCCAAAGATGCCGAGGCCGCCACGACCGAGGAGCCCGCCACCAAGCCCAAGCGAGCACCTAAGCGCCGCAGCAAAAAGCGTCCCAAGCCCGGTCTGCTCGACGGCATCGATACCTCGGACCTTTCCGCCGACGAGCGCGAACTGGTGCGCCGTCGCGCCGCCATCAAAAAGTCCATGAAGGGCAACAAGCGCGCCAACACCAAGCCCGAGCTGCTCGTTCGCCAGCGCCTGCGCGCCGCGGGCCTCACCGGCTATCGCCTGGAATGGAAGGTTCCCGGCAAGCCCGACATCGCCTTTCCTGGGCGCAAGATCGCCATCTTCGTCAACGGCTGCTTTTGGCATCGCTGCCCTAAGTGCAGCCCGAGCCAGCCCAAGCGCAACGTTGAGTTTTGGGAGGCAAAGTTCCGTCGCAACGTCGAGCGCGACCGTGCTGCTGTGACAGCACTCACTCAAATGGGCTGGACGCCCATAACCATCTGGGAATGCGAGCTCAAAAAAGACCGCATCGACGCCACGATGGAAAAGGTCATCGAGCAGGTGCGAGCCGCAGAGCCGCAGCGCTAACAGCGAGCATTCACACGCTCCGCACGTCTGCGCCACATCCACGTCACAAACCTTAGAAAGCCCTTAAGCCCAAAACCTTTCAAGAGTGTTACTCGATACCTCTGACCTGCGGTTTCATCGTAACACCAAACCAGGTTAAGCCTTTCTTTAGCGCTTCTTTGCAGCAGCCGCGGCATAATACTGCCAACGCACGGGACCTAGCAGCAAACCCCGTGCGCAACCTTTTGGTGGATATCGAGGAGGCCGCATAAGCATGCATTCTTCCAATGACGCAGCACAGCAGCCATCCCTAAATCATGCAGACCTTTTCTCCTTCCCCCCGACACAGAGAAACGGCCTCCTCGACTCCCCCACCACAAAAGCCAAACGCTCAACCGACCAAAGCCACAACTTGCGAGCATCGTTCGAAAAGCTCCAAGCATCCCTAGACAAGGCGTTCCCCGAACAGGCAAGAGCAATCTAAGCCCATCGCGCTTTATACTGATGCCATGCGAAACATGGATCACATAGAATTGCACCGCGGAGGACGCGAGGAAGCTTTTCCCGAGACCGCCGAAGACTGGCCCTATATTGCCGAACGCGCAGAATTCGCTCGCTATCCGGGCAATTCCATCCCCTGGCACTGGCATTCCGAAGTTGAGCTTTTCTACATGGAGCAGGGAGCGATTGACTATCGAACGCGCGCGGCTCATGAGCACGTACGCTTTGAGGAAGGGTCCGCCGGCTTTATCAACGGCGGCGTTTTGCACAGCACGCTGCAATCACCCAATTCGGCGCCAGCCATTCAAATGCTGCATATCTTTCAGCCGTCGATGCTCGGCGATCCCGCGGGACGTCTCCAAAAGCGCTACATCAACCCATTGCTTCAATGTCGAGGCGTCGATGTGCTCAAATGGTCGCCCACCAATCCCGACGATATGCCCTTTATTGATTTGCTGAAGAGCTCCTTTAGCCACGACCTTCAACGGCCGCAGAACGAGATGGCGCTTCGAAATAGTTTGTCAGAGCTCTGGATTCAGATTAACGCCAAGGCCGAACCGCTCTTTTCCTCCGACAACGCCTCTTGGATGACCAACCGCGACGTACAGTTCAAGGCAATCCTGGACTATATCCGCGCAAACTATGCAGCCGCTATAGATGTGCCCCAGATGGCATCTGCAGCCGGCGTAAGCGAAAGAGAGTGTTACCGCATTATCGAAGCTTGCGCAGGAACGACCCCGGCGGCATATCTGCGTGCATACCGCGTAAACCGTGCTTGCGAACTTTTGGCACACACCACGCGAACGGTCCAGACAGTCGCGCGCCAATGCGGCTTTGCGACAGCAAGCCATCTTGGCCAGGTATTTAAAGAACAAATGGGATGCACTCCTTCGAGCTATCGAGCAGCGAGGCAGAATCTCGATAGCACCAGGCAGAAATCCCGCTAGCCCTTCTTCTGCCACTGCATCAAACTTGCAGGCAAACAACAGAGAGGAGCAATCATATGAAGCACTTTGACCATATCGTATTTGACGTTGATGGGACATTGGCAGATACAGAAGAAAGCGTTCTGTCATCGCTTGTCCAGATTGTCCAAGAAGAGACCAGCAAAACGCTCCCCCGACACGGGCTTGATTTTGCCCTCGGCATACCCGGCAAGGATGCCCTTGAGAAACTTGGGATCTACTCGCAGGCAACGTTGGATCGCTGGTGCCAAGTTGCCGCCAGCTTTAAAAGCACCATCAGCGTGTTTCCAGGTTTGCTTGAAGTCATCGCAACACTCGCCGACAACGGCTGCAAACTTGGCATCGTCTCCTCACGTGCGCGCGACGAATACGCAGAAGAAATTGCACCCCTTGGCTTCGATAAGTATTTTGAGCACATCATCCTTGTCGAAGACACAACCGAACATAAACCCGCACCCGCTCCCATGCTCGAATATCTCCGGCGTACGGGCGCGAATCCTGGCAACGTCGTCTACGTTGGCGACACCGTCTACGACGAACAATGCGCAACTTCGGCAGGGGTCAGTTTTGCCAGAGCGGCATGGGGATCACACCAAGACATCCCAAATGCCACCTACAACCTCGAAACCCCCAACGACCTGTTAACCCTAACAACCAAATAACCCACGCGTCCCACCCTTTCAGTCCCAACGCCACAAGGGCGACGACCTCGAGTAGGTCAACCTGGGAGGGACGAGGGCTTAGTTCCCCAATCTTTCCGCAGGGGGCAAAAAGCCTCGCCGCACGAAGTGCGCAGCGAGGCTTTTTGCATGCCCGAGGACGATTGGGGAACTAAGCCCTCGTCCCTCCCCGGGATATGTAGCGAGTCAGAGTACCCTTGCTGTTACTCTGCTTTGCCCACAGAGTTGAGGTTGGTCATGCGGATCTTAACCAGCTCGGTAATCTCACGCATGCCCTCCTTGGCCGGCTTCTTGGGGTCGAAGCAGGCGGGGTTCTCGGCCATGTAGGCCATGAAGCCCTTGGTGTAGGCCTGACGCAGCTCAGTGGCGTAGTTGACCTTGCAGATGCCGTTCTTCACGGCCTCGGCGACCTGCTCATCGGGCACACCGGAAGTGCCGTGCAGAACCAGCGGCACGTCGACGGCGTCGCGGATGGCCTTGACCACGGACTGCTCGATGTGAGGATCGCTCGTGTACACGCCGTGGCTGGTGCCAACGCCAATGGCCAGCGAGGTGCAGCCGGTGCGCTCGACGAACTCCTTGGCCTCGGCCGGATCGGTGTAGGGGCTCTCGCCCTCAACCGCGGGACCGTCGTCCTCCTTGCCGCCAACCTTGCCAAGCTCGGCCTCGACGGGCACACCCATGGCGCGGCCAGCGTCGGCGACGGACTTGGTCAGGGCGATGTTGTCCTCGAAGGACTCGTGCGAACCGTCGATCATGACAGAGGTGTAGCCAGTGCGGAAAGCCTGCATGCAGCGGTCATAGCCATCGCCATGATCGAGGTGCAGGGCGACGGGCACGGAAGCGCGCTCGGCGGCAGCCTTGACCATGCCGTAGAAGTAGTCCAGACCAGCGGTCTTGATGGTGCCCGGGGTGGTCTGCATGATGACGGGGGACTTGGTCTCCTCGGCAGCGGCCAGAACGGCCATAACAAACTCGAGGTTCTCGACGTTGAACGCGCCAACGGCGTAATGGCCGGCCTGAGCGTCCTTGAGCATCTTTTCGGTGGTAACAAGTGCCATGAGCGTTTGCTCCTCTCCCTCGCCCGCATCTGGACATCGGGCGTACGTGTCCGCAAGGCGTTTTACCTTGCGTTTTGCTGCGTCCATTGTATGAAATTCAGCGGCTTTGCATGTGCGAGATATTGAGCCCATGCAGGTCAATACAGTCGTTTTTGAAAAGTAAACGGAAGGAATTGGAGCCGAGTGGGCGTATTCGATATTGAATTTTGGGCGTTCAGCGTCTTTCTTTTATAGAAAAGATAAGTAATCGAAAGGCGTTTTCTTACTCAAAAAGAAAATGAACGAAAATAGAGTCAACACAATTCCTGCAAATTTAGCCGAGAATGGAGCAAGCATGGCCCAAGCCACCAACCGTGCCTTTGCCGACGAACGCCGTACCGCCATTATGGAAATGCTCGATCATAATGCCTCGGTGCAGGTAGCAGAAATCGCCCAGACCTTTGGCGTGTCCTCCGTCACCGCCCGCGCCGACCTGGACGCGCTCGCCGAAGCAGGCAAGCTGCGCCGCACGCACGGCGGTGCCGTATCACTCCACAAACGTCTGACCGTCTCCACGCAGGATCGCCGCATCAATGTCAACGTCGCCGCCAAGCAGGCCATCGCGCAAAGCGCCATCGAGCTCGTCAATGACGGCGACACGCTGCTCGTCGACTCGGGCACCACGGCGCTCGAGTTCGTCCAGCTCCTCGATCAGCGCGACGGTATCACCGTCATCACGGCCGACATTACCATTGCCGATTACATCGACGAGAGCATGCCCTCAGTCGATGTCGTCATGCTGGGCGGGGCGCTGCGCAAAGGCCATCGTTATTTGTACGGACCGCTCACTATGCAGGCGCTCCAAATGGTCCATGCCGATCTGGCCGTCATGTGCCCCGGCGCCTTTGTCCCCAGCTGCGGCTTTACGACCGACTTTCCCCAGATGGCCGAGACCAAAACGGCTATGATCACCGCGGCCCATCAAAGCGTCGCCCTCATGGACGCCAGCAAGGTTAACGGACGCGGCATGTACCGCTTTGCCGAGCTTGCCGATGTCGACTCCATCGTGATGGACCGTGACCCCGACCATGCCGTCGCCACCTCGATCGCCGAGGCCACTGACAGCTCACGTCCAGCCCTCGTCATCGCCGGCGCTTAAACAAAAACCACCACAAAGGTGCCTGTCCCCTTCGTGGTGGTTTGAGCGTTAAAAGCGATATATCGCTACTTGGACAGCTCGTCGGCGAGGGCCTCGATTTGGGCGCGCGAGGCGTCGTTGAGCGAGCCCAGCACAGTCACCTTGTTCTGCGTCAGGGTGATGTCCTTCATGCCCTCGAGCTCCTTGGTCATAACCTTGGCAGCTGCGGGCGCCCAGGAACCGGACTCGACAAGCGCCACGGTGCGGTTCTGGTAGGCATGCTCGGCGAGCGTGTGGATAAAGGTGCTCATGCACGGGAAGATCTCGCCCTGATAGGTAATGGAGGCGAGCACCAGACGGTCGTAGCGGAACGCATCCTCAACGGCCTCGGCCATGTCGTCGCGAGCCAGGTCAAAGACGGAGACCTTCTGGCCGCGAGCCTCGAGCGCAGATGCGAGCTCCTCGACGGCAGCCTTCAGATGGCCATACACGCTCGCATAGGCAATCGTGATACCCTCGTCCTCGGGCTGATAGCTCGACCAGGTGTTATAGGTGTCGAGGTAGTAGCCCAGGTTCTCGGTCAGCACGGGGCCGTGGAGCGGGCAGATGATCTGGATGTCCAGATCGGCGGCCTTCTTGAGCACAGCCTGCACGAACTTGCCGAACTTGCCGACGATGCCAAAGTAGTAGCGGCGAGCCTCGCAAGCCCACCCTTCCGGATCTTCGATGTCGTTGGCGCCGAACTTGCCAAAGCCGTCGGCACTAAAGAGCACCTTGTCGGTGGCCTCGTAGGAGAAGAGTACCTCGGGCCAGTGAACGTTGGGGGCGCCGACAAAGGTCAGGCTGTGGCCGCCCAGGTCGAGCACGTCGCCCTCTTTGACGACCATCTTGCGCTCGGGGTAGTCGGTGCCAAAGTAGTTGACCATCATGCGGAAGGCGCCCATGCTAGCCACAATCTGTGCCTGGGGATAGCGCTCCATAAAGGCGGCGATGCCAGCAGAGTGATCGGGCTCCATGTGATGGACGACCAGGTAGTCGGGCGTACGGCCATCGAGCACGGCCTCGAGGTTGCCGAGCCACTCGTCGACAAAGCCGCCATCGACCGAATCGGCGACGGCAATCTTCTCGCCCAAGATAACGTAGCTGTTGTATGCCATACCATTCTCGGACACGTCGTACTGGCCCTCGAACAGGTCAATGTCGTGATCGTCGACGCCAATGTAGCGGATATCCTTGGTGATCTCCATCAGGCAAAGCCTCCTAGATAGACAAAAGAACCCGTCTATCATAACACTCGCCTTTAGAGCCACAGCTATCTACCGGCATCCTTATCGATTGTTATTGATGCGGAATATACCGCTTTTGACCTGCAAAAACTATGCGCGAGGCTCTGCCGTGCTATGTCGAACGATGAGCTGACCGGGGATGCGAATGGCGACGGTTTTGTCCGTTGCCCCCGCCTTGGGAACCGCGTGCTCGAATACCTCGCGCCCACGCTGATGCAAATCGAATCGAACGGTCGTGAGCTCGTTATGCGCGACAAAGTCGTCGAGCGAGTCATCGACGCCCACCACGCTCACGTCCTCGGGCACGCGCAAGCCGCTATCGCGCAGCGCTGCAATGGCGCCATTTGCCATCTGATCGTTTGCCGCATAGATCGCCGTCATGGTGCGATCGTGCTCGGCCAGGTACCTACCGGCCTCGTAACCGCTGTTGGCAGACCAGTCGCCCTCAAGCGGCTCTACCGGCTCGATGTGCTTACGCTCGAGCGCATCCTGCCAACCGGCGCGACGGAACTGCTCGTCGACCGAAAAGGACGGGCCGCCGATATAACGAATCTGCTCGTGTCCCAGCTCAAACAGATGATCCATGAGCAACAGCGAGCAGCCGTAATGATCGGAGTCAACCGTAGTCACCCGCGGGTGCGCATACATGGTAACGATGACCGTGCCAATACCCGGCAACGGATCGAACGTCTCAAAATCGGGAGCCATACGGCTCATGCCGATAATGATGCCGTCCACGGGCAGCGCGGCCATACGACGTGTTGCCTCGGCAAGAGAGAATTCCTCGGTCTTGGACATCTCGACCAGTGTGATGGCGCAATTATGCTCGCGAGCAGCGCTGGCGATGCCGTCGATCATTGAGAGGTTGCCAAACTTGGTGACATCGTTGACGCACAGGCCGACCGAATGGTAACGGCCGTCACGCAACGAACGGCCGGCATAGCTCGGACGGAAGCCGAGCTCTTGCATAGCGGCTTGCACGCGCTGGCGCGTCTGTTCGTTAACGTTGGGCAATCCGTTGGCAACGCGCGAAACCGTCTGTTGCGAAACACCGGCAGCGCGGGCAACGTCGGCCATGGATACCGGACGCGTACCCGTATCGTTGGAAGGGCGCCTTGCCACAAAATCACCTTCGCTCTCGCAGGATCTGAATAGTGCGAATGTCGGCCCGGGCAGAAACACACCCCGCGCCGAAGTCCGCTATCGTCGGACGCATGTTAACGTACTCTACTTTTTCTATCAGCGGTTCTTTTGCTCCATATGTCCATACGGCCACACCGTTCACGGCCGAAAATCTACCGATTACCAGATTCTCAAAAATAGATATGCGTTGTGTTATGAGTACGTTAACATACCCTTTAACGTGCGGCGCCGCGAACGTCTGGTTTGTGGTGCTCAATATTGTTAACGTACTCATAATGACACGGACCAGTCCCTCCGGCGTCAAGGAAAGGACCCGTATGACCGCCCCCGACGAAAAGATACTCGCCACCCTCACCAAGCTGTTTGAGGAGGAGTTTGGCCCCATCGACGAGCGCCAGGTGCTCTACGTGCACGCGCCCGGCCGTTCCGAGATCAGCGGCAACCACACCGACCACGAGGGTGGCCACGTTATCGCCGGCTCGCTCGATGTCGCCGTTGACGGCATCGCCGTAGCAACCGACTCCAACAAGGTCCGCGTCGCCGACGAGGGCTACCCCACGTTTGAGATTACGCTCGACACGCTGGATGTTCAGGAGTCCGAGAAGGGCACGTCCGCAAGCCTCGTGCGCGGTATGGCCCACGAGGTCGTAGCACTTGGTGTTGAGCCCAAGGGCTTCGACTTCGCCTTTACCTGCTCCGTTCCCTCGGGTGGCGGACTTTCGAGCTCCGCCGCCGTCGAGGCCGCGTACGGTCGTGCCATGGAAACCCTCTGGGGCGCACCCGCCATCGAGCCCGTCGCGCTCGCCCAGATGAGCCAGCGCACCGAGAACAACTATTACGGCAAGCCCTGCGGTCTGATGGACCAGGCCGCTGTGTGCCTGGGCGGCCTTGCCTACATGGACTTTGAGGATCAAGCCCAGCCTAAGACCCAGAAGCTCGAACTCAACTTTGAGGATCACGGCTACGCGCTCGTGCTCGTTAAGGTCGGCGCCGATCACGTGGCCGCCACCGACGACTACGCCGCCGTTCCGCGCGAGATGCAGGACGTCGCCGCCGAGTTTGGCAAGGCACGCCTATGCGAGGTCGACGTTGCCGACTTTGACGCCAAGCTCCCCGAGCTGCGCGCCAAGCTGGGCGACCGTGCCTGCCTGCGCGCCGTTCACTACTGGTACGAGAACGGCCTGGTCGATAAGCGCTGGGCCGCCCTGAACGCCGGCGACATCGACCAGTTCCTGGTCCTGACGCGCAAGTCCGGCGCCAGCTCTGCCATGTACCTGCAGAATGTCGTTGCCAAACTGGGCTCCGAGCAGCCCTCGATGTATGCCCTAGCACTGGCCGAGCATGTGCTTGACGGCCGCGGCGCCGTCCGCATCCACGGCGGCGGCTTTGGCGGCACCATCCAGGCCTTCGTGCCGCTCGACCTAGTCGACACCTTTATCACCAAGATGAACAGCTGGCTGGGCGAGGGCTCTGCCCGTCACTACGCCATCTCTGACAAGGGGGCTTACGCGGCATGGCTGTAATGACCGACGTGTGCGAGGCCACGCAAGGCCTGATTGAGTATGCCATTCATCGATCCATGATCGGTCAGGACGATCGCATCTGGGCATACAACACCATTCTGGAGTGCATCGGTGCTACGGGCCCGGCGCTCGACATGGCCTGGGCGCTCCAGGTCGAGAAACTCTCGCTCTTGCACCCCGATACCCTGCCCGACTTTGACCTGGAGGGCACGCTCGCCGCGCTTTCCGAGGCCGCCGTTGCCAACGGTGCTGCCGAGGACACGGTGTCGGGCCGCGACCGCATCGCCATGCGCATCATGGGCGCGCTCATGCCGAGGCCTTCGGTTGTAAACGAGGAGTTCAACGGCCGCATGGGCGTCAACGAGCCCCGCGCCGCGACCGACTGGTTCTACGGTCTGTGCTGCGACGCCGGTTACGTGCGCCGCGCCGCCATCGCGCGCAACATCAAATGGCGCACCCCCACCAACTGGGGCGACCTGGAGATCACCATCAACCTGTCGAAGCCCGAGAAGGACCCGCGCGACATTGCCGCAGCCGGCGCCGCAAAGAACACGGGTGAGAAGTATCCCGCCTGCCAGCTGTGCATCGAGAACGAGGGCTATCCCGGACGCTCCGCCGCAGCCGACGGCGGCGCTCACCCCGCTCGCCAGAACCTGCGCGTTATCCCCATCCAGCTCGACGGCGAGCGCTGGGGCCTCCAGTACAGCCCGTACGCGTACTTTAACGAGCACTGCATTGCTATGAGCTCCGAGCATCGCCCGATGCACGTCGACCGCAAGGGGCTGACCTGCCTGCTCGATTTTGTGGACCTGTTCCCGCACTACTTTATTGGCTCCAACGCCGACCTGCCCATCGTGGGCGGCTCGATTCTGTCGCACGACCACTTCCAGGGCGGCGCGCACGAGTTCCCCATGATGCATGCCGCCGAGGTCTCGCAGTTTAGCGTGCCCGGCTTTGACCAGGTCAGCGGCACCGTATTGCAGTGGCCGCTTTCGGTGCTGCGACTGCGCTCGCACGACCGCGCCCAGCTGCTCGACGCCGCCGAGAAGATTATCCTCGCTTGGCGCGAGTGGACCGATGAGTCGGTTGGCGTCGTCGCGCGCACAGCCGACGGCGTTGCGCATAACACCGTGACGCCCGTCATCCGCCGCGTCGACTCCCGCGGCAATGCTGGCGGCGAGATCTACGAGGCCTACCTGGCGCTTCGCTGCAACATCACGACCGACGAGCATCCGCTGGGTGTTTTCCACCCGCATGCCGAGTATCACCATATTAAAAAGGAAAACATCGGCCTGATCGAGGTCATGGGCCTGGCTATTCTTCCGCCGCGCCTGGTTCCCGAGCTCGGCGCTGTCCGCGAGCATCTGCTGGCAGCCAAGGCCGATGCCAGCTACGACCTTGCCGGTGCGCTCGAGGGCGATGATCTATGCCGCAGCCACGCCGCATGGGCCGAGGATGTCTATGCCCGCCGCGCCGACGAACTTACGGCCGACAACGCCATCGATATCCTGCACGAGGAGGTCGGCGTGGTATTTGGCCACGTGCTCGACAACGCCGGCGTCTTTAAGTGGGACGAAGCTGGCCGCGCCGCCCAACAGCGCTTTATCGACTCACTGTAATGATCCCTTGGGGACGGAGGAAAACGGATCATTTCGTCTTCAAGACAACTGCGCCCGCCGGCAACATCGCCGGCGGGCGCAGTTTTTGAGTGTAGTCATTGGGGTCATTCTTAAGGGGCGTTCTTAAACGACTAGTCATTAAAGAGCGTCCCCAATGACTACTTGCGACCAAGGCAACGCCGGTGTCTTGGCAACGACAGACACTATGACCCAATCCGAGGGCACTAAATAGATAGGAGCCCCCGCTCGTGACCGCGGGTCGGGGCTGCGACAATGATGTTGAAGTGCCATAGGCGCAGCCGCGCCGCAACGAGGTTGGGAGGCTCCCATGCCAAAGTATTCTACCGCGTTCGGGATGGACGTCCACCTGAGGTCGACCACCGTCTGCGCCCTCGACGCGGACACCGGCGAGGCCGTGACGAGGAGATTCCCCGGCAACCCCTGGGGCGAGATCGCCGCCTGGATGGACGGGTTTCCCGGCCCGTCGCTCGCCGCCTACGAGAGCGGCTACCTCGGCTTCGCCCCGCAAAGGGAGCTCGCCGGGCTCGGCGTCGAGTGTGTCGTCGCCGCGGTCTCGAAGATCCCCAGGTCGGCCGCCGACTCGGCCTCCAAGAACGACAGGAACGACGCCGCCAGGATGGCCAAGGCGATACTCGCCCACGACATCTCCCCGGTGTGGGTCCCCTCCCCCGAGGTCGAGGGCATCAGGGACCTCGCCGGCGCCTACGACGGGGCGACCGCGCGCCTGGCGACCGCCAAGCAGCGGCTGCTCGCCTTCCTCGCAAAGCGAGGGTTCGCCTACGGCGGCACCACGCCCGCCGGCAACCCGAGGAAGTACTGGACCTACGACTTCCTGAGGTGGCTCGACAAGGTCAGGCCGGAGGACGATGGCGGGATCCGGACGCTCGCCGCCCTGAGGAACGAGGTCGAGGCCGCGGCGGAGGCCCGGGCGGACCTGCTCTCCGAGTACAGGGCGGCCGTGGATGCCAGCCCGATCGCCGCGGAGGTGGCCGCCCTCCAGTCGATCAAGGGCTGCGCCTTCGCGCTGGCCGCAGCCTTCTCGGCCGAGGTCGGTGACTTCACGAGGTTCCGTTCCGGAAGGCAGGTCACGGCCTACTTCGGCCTCGCGCCGAGCCAGAGGTCGAGCGGCGAGTCCGTGCGGCTCGGAGGCATCAGCGGTGCGGGCAACGCGCTCGTGAGGAAGCTGGCCGTCGAGGGCTCATGGTGCTACGCCGCGGCGCGGCACCAGCCGAAGCTCATGCCGAGGGACACGGGCGTGCCCCTCGAGATAAGGATGCACGGGAGGAAGGGGTCCGAGCGGCTCCTGCGGCGGCGCGAGGAGATGCTCGCCCGCGGCATGCCCCAGGCGAAGGCCAACGCGGCCACCGCGGCCGAGCTCGTGAGGTGGCTCTGGGCCCTCGGCATGATGTGCCGGGAGGGCGCGGAATAGACATAGCCCCCGTCCCGGCGAGCCGGGCGGCCTTCGGGGACACCCCCTATTTCGCTGTGCGCGCGGAGCCCTCCGCATACGCCCCGACAGACTTGGGGAACCCCGCCGAAGGAATGGAGTGCGGGCCGACAGAACGGTATCCGCGGATATGAGACTGAGCCGAAGGCGTCGATGACATGCCGGGGGCGGACCGGGACGGGTTAACGGCAGGCCCCGCCGACCGATTGCAAGCGGTCGGCGGGGCCATTGTGGCTCTTGACAGTGGATTGGGTCATATGAGCGAAAACCCGCCAGAGCGAGCAAGGTGCCTTGAAACGAGGCGGCATTGACCTTCTGGTCATGCCGCCGAAGTTGAAAGGCAGATTGCCGCTCTGGCGGGTTTGCAGCGTCGCGCCGTTACGCGGTTTGGTAAAACCGCGTAACCCTACAGTTCAGTCACGACAACGCTGTTGTAGATCTCGTCCCAGCGGTCCATGACCAGGTGGCCAGTCTTGGGATCCATGGCGTTGAGCTTGCCGCAGGTATTGGCGGTCTTGAGCACCGTGATGTCGTCGGCACCAGCAGCAATGGCATGCGCAAAGCCGGCGATGGTCGAGTCGCCGGAACCCGTCGCGTTCACTGCCGCAATCGCGGGCGTCTTGGCGCGGAACGCGCGACCCTCATGGAAGCCCACCGAGCCGGCAGTGCCCATCGAAACGACAACCCAAGGGATACCGGCAAAGCGGCCATCGGCGGCAAGCGCCTCACGCAAGGCATCGATATCATCGGTCGTAAAGGACGTACCTAGCAGGCCATTAATCTCGGTCAGGTTGGGCTTTACGAGCTCAGGCTTAGCGTCGGACTCCAGCGCGGCCTCCAGCGATGCACCCGAGGTGTCGAGCAGCACCTTAGCGCCCGCCTCCTCGGCGATCTTGACGAGCTCGGCATAGTAGCCGGCATCGACGCCACGCGGCAGCGAGCCCGAAAGCGTCACAACGTCCGCCTTCGCTGCAAGCTCGGCGAACTTGGCCGTAAAGGCCTCGAGCTCGGCCGGGGCGATCTGCGGGCCGCTCTCCAGCAGCTCGGTCTGATTACCCTCGTGCAGAATATTCAGGCAAATGCGCGTCTCACCGGCGATGGGCACAAAGTCATTCTTGACGCCATCGGCATCCATGAGCTCGGCCATATAGGCACCCATGTGGCCGCCAAGCAGGCCGGTCGCGAGCACGTCGTCACCCAGCTGCAGCAGCACACGGCTCACGTTGAGGCCCTTGCCACCAGCGGTCTTTTCGGGCATCACGCGGTTAACATCGTCGATGATCAGCTTGTCGAGCTGATAGCGCGTATCAATCGACGGGTTCATGGTAACGGTCAGAATCATGTTGGACTCCTGTTTAGAAAACCGGCCCGCGCCCCTCACAGAAACGCGAGCCGTCAATTAAAAAGCTGCAGAATGCCGGGTACCGCCAAAACGACGCACACGAGCTCAGCAAGCAAAAGTTTTATCAGAGTAGCTCGCACGCCAGATGGCTTCGCAGCGTCGACTGGTCTGGCGTTCGGTAGAACGCCGGAACCTCCTTAGTCGTGGTATTCGCCGCGGTCCCACTTCTCCAGGAACTCGTCAAAGAAGTGCGGGTCGGCCTGAGCCTCGGCGTCGGCCTTATTGCAGGCATCGATCTTGGCGATCAAGGCATCGTGCTCGGGAGTCTTGTCGTAGGGCTCCTCCAGGAAGGCAAGCATGATGTCGGCCATCAGGAACTCGCCGGTGATCTTGCCGCCAAAGCCCACGATGTTGGCGTTGAGCTCGCGACGGGCATACAGGGCAGAGGTCATGTCGCGAACCAGGGCGCAGCGGGCGCCGGGAACCTTGTTGACGGCGTTGGTGATGCCGATGCCGGTGCCGCACAGGGCCACGCCAAAGTCAGCCTTGCCGCTGGCAACAGCCTCGCCCACGGCCTTGCCGTAGATGGGGTAGTGCGTACGGGTGTGGCTGTAGGTGCCGCAGTCGAGCACCTTGTAGCCAGCCTGCTCCAGGCGGTCGGCCAGATAGATCTTCTCGTCCGTAACGATATGGTCGCAACCGATTGCGATGGTCTTCTTCATCAGAACGTCCTTTCGTCTGAATTCACAAGTTGAGGTAGAAGTTCGAGTTCTCGGTGGCTCTCGTTAGGCCATCTTGTTGAGCATGTCGACACGGATCTGGTGACGGCCGCCAGCATACTGGGCGCGCAGGAACTCGCGGGCGATCTTCTTTGCGACCTCGGTGCCCACAACGCCCGGGCCCATGGTGACCATGCGCGAGCCGTTGTGCTCGCGGGTCATGTAAGCGGAACGCTCGTCGGAAATGTTGGCGACGACCATGCCCTTGATCTTGACGGCGGCCATATAGGAGCCGACACCGTACTTATCGAATGCGAAGCCCTGGGAATCCTTGTGCTCCAGCAGGTCCTTGGCAACGGCGGTCGCGGAATCGACAAAGTCCGCGGCAGGGGTCTCGGAATAGTCGACGACCTCGTGACCGTCGGCGATGAGCATCTCCTTGATGGACTCCTTCATCGACATACCGTCGGCATCGGAAGCGATTACAACTCTCATGACATCCTCCTTGAGAGATACGCAGGTGCGTAGTTTCTGTTTGGAAGTGTTGAATCGCGTTCAGGTCCGGGCATCTGAATGTGCGGTTCTTCACTGTTCATGTTTATTTGAACACATTCGAACAGTAACTGCAACAACTATTTGTTTATCTTTGTTCTTTTTTGAACAAATATCGTTCACGGATGATTGCTGACCGTTTGAGCCGGGCGCGGACGTAGCGACCATGTGTTCAACAAATCAGAACCACCCTTAAAAAGGGTGGTTTGCTCTTAGGGTATAACCCACGGGCCCCGGGCTCGCGTCTAAAGGCGCGGGCCCGGACTTCGTCCAGGCCTAGTGCATCTTGACCCGTGGCGCGCCGGTCGAACCGGCGGGATCACCCCCTCTTGAAGGGGTCCTCGTACTCCTTCACGCTCAGCTTGTCCAGCGCGATGTCGTGGGACTCCTGCTCCCTGATGTACTTGGCGATCGTCGCCTCGTTCAGGCCGACGGTGGACACGTAGTAGCCCTCCGCCCAGAACTTCCTGTTGCCGAACTTGTACTTGAGGTTGGCGTGCCTGTCGAATATCATCAGCGAGCTCTTCCCCCTTCAGGTAGCCCATGACGCTCGCGACGCTGTACTTCGGCGGGATCGCCAGCAGCACGTGCACGTGGTCGGGCATCAGGTGCCCCTCGATTATCTCGATCCCCTTGTACTCGCACAGCTTCCTGAGGATCTCCCCTATGTCGCTCCTGATTTGGTTGTAGATCACTTTGCGCCTATACTTCGGCGTGAACACGATGTGGTACTTGCACATCCACTTCGTGTGGGAAAGGCTGTAGGCCTTCTGGGCCATGGCGACCACCCCTTCGACTCGAATTCTTGACGGCCTGAACAATCGTCAATATCGGTCGGAGGGGTGGCTTTGTAAAGCCGTTTGTCTCCACCCGCGTAGCGGGTGGTTCAAAGCTGGCCGCTGCGCGGCCAGCAGACTAAAGTCTTGAACAAAAGGGCGGCCGAGAACGTGTCTCGGCCGCCCTTCGGCGGTATTCCCCGGTATATACAGCTGTTTTAGCTACTCGGACTGCCCGCCCTTTTTGGCGTGCTTGGACGGAGCGCTCAGAAAGCGACCCGTCAGATAGTTCGCCGGGCCGGAAATATCAATCCCCAGTAGCACGTGCCCCAGCCACAAAAACGCCGCGAGCACCAGCAATGGAATCACGCACGAGGTCACGATCATCACGATGACGCCTTCGATGAGATCGGTCACTTGCCGCACAATTTCATCGGTCATCTGCTTGGCGCCGCTGGTCACCGACGTGACGAGACCCGAGGCACCGTCGGCAAGCTGCTCAAGCACGTTCTTGGACTCTGTGGACTCGGTCTTTTTCTTGCTTGTTTTGGAGCTATCGCTATCTGCCGCGCTCGCAGCGTCGGTCGCCTTTTGCTCGGCCGCCTCGATGCTAACGCGATACGTTTCGTCGACCTTTTGCGACACCCATACGCTTGCAGGCACCAACGCCATGCCAATTATGGCGACCACCAGCACACGCGTTGCCACGCGGCGAATGACGCCGCTGGTGCTCCAGCGTCCGTGAATACCAAGCGACACTGCAAAGAGCACCAGCGCAAACGGAATCAGGATGCCCAGGCCAACCGACCACAAAATAGTCAGCAGATATTTCTCAAGATAGAGCACGGCAAGCACGATACCCAAGTTTCCCGAAAGCTGCGCGAGCTGCTCGGCAACTGGCGTTCCCGTATCGCCCGGCAGCGCAGTGATACCCGCAGATAGGGCGACGCACGAGGTCGTGAGCGCCAAAACATTGCCCTTCTTTTGATCGATGACCTCGATGGTGGAGTCCCAGGTCTTGGTATCGGCAAAATGCGGACGAGCTACAAAGCCCGACAACAGCGCCAGTACCACGAGCGCAACGATAAAGCCAATCTGCAGTTTTTTGTTTGCGCACACGACATCGGACAGGCTGGGCTGCAGCTCGGTTACCGTCGTGTGCTCGGTTATCTGGACAGGACGCCCATGAGTCATCTCGTGCGCGTCTCCCTTTTGAATCAATCCGTTGCCCGGCATTTGGATACCTCCTTATTCCGGCCTGTATTGCGGATGGAAGTATACCCACCCAGCGAAAAACCGAACGGGAGGGCATGCAGAAGCTCCATAACGCTGCTAGTCGAACAGTGCCCTTTCAAAACTATGCCGGTTTACTACGGTAAAACCGATAGGACCGACCACATTTGCTATTAGCAGAAAATGACAAGCTTTCTACCTGTGGCTTTGATAACGCCGTTCTATCCATAGTTGAAAGAATGCGATTCATCGTAGTAAACCGGCATAGTTTTGTAACCGACAGGCCGAGTCGGCACCGCAGCAAACCTAATAACCCGTTTTCTTCCATCCTCAAAGGATCAAATGCATGGCAGGAGTGTCCCTAACTGCCGGCAGATAAGGAACGTCCCCAAGTGCCGGGTAAATCAGAACCACCCTTAAAAAGGGTGGTTTGCTCTTAGGGTATAACCCACGGGCCCCGGGCTCGCGTCTAAAGGTGCGGGCCCGGACTTCGTCCAGGCCTAGTGCATCTTGACCCGTGGCGCGCCGGTCGAACCGGCGGGATCACCCCCTCTTGAAGGGGTCCTCGTACTCCTTCACGCTCAGCTTGTCCAGCGCGATGTCGTGGGACTCCTGCTCCCTGATGTACTTGGCGATCGTCGCCTCGTTCAGGCCGACGGTGGACACGTAGTAGCCCTCCGCCCAGAACTTCCTGTTGCCGAACTTGTACTTGAGGTTGGCGTGCCTGTCGAATATCATCAGCGAGCTCTTCCCCTTCAGGTAGCCCATGACGCTCGCGACGCTGTACTTCGGCGGGATCGCCAGCAGCACGTGCACGTGGTCGGGCATCAGGTGCCCCTCGATTATCTCGATCCCCTTGTACTCGCACAGCTTCCTGAGGATCTCCCCTATGTCGCTCCTGATTTGGTTGTAGATCACTTTGCGCCTATACTTCGGCGTGAACACGATGTGGTACTTGCACATCCACTTCGTGTGGGAAAGGCTGTAGGCCTTCTGGGCCATGGCGACCACCCCTTCGACTCGAATTCTTGACGGCCTGAACAATCGTCAATATCGGTCGGAGGGGTGGCTTTGTAAAGCCGTTTGTCTCCACCCGCGTAGCGGGTGGTTCAAAGCTGGCCGCTGCGCGGCCAGCAGACTAAAGTCTTGAAAAGAAAAAGCCCTGTCGCGAGTTTGCGGCAGAGCTTTTGGAAGGGGACTTGGTTGTGCGGGCTCGTTAGGCGAGCTTGGCCTCGAGCTCGGCGATGCGCTTGTAGGCATCGATGGTAAAGCGGGTCTGCTTCTCCAGAATCATAGTGGTCATGAGAGTGTCCTGAGCGTGAGCCATGATGAAGGTCATCTCCATCTCGCCGCCGCCGGCCTCCTGCGAAAGCAGCTTGGTCTGCGTGTCGTGGGCACCGATGAGCGCATCGCTGGCATCCTTGTGCAGCTGCTCGGCCTTCTCAAAATCACCCTCGCGAGCAGCATCGAGCGCTGCAAGCAGATCGGTCTGGGCGTCACCTGCGTATGCGACAATCTCGAATCCAACCATCGAGATTTCTTCTTTGGTTGCCATATTGCGTTCCTTTCACATATGAACCAACGGAGAGCATCGCGTCCGGGCATACGCGCTGCGCTGTGTATGACAGAAACAATAACATTCAAACAAAAAGGAACAATGCAAACCGTTATTTCGAGCCGTGAACGGTCTTTTTTCGCCCGTGAACGGTTTCCAAACCATTTCGAACAATATCAAACATGATTAGCGTAAACCCAAACAGGACCGCACCCTAACGCAAATCGCGCACCGTATCGCCCTCTACGAGCACGCCGGGGATCAGCATGTGCTCCACGCCAGACGCAACCTCCTCGGCACCGGCGATCTTATCGACTGCCCACATGCCGACACGTTTGTTGTCAAAGCGCACGGTGGCCAGGCGACGATCGGGCACGATGTCACCCAGACTGTCATCTACACCCACCACGCTCACATCCTCGGGCACGTGCTTTCCGCGCGACTCGAGTCCGCGAATGCAGCCGTAGGCCATGGCGTCGTTGGAAGCATAAATGGCCGTACAGGTCGGATCGTCCGCCAGAGCCTGACCGGCAGCATACCCGCTCTGTGCCGTCCAATCGCCACGAACGAGTCGCGGTGGCTCAATGCCATGCGCGCGCAATGTCTCGCGCCACCCCTCCTCGCGCTGCATGCCCGAAAGCGAGCGCTCGGGACACGAGATAAAGTGCACGGTCTTGTGTCCCTGCCCCAGCAAGTACTCGACAACCTGGCGTGAGCAATCGAGCTGATCGTTATCGACCGTCGAGCACAGTGGGTGCTCCAGCATGGTAACGAGCACCGTCTGCATACCGGGCAGCGGCTCAAAGGTGCCAAAGTCCGCCGGCATGCGGTTCATGATCACAACCATGCCGTCTACCGGCAGCGCGCTCATGCGCGACGATGCGCTCTCGAGGGTATACGGATGCCCGTCTACTTTAGTGAGGGTGATGGCATAGCCATGTTTGTCGGCCGCGGCGGCAAAGCCCTCCATACGGTCGAGGTTGCCAGTACCGGTAATGTTGAACATGGCGACGCCGACGGTCTTAAACTTGCCACGGCGCAGCGATCGACCGGCAAAATTGGGGCGATACCCCAGCTCGCGCATGGCGGCACGCACCCGCTCCTTGGTCTCGGGGCGCACGCTGGGCGAATCGTGCACGGTGCGCGAGACCGTCTGCTCCGAGACGCCCGCGAGGCGCGCTACGTCTTTGACGGATACCGATTTTTTAACAGCGGCCATAGGTCGATCTTTCCGTGTCAACGATGCCATTGACGGCATCCTGCGCAGTCATATTAAACGCCTTCAAGTATATCCAACGCCGCCCCTGCAATACGCTCACCACCCAAAACCTACCGTTCACCGACATTTCTGCTTCCCCGAACGGCTTTTGTCGCCCAAATGTTAACGTTGCCATTGTGCAAACACAGAGCCACCGGGCGGCTCAAACGTTTACGCGCAAGGAATCGACGGTTCGCAGACACAGGAACCACCGGTTCGCGTCTTTTTTGTGTCCCAAAATGGCAACGTCAACATTTTGGCAAGCAAACGTCAAAAGCTACCATCGTTGCTAACCCACCGACTCTTAGGAGCTTTGCATGGAGCAACTCATCGCCACTATCGAAAAGGGCCAGCCCTTTTTCAACGCGATCGCCCGCAACAAGTACCTCAAGGCGATCCGCGACGGTTTTATCTCCGTCATCCCCATCATCATCTTCTCGTCCATCTTCTGCCTCGTAGCCTCGGTCCCCAACATCTGGGGTTTCTACTGGCCCAATGACATCAACAACGCCTTGTGGAAGTGCTACAACTACTCCATGGGCATCCTGGCCATCGCCTGCGCCGCCACCACGGCCAAGCACTTCGCCGACGCCCAGAACCGCGATCTGCCCAAGAATAACCAGATCAACTTTATCTCGTGCATGTGCGCGGCCATCATCGGCTTCCTGCTCCTTTCGAGCGACACGATCGCCACGGACGCCGCCAGCGGCTTCAACACCACCTACCTTGGTTCCAAGGGCCTGCTGACCGCCTTCATCGCTGCGTTTGTGACCGGCATCATCTACAAGTTCTTCATTAAGCGCAACATCACCGTCAAGATGCCCGAGCAGGTTCCGCCCAACATCTCGCAGACCTTTAAGGACATCATCCCCTTCTCCGTCTGCATCACCGTCTTTTGGGTCTTTGACATCGTCTTCCGCGCTGCCTTTGGCTTCTGCTTTGCCCAGGGCGTCATCCAGGTGTTCCAGCCCCTGTTCACCGCTGCCGACGGCTACATCGGCCTTGCTGTGATCTACGGCGCCATGAGCCTCTTCTGGTTCGTGGGCGTCCACGGCCAAGCACTTCGCCGACGCCCAGAACCGCGATCTGCCCAAGAATAACCAGATCAACTTTATCTCGTGCATGTGCGCGGCCATCATCGGCTTCCTGCTCCTTTCGAGCGACACGATCGCCACGGACGCCGCCAGCGGCTTCAACACCACCTACCTTGGTTCCAAGGGCCTGCTGACCGCCTTCATCGCTGCGTTTGTGACCGGCATCATCTACAAGTTCTTCATTAAGCGCAACATCACCGTCAAGATGCCCGAGCAGGTTCCGCCCAACATCTCGCAGACCTTTAAGGACATCATCCCCTTCTCCGTCTGCATCACCGTCTTTTGGGTCTTTGACATCGTCTTCCGCGCTGCCTTTGGCTTCTGCTTTGCCCAGGGCGTCATCCAGGTGTTCCAGCCCCTGTTCACCGCTGCCGACGGCTACATCGGCCTTGCTGTGATCTACGGCGCCATGAGCCTCTTCTGGTTCGTGGGCGTCCACGGCCCCTCGATCGTCGAGCCCGCCATCGCCGCCGCCCTCGTTGCCAACATGACCGACAACCTGGCTGCGTTCCAGGCCGGCCAGCACGCTTCCGCTGTCCTGACCCAGGGTGCCCAGTACTTCGTCGTCTGCATGGGCGGCACCGGCGCCACGCTTGTCCTGGTCTTTATGTTCTGCTTCCTGGCCAAGTCCCAGGAGATGCGCGCCGTCGGTAAGGCCGCCATCGTTCCCGTGTGCTTTGCCGTTAACGAGCCGCTGCTGTTCGCCGCGCCCATCGTGCTCAACCCCGTCTTCTTTGTCCCGTTTGTCTTTGCCCCGATCGCCAACATCTGGATCCTCAAGATCTTTATCGACTTCTTGGGCATGAACGGCTTTATGTACACCCTGCCCTGGACCGTCCCCGGCCCCATCGGCACCATCATGGGCCTGGGCTTCCAGCCGCTCGCCTTTGTGATGCTCGCCCTTATCCTGGTCGTCGACTTTGCCCTGTACTACCCGTTCTTCCGTGCCTATGACGCCCAGAAGTGCACCGAGGAGGCCGAGATCTCCCAGGAGGAGCTCGCCGCCAAGAACGCTGAGAAGGCCGCCAAGCTCAACGACGCCTTCCAGGGCAAGGCTGACGCCAAGAGCGTTGCCGCCGGCGCTGCTGCCGAGGCCGTGAAGGCCGATGCCCCCGCCGCTTCCGCGGCGCCCGCCACCGAGGCAACGACCGCCAGCGACCTCAACGGCAAGCGCGTACTCGTGCTCTGCCAGGGTGGCGGAACCTCGGGCCTGCTCGCCAACGCGCTGGCCAAGGCCGCCAAGGAGCGCGGCATTGATCTTGAGACCGCTGCCGAGGCCTATGGCAACCACGTGGACATGCTCCCCGACTTCGATCTGGTCGTCCTGGCCCCGCAGGCCGCAAGCTACCTGGCCGACCTGCAGAAGGACTGCGAGCGCGTGGGCAACAAGTGCGTCGCCTGCCGTGGCAAGCAGTACATCGAGCTCTCCCAGAACGGCGATAAGTCTCTCGCCTTCGTCTCCGAGCAGCTTTCGAAGTAAGTAACGCCCAGGGCCAGCCGACCATCCAAGACCGGCTGGCCCTTCGATTTAGACGATTGGATCATCATGTCCGTTAACCCTGCTAGCGTCACTAACCCGCCTGCGCAGTTTCCCGAGGACTTTGTCTTTGGCGGCGCCACTGCTGCCTACCAGGTAGAGGGCGAGACCCGCACTCACGGTAAGGGCAAGGTTGCCTGGGACGACTTCTTGGAGGCCCAGGGCCGTTTCTCCCCCGATCCCGCTTCGGACTTCTACAACCAGTACCCCGTCGATCTGGAGCTGTGCGAGGAGTTTGGCATCAACGGCATTCGCCTCTCCATCGCCTGGAGCCGCATCTTCCCCAACGGTATCGGTGAGATTAACCCCGAGGGTGTCCAGTTCTATCACGATCTCTTCGCCGAATGCCACAAGCACCACGTTGAGCCGTTTGTCACGCTGCATCACTTCGATACGCCGCTTCCCCTCTTTGAGAAGGGCGACTTCCTCAACCGCGAGACCATCGACGCCTTTGTGGACTTTGCCACCTTCTGCTTTAAGGAGTACGCCGACCAGGTGACCTACTGGTTCACCTTTAACGAGATCTGGGCGAACGCCTCCAACACCTACATCGAGGGCACCTTCCCCGGTGGCGTCAAGGCGCATCTTGCCGAGGCCTTCCAGTGCGAGCACAACATGATGCTCGCCCACGCCAAGGCCGTACTGGCCTTCCACAACGGCGGCTTTAAGGGCAAGATCGGCGTCATCCAGTCGTTGGAGTTTAAGTATCCGCTCAACGAGAACGACCCCGCCGACATCAAAGCCGCCAATAACGAGCACGTGCTGCAGAACCAGTTCTTGCTCGACGCCACCTTCCGCGGCGACTATGCTCCCGACACCCTCGAGTGCGCCAACCGCCTGGCTGCCGTCTCGGGCGGCACCATCGAGATCCCGGACGAGGATCTGAAAATCATGCGCGAGGCCGCGCTCTACAACGACTACTTGGGCGTTAACAACTACCAGTGTCGCTTCCTCAAGGCTTACGATGGCGAGAACGACCTGCACCACAACGGTACGGGCGAGAAGGGCACCGGCCGCTGGCGCGTTAAGGGTATTGGCGAGCACGTGAACAAGCCCGGCATCCCCACCACCGACTGGGACTGGATCATCTATCCCGAGGGCCTGTTCGACCTGCTCGTCTACATTAAGCAGCGCTACCCCAACTACAAGCAGATTTTCATCACCGAGAACGGCATGGGCTACAAGGACCCCTGCAAGGACGGTTTTGTGGACGACCAGCCGCGCATCGACTACATCGAGCAGCACCTGCGCTGGCTGCTCAAGGCCATGGAGGTGGGTGTCAACGTGGGCGGTTACTTCCTGTGGAGCCTGCAGGATCAGTTCTCCTGGACCAATGGCTACAACAAGCGTTATGGCTTCTTCTACGTTGACTTTGAAACCCAGAAGCGCACGCCCAAGGCAAGCGCCTACTGGTATAAGCACGTAGCGCAGACCCGTCGTCTGGACTAGCGGCTTGCGACCAGCGGAATTGCCCCGCTCACATAACCTGTCCCCATTTCTCAGCCGGGGGCGGCACGTCACACGACGCGCCGCCCCCGGCCTTTTTTGGGCAGACCGTACCGCACGTTTGTCTCAATCTGTAACATCTAGCTGAGTTTTTCGCTCCAAGCTGTTACAGATCGAGACAAACAGAACGCCCGAGCAGAGATATCTCAATCTGTAACATCTAGCTGAGATTTTCGGCCCTACCTGTTACAGGTTGAGATGAACGAGCCGAGCACGCCTACGCCCGCAAATCCCGCACGCTCGCACGCTCGACCAACACGCCCGAGACAAGCGTACGACTTCTGGAGCTCGGGGCTTCCAAACCCGCAACGACCTCGTTAAGCGCACGGATGCCCAGCTCGCGGTGGCGAAACTTCACCGACGTCAGAATCGAGTTGGGAATCGTCTTGTAGAGCTCATCGTCGAAGCCGATCACGGACACGTCGTCGGGCACACTGAGCCCTTTGTCACGTAGAGCCATCATCACACCGTTTGCCATGCAGTCGTTAGCAGCGAGGATCGCCGTGCAATCGGGTTTATCGGCAAGCACAAGGCCCGCGGCATAGCCACTATCCGCATTCCAATCGCCTTGCAGAGGCTCGGACGGCTCAATGCCACGTGCCTCGAGTGCCGCACGCCAACCTTTCATACGGCACTGGCTCGACAGCGACTCTTTCTTACCCGAAACGAAGTACACGTTCTTGTGACCGTGGTCCAAAAAGTACTCGCACGCCATACGCGCGCCGCCCTCTTGGTCGTCACTGACGGTAGAGCAGGTAGGATGTTCCATCGGTGTGATAATCACCGTCTTGAGGTCTTTCGGCGCCTCAAAGGTATCAAAGTCATCGACCATCTGGCGCAGATTGAAGATCATGCCATCAACAGGCAGCTGCGACATCCTGCGCGCTGCGTCGGCAAGGGTCATCTTCTCCCCTGCCCGCTTTTTGATCATCGTGAGCGCAAAGCCGCGTTCTTCGGCGGCATCGGCGATACCGTCAATCATGTCCACGGCGCCGCCCGACAAGTGAAACATCACCACGCCGATGCACCCGTAACGGCCCAACTTGAGCGAACGCGCGGCAAAGTTGGTTCGAAACCCGAGCGCCTCCATTGCGGAATGGACTTTATCGCGTGTCGACTCTCGCACGCTATCGGGCTCGTTGATCACACGCGACACCGTCTTGAGAGAAACACCCGCGGCAATCGCCACGTCGTTCATCGAGACGTTTTTCTTGTCCATCGTTGTCACTGCTTCTCCACTCGATTCTCTATCGCTTGTTTTTTGTGTTCTAGCATACACTACCTGCCCGACTGACAAATCAGCCGTTTATCGGACAATATCGACCGTTCACCCGTAAATCCTTGTTGCTCTTCCAAAAATGTCTTACGTTGTCATTAACGAAATGACAACGTTGTCATTTGGCAATGCCTTCCTTAAGCAGGAAGGTTTCCGGGCAGTCCTGACCATCCATCGACGACCAGTTCCATCCACATGCGTCGCGCATTAAGTAGCAAAGGAGCTCTATGGACGCCATCGTAAAGATGCTCGAAAAGCATCAACCGTTCTTTGAGAAGATCTCGAGGAACGTCTACCTCCAGGCCATTAAGGACGGATTCCTTGGGTGCATGCCCATCGTCCTCACCTCTTCGATCTTCCTGCTGATCGCCACCCTTCCCGGCGTAGTCGGCATCACGCTGCCCCAGCCGCTTATCGACTGGTGCAACAAGCTGTACAACTTCACCATGGGCGTTATGGGCATCATGGTTGCTGGCACCACTGCCAAGAACTTCACGGCTTCCATGAACCGTCGCATGCCCGCCGGCAAAGTGCTCAACGACGGTTCCACCATGGTGGCCGCCCAGTGCAGCATGCTGCTGCTCGCCGTTACGCAGTTCACCACCAAGTTCAACGGCTCCGAACTTTCGGTCTTCGATTGCACCAGCATGGGCACGCGCGGTCTGTTCTCGGCCTATATCGCCGCGTTCATCACCGTGTGGGTCTACAAATTCTGCGTCTCGCGCGATCTGACCATTAAGCTGCCCAAGGAGGTCCCGGGCGCCATCGCTCAGAACTTCCGCGACATTATCCCCTTTGGCGGCGCCGTCATCATCTGCGGCATCATCGATGTCGTCGTGCGCAACCTCATGGGCGTTCCGTTCTCCGAGCTGCTTATCAAACTGCTCTCCCCGCTCTTTACCGCTGCAGAAACCTATCCTGGCCTTATCCTTATCCAGGCAGCCACCGCGTTCTTCTGGTTCATCGGCGTCCACGGCCCCTCGATCGTCCAGCCGGGCATCGACCCCATCCGTCTTGCCAACCAGGCCGAGAACCTGCAGGTTCTGCTGGCAGGCGGCCACCCCGCCCACTCCCTCACCTTTAACATGTCGCTCGTGGGTGAGTTCGGCGGCACCGGCGCCACGTTCATCGTGCCGCTTCTGCTGATTCTCTTCATGAAGTCCAAGCAGCTCAAAGCCGTCGGTAAGGCCTCGATTGTCCCTGTTGCCTTCGCCGTCAACGAACCGCTGCTCTTTGGCGCGCCGATGATCCTTAACCCCTACATGCTCATCCCCTTTGTTGCCGCCGGCTGCGTCAACGTGAGTGTTGCCAAGTTCTTTATCGACAATGTGGGTATGAACGGCTTCTCCTTCGTGGTGCCTTGGGCTACCCCTGCCCCCATCGGCATCTTCATCACCACGAACTTCCAGCTTATCGCCCTGGTATTTGTCGCGATCATCATCTTGCTGGACGCCATCATCTACCTGCCGTTCTTGAAGGCATACGATAAGCTGCTCTGCGACCAGGAGGCCGAGCGCGCCGCCGAGCTGGGACTCGAGTCCGATGGTGCCGCTTCCGTCGCCGCCAACGCCTCTACGCCCGCTGTCGAGCAGGCCACCGCTTCCGTCGAGACGACCGTTGCCGCCGCCGACAGCAAGCCTGTCGCCGATCAGCCCGAGCCCGCTGCCGATGCATCCGCCAAGAAGGATGTCGATGGCCTGAAGGTCCTCGTCCTGTGCGCCGGCGCCGGCACCTCTGCCATGCTTGCCAACGCCATCAAGGAAGGTGCCGCACAGACCGGAGAGAACATCGCTTCCTCCGCAGGCGCCTATGGCCAGCACACTGCCATCATGGATCAGTACGACGTCATCGTGCTCGCTCCGCAGGTTCGTAGCTACTACAACGACATGAAGGCCGACACCGATCGTCTGGGCATTAAGCTGCTCGCCCCGCGCGGTAAGGAATATATCGACCTTACTCGCGACCCCGCTGGCGCCATCAAGTGGCTCCGCGAGAACCTCGACTAGTTCCTTCCTCTGTTGGTGCCCGGACCCCCAGTTTGGGCACCTCTCCCTATTCATATCCCACAGAAAGGATGACTCATGACCAACCCCATGCAGTTCCCCGACGGCTTTGTGTTTGGCGGCGCCACCGCCGCTTACCAGGTTGAGGGCGAGACCCGCACGCACGGCAAGGGCAAAGTGCCCTGGGACGATTTCCTGGCCGCACAGGGTCGCTTCTCCCCCGATCCTGCAAGCGACTTCTACAACAAGTATCCGGTCGATATCGACCTGTGCCAGCGCTTCGGCATCAACGGTATTCGCGTCTCCATCGCTTGGAGCCGTATCTTCCCCAGTGGCACCGGCGAGATTAACCCCGAGGGCGTCGCCTTCTATCACGAGCTTTTCGCCACCTGCAACAAAGCTGGTGTTATCCCCTATGTCACGCTCGATCACTTCGATACGCCGGAGGCCTTCTATCAGGACGGCGGCGAGGGATTCCTGACGCGCACGACCATCGACGCCTTTGTCGAGTACGCCAAGTTCTGCTTTGCCGAGTTCACCGAGGTCAAGCACTGGTTCACCTTTAACGAGATTCCCGCGACCGCCGAGGGCAGCTTTATCGTTGGCAACTGGCCGCACGGCGAGAAGTATCGCCTGGACAAGGCCTTCCAGCTTATGCACAACATGATGGTGGCCCATGCCAAGGCCGTCGTCGCCTTCCACGAGGGCGACTTTGAGGGCGAGATCGGCATTGTCCAGAACCTGGAGCCCAAGTATCCCCTCGACCCCAACAACGCCGCCGACTGCGAGGCAGCTCGCATGGCCGACGTCATCAACAACCGCTGGGTACTCGACGCCACCTTCCGCGGCCACTATGCAGCCGACACCATGGAGGCTGCGACCAAGCTGGCCCATATCGCCGGCGGCGAGCTCGACGTCCGCGACGAGGACATCGCCGCGCTGACTGCCGCGCTCCCCTACAACGATTGCCTGGGCGTCAACACCTACAAGTGCCAGTTCCTGCGTGCCGCCGAGGGCGAAAACGACATCAACCACAATGGCACCGGCGACAAGGGCTCCTCGCGCTGGTTCCTCAAGGGCGTGGGCGAGTCATGCGTGCGCGAAGGCGTACCCACCACCGATTGGGACTGGATCATCTATCCCGAGGGCCTCTACGACCTGCTGCTCCGCATTAAGAACGATTACCCCAACTACAAGAAGATCTACGTCACCGAGAACGGCATGGGCTATAAGGATGACTTCGAGGACGGCTTTATCGACGACGCCCCTCGCATCGACTACATGCGCCAGCATCTCGCATGGATCCTCAAGGCAATCGACGGCGGCGTAAACGTCGACGGTTACTTTGTGTGGTCGCTGCAGGACCAGTTCTCCTGGACCAACGGCTACAACAAGCGCTACGGCCTGTTCTACATCGACTTCGAGACCCAGAAGCGCTATCCCAAGGCGAGCGCGTACTGGTACAAGAACGTCGCGGAGACCGGCCTGCTCATGGCCTAATTCAAGCCGCATACCCCCTGTCGGCCGCATGCGAATCCCTCCACGGGTTCGCATGCGGCTTTTTTGTTTTGGCTCGACCCGAGCAGGCCGTTTGTCTCGATTTGTAACATCTAGCAGGGATTTTCGGCCCCAATTGTTACAGATTGAGATGAACGGGGGCACCCGGTTCGAAATATCTAGATCTGTAATACCTAAGCTAGCAGATGACCTGCGTGTGTTCCTCGATGGCGGCACGATTCTCGGCGGCGATACCCGGTTCGCACACCACGGCATCCAGGCTGTCCAAGCGACAGAAGGTGTAGAAGTCGCGCTTGCCGATCTTGCTGGAATCGGCGATCAGATAGCGTGAGTCGGCCTTGCTAAAGGCGAGCTGCTGGATACGGCCCTCGTCCATGTTGGACGTAGATACGTCGCCATCCAGAATGCCGTTGGCGCCGATAAACGCCGCGTCGATGCCCAACGCACGCAGGGTATCCTCGGCCGTTGGTCCCACAAAAGCGGCGGTGCGGCGACGGTACATACCGCCCACGAGGCACAGGTCGCAGTCTTCGCGCGCCTCGAGCAGGTTAAACACCGAAAGCGAGTTGGTCACAATGCGCAGGCGACACGCCGGCAGCATCGAGGCCATCTGTTCCACCGTAGTGCCCGTACCCAAAAAGATGGTCGAGCCCTCCTCGATAAGCTCCACAGCACGGCGCGCAATCTGCAGCTTTTCCTCGGCATGCTTAGTGCGCTTTTCGCTGTGCGAATACTCATGGCGCAACATGGCATGGGGACGTCCCTGTGCGCTACGGGCGCCACCGTGCACGCGCTCGATCTCGCCCAGGCTCGCAAGTTCTTCGAGGTCGCGGCGAATCGTCATATCCGAAACGCCCAGCGCATCCGAAATCTCCTTGACCGAAACCGTGCCCTGCTCTTCGAGCAGCTGACGAACCTTATCCTGTCGCTCTGCCTTAATCACGATGAATCCTCGCCGTTCTTTGCGCGCATATCATTCAAACAGTAACGAACAAATTGTATCAGACTCGTGCGCGTCAAAAATGAACACCCGCACAGCTCCAATCATCACTTTTTTGAGAAAAATACCCCCTGCTTTAGTGGGGTGTAGTGATAATCTCACCTGTTCGCGCTACAGTTTGTCCGAAATACCTCGATGTTAGGAACCAAATGATCACTTCCGAGCTTTTCGGCACCGCGCCGTGCGGCACCTCCGTTCATCGTTATACCCTCAACGGGCCCGAGATCTGCGTTCGCATTATGGACTATGGCGCCACCGTGCTGGGTATCGATGTGCCCGATATTCCCGGCAACGTGCGCGATGTGGTGCTGGGCTTCGATAAGCTCGAGGATTACTTTGACAACCCCGCCTGCTTTGGCGCGACCATCGGCCCCGTGGCAAACCGCACCGCGGGCGCCACGATCACCATCGACGGCACGGACTGGCACATGCCGGCCAACGAAGGCGTCAACAACCTGCACAGCGATCTTGAGCATGGTCTGCACAAGCGCGTATGGGACGTTGAGCTCGACGAGACTCACAACGCCGTGCGCATGACCACCTCGCTTAAGGATGGCGAGCTGAGCCTGCCCGGCAACCGAATCTTTACGGCTGTGTTTACCGTTACGCGCACCGGCGTCTTCCGCATCGAGTATGGTTGCGAGAGCGACCGCGCCACCTACGTGTCCATGACCAACCACACGTACTTTAACCTTGCCGGCCATAACGCCGGCATGGACTGTGAGCACTTCTTTATCGCCAACGCTGCCCACTACTTGCCCATTAACGAGCAGAACATCCCCACCGGCGAAATCGCTCCGGTCGAGGGAACACCGTTTGACTTTCGCGAGCTGCGCCCCGTCGCACCCGGCATGGAGGCCGACGACCCGCAGATTAAGCAGGCCCGTGGCTACGATCACTGCCTGTGCATCGATGGCTATCAGTACGGCCGCAACCTGCGTCGCGCCCTACATGTCGAGGAGATGTGGACCGGTCGTGAGCTGGACTACTACACCACCGCCCCGGGCGTGCAACTCTACACCGGCAACTGGCTGGGCGACGAGCACGCCAAGGACGATGCCAACTATGGCTGGGGCGCCGGCTTTGCCCTCGAGGCCGAGATGTACCCCGACACGCCGCACCAGCCGCTGTTCCCGCAGGGCATTGTGGGTCCGGGTCACCCCTACAGCAATATGATCGAATACCACTTTATGAGGCACTAGGCCCACAACGCGACATCTCGCACAGCAACGCCCGCCGGCACCACCGCCAACGGGCGCTGCTTCATGCCTAAATCCTTCTTTTCGATGCCACCGAATTGGTGACATAACAAAACTATGCCGAATTACTACGATGAACCCACTATGTCCGACCACGCGCTGGTTTATAAAAAATTAGCAACTCGTCTACCTGCGGTTTTATTCTCTGCAAATTTGGCATGCTCGGCGATAAGCAATTCATCGTAGTAAACCGGCATAGTTTTGGCGGACAGCGCCACACAGATCCCCTACGAAGGCAAAATGATCCGTTTTCCTCCGTCCCCAAGGGATCAGTTGAACAGATTGCCGATGGGGTCGGGGGCGGAACTGGGGAGATAGCGGATTTCTAGTTCTATGCCGAGCTTTTGCAGCTCTCTGAGAACAGCGACGTCTGTGTCGTCTACGGCAACTGCGGGCGTTGCGGGACGCTTGCCCTCCCCTGCCTGCATATGACCAATGCTGATCTTGGTGATCGGCACACCGCCCTTAACCAGCGCGAGCGCATCGGAGGGTGAGGCCACCATGATCAGAATCAATTGGCGAGGCGTTGCGGTATGAATGACGTCGATGGTCCTTTGCACCGAGAAAAACCGCGTCCAAACGCCTTCTGGCGCCGCCACCCTCATGGGTGCCCATTGGCGCGAATCTGCCGCGATCTCATCGTTGACGATTAGGACAAGGTTGGAACCCACGGCTTCGTTCCACAGCTCAACGTCTTGTCCGTAAATGAAACGGTCGTCGATGCGTGCGAGAAGAATCTTGGGTTGAGTCATCGCTGCCCCATTCTGTTTGAGACCCGTAAGAGCAAGACATCGCGTCTCCAATATTAGTGCATTTAAAGTGAGAAAAGCCGTCAGAACACTTGCGCGGATTTGCGATGTCCCGTATCATAGACAGCCGTTGACGCCTCAGTTGCGCCATCACTTGGCCGCCAGCGTAGCTCAGTTGGTAGAGCACCGCTCTCGTAAAGCGGGGGTCACCGGTTCGAGCCCGGTCGCTGGCTCCATTGCATTAGTGCAGCTCAGAAGCGTAATTGCTTCTGAGCTTTTTTGTTTTCGCGTCTCTTTCCTCCTTCTCCGAGGAGTGAAAAAGGGGTGAAAAACTTTTTTAACTGTTTTCCATAAATAGTTAGCATCATCCAACGTTCACATTAGATCGAACAACAATCCTGTTACGCATAGCCTAATTCCGCTGAGTATCAGAGAAGAACGTCCGGATTATATGCATCCAGCTTCGCTTCTCCAGTCGCCAGTGACTCCTCCAGCCGGTCAGCATATTCAACAATAGAGCCGTAGAATATGGGAGTAAAATCCGAACTTTTCGATAAAGAGGGGTTCCGCTACGTCAATCCTCTTCTTGGCAACCGCGGCCTCATCCTTTTCATAGTACCCAGTGCCAGGAATCCGCTCGTTTGCCTGCGGCAAGCACTTAAGCTGCCTACACAAGCGCGCCGACCCCTTTGAAAGACCCATAAAGGTGATAGCACCAGAGATTACGCCACCGTCGCCCACAACAACCTTGCCAGCGGCATCCCCCACCGTCTGCTTTGTTATCTTGATACCCAAGAAGCTCAAGAGCTTCTTCAGGATCGGATACCAACTGGTCTTGGTTAGCGACTGGCGAGCGACCTTTTTCGCGACCGCCTCTTGGGCGTTTTTGGCGATTACGGTTAGCATCGAATTCGCGCTGCCTACACCCATCATCACACCGAGCAACACTGCCATTTCGTAGAGAGTCTCGTCATCAACGTCGTCACATTCTTCAAAAAAGGTCTGCCAGCCATACAGGTATGCCAGTTTCTGCATAATCCTGAATGCGTGCACGTAGTATTACGTAATATCGGCAGGAATGGTGCCCACCATCGCGACACCTCCGGGAAGACCCGCTGCAAAGGAAAAGGCGGTTGACTTCTTTGCCTCATAATCAATTACTTCTCTAGCAATTCTATCGATCAGGCCCACATCGATTCCGGCGGTAACGGGGGTCGTTTCCACGGCAAACTCGCCGACATCTTTATGGACACCCTTCCTCCTCAGCTCCGAGCGGAGGAAATGGGGCCGATCAATTCTCACTCCCTTTAGCCGAGCAACTTTTTTCATAAAGTCAATCAAAAATCTCTGGGCCTCCGCCAACTGCTCATCGCTCTTGTCTTTTAACTCTGCAAAAGCCGAATCAACGAGAACAGCGACCCCAAGGCCCTCGCCCTCGTTTTTCTTTCCAAGCAGCCTGACGTCCATACAGCCTTCCAATCAATGCGCCGCGCGGGCTATCGCGTTCTGCGACAGGCCGGACGCACGGAGCCTGAGGGCCTCCCTGGCCCTTATCCTTCTCGCCATGCTGTACCTCCTTGGTCTCGGCTGCATGGACAGCCGGAACGTACCAGGGGGACGGTGCCGACGGGAATATCGGCGATGCCGAACGGCAATATTCGGGATGTGAGCGGACGGTGTGTAAGCGCAATATCGCCGGTGTCAAAGAGGACAATTACTCAAACAGGTGAAGGAGGGCATCGAGGAGGATAAGGAGATTTACGGTGGCAATTAAGAAGCCAACTCGCCGCGTCATGCCCGTTGGAGAGGCGAGCATGACCCTCATGGGTAATCAAGACACACGAAACAAAGGGGATTCGACAAGTCGCAAGAAAGGGGAGTGCATCACCTTTTGGGTTACGGAAGAGCAGAAGCAAGAGATGAGCACCTACGCGGCGGAACACAACACCACGGTATCAAGGATCATCATCGAAGGCCTTGAGATACGCATGGGTAAAGGGCAATCATTATAGCTTAGCCTTCTGCAATTGCTGCGACTCGATGCGGTCCTATCGATTTGCGCAACGGTGTGACGCGTTATCTAGACTGACGATCGTTTCCGCTGCATTTGCCAGCTCATTATCATGTGAAACAATGATAATGAGCTGTTTCAATTTGTTGTTTCTGACATACGAAGCGAGTTCGGCTCGGCTTGTTTCATCCAATCCAGTTGTAGGCTCATCGAGCACCAAGACTGATGGATTACGGGAAATTGCCGACCACAAGTATACACGGCGCAGCTCACCACCCGAAAGTTCAGGACAACGTTTCTCAAGCAAGCCCTCTATGCTGGTTGTCAACGACGGTAGCTCATTCATATGCTGGTGCTTTGTAAAAAATGGGGTGTTGAAATAATCCAACAGGTCCCGAACCGTCTCATCTGGAGCGAAGCACGGTTGGGGGCAGCACGATATCGTGTCTGAACGTATGTAATCCAAATTGCATTTTTCAATCGGCATGTCGTTGTATGTTACTTTGCCTGCCGATGGATACAGCCCAAGGAGCAGGTAAAGGAGCGACGTTTTTCCTCTTCCATTTTCTCCGGTTATGCAGTATGTTCCAGGGCCGGAGAAATCGAAGGAAAATCCGTCAAGAACCTTTCGGGGAGATCCGTCTGGAAGGGGTACCGTAAAATCCAACTTGGAAACAGAAATGCGATTTATTGTGTCAATCTTGACTAAACCTGTCTGATCTTGCTCTGGTTCCGGTCCTACCTTTCCCATGGCGCTCATCCTGTCCCACGAAGCCTTGGCATCCTGATAGGACTTGAACAGGTTCATCGTGTTTTTCAAGGTTTTAAATAGGACGGCAAAATATGCACCGACGATGGTGTATTCGCCTATCGTCATGGTTCCATTGATGATTCGCACTCCGGATACGATGAGTATTATCGCTTGAAACACGGCAGCAAAAAGGCTGTCAATCGATGTTAGTGAGAATGAGAGCTTTCCCGAGTGCAAGACCTTTGGAAAATACTTTTCAAATCCGGTGTCAAGTGCTAGCTCGCTTTTATTGTATGAAGACGTTAACTGAATGTTGAGAATCTGATTCAACTGCGATGCTATTACGGCATAGAAAGCGCTATCTGCCTCCTTCTTCTCGTACATGACTTTATATAGAAGCTTTCGCAATCCGGTAATAACGAAGAGATATGCCACAAGAAGGAGGATGGAGAATAGTGCGAGGAGTGGATCAACCGACCATATGACGAGCAACACGAAAGGAATGGCGACAACAGACAGGGGAGCGCTGATAAAGTTTGTTAGAACGAAAGAAGAAACAACACCTGAGTCAGTGAAAATCCTTTGCGTCGTATAGGCTGAGTCGGTTGTTCGGTTCGTCAGAAAATTAACTCGCTCAAAGCGCAAGACGGTTTCCCTGAGTAGGTCAAAAGAAAGCTTTGTGGATATACGGATAGATAACGTTCCTGCAAAATATGAAAATAAGGCAGAAAAGACCCCTATTGAAGCTACGAAGAGCGCAAAAAGCACAGCATCCTTCTCGCTGCGATTGGCAAGAAGGAAATCTAAGAACTTTCCGTTCACATATGGTGCGGCATAGGAAAGGGCGATTCCAATCGTCGTGATGGCAATGAACGTGAAAGCACCCTTTGTTTTACTAAACTTCGATAAGACGTACCGAATCAAGAATGGCCCCAATCTATCAGGTATGAAATACCAACTGATGACACCTTACACCGCGGTTCGGTGGAAACGAAGCGGCGACTAATCGGCACGAGCGCTTCCATAGAGAGTCTTTGCGAGCTGGATCCTCATAGAAACGGGAATTTTATGTTCGATCAATAGGCCGCGCACGGCAGTCGGACGGCTGAAAAATAAAACAGCCGTCCGACTAAAGCTGTAAATTTTTTCATTGTTTGTTGGGCATGCGCCTGAAGTTTCATGCAATAGGAAATCCATTATGACCATGGTCGAAATGTGAACACTACGATCGTTAGCAAGGAGACGCCAAGACCGGCAAAGATTATGATGAGCGGCAGAATGAAAGCCGCCGATGCCGATAATGGGATTTGGGACGCAAAGGCAATGATGCCCGCGAGAACGAGACCGGCTCCCGTCAACGCTATTCCGAGTCCGACCAATCTGGCAACAAGAGGAATCTTCTCGCTTGGAATATGAGCGATATGGTAACTGTGAATCAGGCCGGGATTGCCGGTCTTTACCATTAACACCCCGACAACGAGAAAGCAGATTCCTCCTACCATGCCGCCAATGGATGATCTTAGCGCTTCAGGACTCATTGCTCGTCTTGGCCACCTTGCTCGCTGAGGGGAAGTGCTGCGGCAAAAGTGATGAGGACCAGTTCATAGGCTCCAACTGCGGTGACTCCGACCGCCACATTTGCTCCCCACACGATGTAATACATGTCGAACCAAGTTTCCGTTCCAAGAGTCGATGCTCTGGTCGGATTCATGTTGTCTACTACGGGCTTCTCGTACATTTAACCCAACATCTCCTTCAACGATGAGTTCAACAGTTCATCCGCGGTATCATCAATCAGGTCAACGTGTAGATCACCTCCCATATCTATATCGCAAATTGTGTCGGACATACGCTCCATGTCGTCAATGGTCCACATGTGGTTACAGAGGTCTTGAACCAGTTTTGTGGACCAAATTGAGCTAAGTCCGTTGTTCCAGTAATCCTCAAGAGGGTGGTTTCTGATGTTGCCAACCACTAACGGGATATACGGAGAAACGACGATGTCGCCGTTTGCGTGCACTGAAACCTGATCTAATAGATATCGGTTATCAGAGAAGCGAATTAGATGGTCGACGGGGTCGCCCCATTGCGGTCGGACATTCGGGTGCTTCCGAAGGAAGTCGTCCTCTTGAATGGCGTGAATCAACGTACGGTATTGGGAATAGTCCGGTCTAATAAATGTGTTCTTTCGCGCACGGCCCAAAACCATGAGGGGTTGGACACGTAGTTCGATAAAGTCACCCGGCGTCCTCTTCGGCCTGTTAGATTTGGTGAAAATCTCATCTAATAGTGAGATGACATCGGGAAACTGTTCGGTGTTGAACGACGTGGGCGTAAATGCGATAGCAAGGTGCAAATCGGAATGGTTGAGTACGGTGGCAACTGCTTCTTCGACGATTTCGAAGGCTCCCTCATGTCCCCTCAGCCTATCGTGAGCTGACCCAATGCCGTCTAGGCTAAATTGGATGCTTTTGAGTCCGGAATCTTCTAAATCTCGGAGAAGGGATTCCGTGAGGAGAAGCCCGTTGGTTACCAGGCTCGCTGCAACATTCCCATCTCGCAATATGGGAAGGCAGCGCAAGATATCTTTACTGCGCAACAAGGTTTCTCCTCCACAGAAACACATGCTGTAAAGCGACATGTCTGCCATTTCCTTTGCGAAAACAAAAAGTTCATCTGAGGTCAACTCGTCGTGCATGACCTCATTCTCGCCGCTGCTGTTATAGCAGTGCAGACATCTCAAGTTGCACTTGTTTGTTATGTCAAGGGCGACGTGATGTGGCGCTCTGAGAACGTTGGTGTACTTGTTTTCCGAAACTCGTCCCATGGTTCCTCTTAACAGACTTCTGAAAAACAGTATACATTCATGCAGTCGCCGTCGCTGCACTCACCTGGAAAAGTGCCAGCGCAAGTGAATTCTGGCTCATTGATAAGATTTCGAATTCCTTCGTTTGATGCAATTTCCTTGCTGGTTAGGTTCAGGTGGAAAAAATTGGGAACATCGCAAAATTCTTGACGATAGAAGCTGGCCGCAGCGGCAATACATTGAACGGCGATGCTTGCGGGGCACAAAAGAAGACAGATGTCTGCGTATCTGAGTAAGGGATTGCTGGAGGGGGCGAGGCCGAGTAGACCGGTTGGTCTCCCTGACTCATATACAATGAAAAATTCCTTGCTCAGATTGAACAATCCGTTTCGCACCTCTAGCGGTCGTTCATACTGCTCGACGGAAAGAGGCCAACCGTAGACAATTGTGGGACTTTCTGGTTCTGATGAGCTCGCCTGGCTTGCCAGGGAGCAAATCAGGCGAATATCGTTTTCTTGGGCAAGCCGTATATGGGTCCCATTGTCCACGCAAATCTCATCGGCAATGGGTGTGCCATTTTCGGTCGGAGTTTTGACCCATCCTATTAGTCTCGATACGCTGAAACCTCTCATTGCCGAGGCTAAGTCAGATTTGAGCATGTCCGGATTGGCGTCTGGAAACTTGTCGCACATCCGATTAAGGATTGTTTCGACGGTGTTTTTACCATCGCACAGAGAGACGATGTAGCTCCCGCTTCCGTTCAACATGATATAGTTCAGCTCATCGCGTCCGGTTAGAACAGAGCGGTACCCGTTCTTTTCCTCTCTTGAGTATGGGAGAGAAATCGATTTCGGGATAAATCCCCTTATTTCGTCAAAGCTCCATTCCATAATTAATCCCTCCTTGTGTCTGTTTGAATATGAGCCGATTTTAGGCTCTTCGGTAGTTTCTGTGGGCGAGACATCAATTTTTCCGCAGGTGGATGCAAAAAAGTTCCGCATATAAGGGAAACGGCCCCGAGAGGGGGCCGTTTCCGCGCCGGGCAGGGTAGGATTTCGCTTGCTACATCAACCTACCGGAAAGGCCCTGACGCATGAACAGGATACTAAGCCGCGCGCTCGCGCTGGTCCACACCGTGATCGAGTACGCCAGCATCGACGGCGGCAGGATAATCGTCGGCGTCAGGCCGTGGACGAGTTTCGGGCTGCGGTGCCCCGTCTGCGGGAGGGCAGCGAATGCTACGACAGGTCGCCAAGGCCGCGGCTGTGGCGCGCGATGGACCTGGCGAGGTCGACCTCTCCGCGCTCGGGCTGCACGAGATGGCGGCGTCCCTGCCCGACTACGTGAGGATGGTCGCCGCGGGCGAGCGGGGCTTCGCCTCCGCCTTCGAGGAGATGACGCGCGTCGAGGTCGCCGCCCGGGAGGTCAGGATCACCAACCAGCGCATTCGGTCGTCGGGGTTCCCCTACGTCAAGGGGCTGGCGGACTTCGACTGGGACTTCCAGCCGTCGGTCCCTCGCGCCGAGATCGAGGAGCTCGCGACCCTCAGGTTCGTGGAGCGGGCCGAGAACGTCCTGTTCGTGGGAAGCCCCGGCGTGGGCAAGACGCATCTCGCCGTCGCGCTGGGCATCGAGGCAGTCAGGGCGGGGCGCGAGGTCAGGTTCGTGGACTGCGCCCGGCTCGTCGAGGACCTTGAGGACGCCTCGTCGCGCGGCATCCTCAAGAAGAGGCTCAAGTACTACGCCCACTCGAGGCTGCTGATCATCGACGAGCTCGGCTACCTCGACGTCGGCAGCGTGGGCGCGGACCTGTTGTTCCAGCTGATATTGACGCGCTACGAGCAGCGCTCGACGATCATCACCGCCGACGTGGGGATCGGCGGCTGGGGCAGGGTGTTCGGGGACGACGTGGCGGCGAGCGCGATCGCGGACAGGGTGTGCCACCACTGCCACCACTGCCACCTGGTCAAGATAGCCGGCAGGTCCTACAGGCTGAAGGACCTGCCGAGGGACGGACCCGTCAAGGCGTGACCGGAATCGGTGAAAATACGTTAGCGCAAGCGGTGAAGCCGCCTTTGCGCGAACGGCGCGTTTGATTAGTGAAACTGGTGAAAATTAGATTGACGCTAACAGGGGCGTGCCCGTCGCGGCGTTTCACGGGGATGTCTCGCGCCATCCCCGGACCCCTTCGCGCCAAAGGGACGAGTCCCCTTGGAACCCCGGGCCGCCGCCGGCGGGCCGTGAACGGCGGGACAATCACTCGGCTTCAACTCGCGATCGCCCCGCCGGCTCTCGCTCCGGCTCCGTTCGATGGCTCCCCTGGGTCGCCATCACTGCGCCTCCGCTCACCTGTCCCGTTGCACTCCGGTCGATTCGGCCTACGCTTCTCGGGGCATGCAAGATATGTATTCCGTGCAACGGAATATCTTGCCCGGCCGAAGCCGGGATGTGCGAACCGCTCCAAAGTCGCTCCCGCAGAACCGTGCAACAGGCTTACCGGCTGTTGCACGGACCTCAGATATGAAAGTCAGTCCCGGCCTCTTTCGTCATCCACACCCTCGCGAGCCAGCTCCCACGCGGCCCGTATGGCAAGGTCGATTCCCCTTGCCGTGAACCTCATAATCCGCCCGGTCGAGCGGTTGACGGCGTAGCCGAGCCTCGCGCCGTTGATCTTCCTCGTCTTGCCGAGGGACTCCGAGTGATAGCGGTATTGCAGCGCCCCCCGCTTGGATCGGGCGATCTCGATCCCATCCGATTCCAACCGCCTTGCAAACTCTCCGAAGCGGTCGGGGCAGCTCTTGAGCCTCCCGACCTCCTCTGCCCTCTGGGCGACAATCGCTCGGACCCTTGCGTTCTCGGATTTGTCGGATCTCCCCTTCTTTGCCATCTCGCGCTCCTCGCGACCGGGCTGGCGCGCGTGCACCTTCGAGTTCGAGAGGCCCCTTTCGAGCTGGCTCAGGCCGTACTTCGTATCGAGCTCCTTCACCGTTCTCACGCGGGATTTCGCCGCCGCCCTCGCCGGCCCGTCGTTCAGACGCCGCCCAGTCTCGAGGTCCGTCCTATTGATGGCGAGGTGAGCGGCGAATCGGGCCGATCCATCCGACCTGCACCTCTCCTCATGCAGCACAATCACGATCTCCTGGTTGGGATAGCGCTTGGCGATGTAGTCCCTCGCGTACTCCATGCAACGCGAGGGCGTCATCGGCCCGCCGTTGCAGGAGCACTCGTCCGGGTTGAAGCCGATCACCTGATGCTGCATGTACGTGCACCTTGCGCCCTGCTTCCCGGGCCGGTTGTGCCCGGCCGCCTCCCGGGTGGCGTCCATTTCCTCGAACCATCGATCCTCATCGATGATGTGCTGGGTATCGTGGTCCAGGACTTTCTCCCTGTCCCAATCGAAATACCGCTTGAGGTTTTGGAGGTGCTCCCCGCTCATGACGCTCGCCTGCTTGATTGCGGTCATTTTCCAACTCCCTTCAAAAACCGCCGTCAGTCGACGAAGAGGCCGGACCATCCGTCGGCAACAGGCGGCTCCGCGGCCTCTTCCTCGAATTCGGGAGTCCAGAGATCGACGCCGTCCTCACGACCCATTTGCCTTGATATCAGCCTGGCCTGGTATTCCATCCTCTTGGCCGCCTCGTGCTCGCGCGTCCCCAGATCGAAGTGCTCCTTCGTCGGCATCCGCGTGCAATCGCAGACAGGGGCCCGGAAGCACCCCGCATGTTCCCTGCCCACGCCGTTCTCCGCGGTCTTCACCACGATGACGCCGTCCTTGTCGGGGGACATCTCCGTCCACTCCCAAGGATGAATCAGGTCGTCGGCGTGCTCGCTGTAGGATGTCGACCCCGTACCGCCCGAAGGCCCCCTGCTCGAGCTGGTTCCCATGGTGTGCCGCGTCGTCTTCCCGACTAGCTCGGTGAAATACTGGCGGTCCTCGGCCTCGCCCAGTTTCATGGCGACCTTGACGCCGCAGTTTGCCAGGATCTTCTTCCGTCCGTCGCGCTCGCCGTACTTGTTCAGCTGAGAGATGTTCTGGACTGCGCCCATCCAGAACAGGTCGTACGAGCGCCCAAGGCTGAGAAGGCTAGGCAGGCACTCGACCTTCGGCAGGTTCCCCCATTCGTCGCCGAGGATGGACACCGGCCGCGGCAGCTTTCCACCAGCTGCGTCCGCGATGGAATACACGGCAGCGTAGAGCTGCTCGAACAGGACCGCCGCGATCGCGTTGTAGGGGGAGCCCTCGTCCATCACGTGGAGGAACAGCGCGGTCTTCTCGCTCAGGATTCTACTCGGATCGATATCATCGCCCGAGACCATTCGTGCAATCGGCGCCGAAGCGTAGATCCTCAGGTTGACCTTTAGCGTGGAAACGATGCTCCTCAGCTCGTTGCCGCCGCTCGGGATGAACTGTGAGGCACGCGAGCGGGCCGGATGCCCCTGCGGCAGGGAACGGAACAGGCCCTTCAGCGGCTCACACGGATCCTCGCCGGCCCCCTCCGTCCCCAGGCACATGATGTGGTAGACCGTCGCGAGGTGCTTGCAGCCCCGCGGGCAGCCCTCGTCCAGCACGACCAGAAGGATCGTCGCGGCGAGCAGCGACCGCGCGGATTCCATCCAGTGGCTCGCCTTCGCATCGCCCTCCCCGGCGATGAGCGTACGGGCGACGGCATCCGCGGCCTGCTCAGCCCCCGGCAGATTCCCCCCGTTCGCGAGCCTATCGACCATTTCCAGTGGATTGAACGTGTCGCTCTTCTCGGGATGCTGGGCGTCCAGCAGAAGCACCCGGTACCCGCGACGCTCCAGCTCGTCGCCCGTCAACTCGATGAGCTCACTCTTCACATCGGACACGATAATGGTCTGCGGCCTCGATTCCCCGTCATCCGCCCCATACGTCAGCAGATCAATTGTCGGGATCAGCAGCGATCTTGATTTTCCGGCACCCGTTGAGCCGTCGAGGAACATGTGCCGCCTCGGTTCGAACAGATACTTGGAGCCGAACAGCGTCTTCTCAAACCCGTACACGAATCCTCTGCTTTTCGGCTGTCCGTGCCCGTCCCAAATCTCCGAGCCCCGGATGGTCTCCGGCCCCGTTTTCACCCGCGCCTCCCCAAGTACACCTCCGTCGGCGGCTCGCTCCTTCGAGGAAGCCGATAGCTGCATGAGCACGAATACCGACAGGAACAGCGCGAACGAGGCGAGACAGCCAGGGACGCAATGAGGCCCCACGTTAATCCACCACCAAATGGTGTTATCCACGCTCAGGGTGAATCCGATCGAGCTCAGCTCGATTGGAAATCCGAGGATCATGCAATCGAGGGGAATGGCGATAAGTGGCGCAAACCCCGCGGTAAGCAGCGCTGCGAAAACCAGCGCCATGACCACCTTCTCCTTCACGAGAACCACCTACTCTCTCGCACGGGCGAGTAGGTCGTTGACCCAGCCCACCGCCGTCGAGACGATTGATGTCGCCCGGTTGAGATTATTGAGGACGACCGGATCGGACCCGTAGGTGTTGAGGGCGCGGACCGCCTGGTTGAGGTTCGTGCCGATCTTCTTCAACTCAGTCCTGATACCGGCAAGTTCCCCCGCGTCGGCGACCCTGACCGGCTTCTCGCCGCAGAGCAGGGCGGCATCGCGCATGAAGGAGGACGCCGGCATGTTCATGGCCGCCGCCCTCTCCTCGATAGCCTTACGCTGCGACTCACTCATCCGTACGTTGATATGCGTATTCATGGAAGTCATAACCATCCAATCCGAGCGGGGCCGACGCATCGGCCCCGCCCCTTTTATTAAGTTGAAATTGTTTGGAGCATCTGACCGATGCGCCCAATCCTCACCCTCGCCCAGACATCGAAGGGGACTCCCGGCAAGCTGCCGAGATATATACGGTATGGTCGCCATTGTTCTCTATAGATATCGAGAGCATCGAGCAGGCGCTTCCATTCCCAAATGAGCTCATCGGCCGAGAGCAGAGGAAGATCCCTGTTCTCGGCGCGCGCGAGCTCATCGGACGACAAGCATGGATTGGGAGCCCGGTATCCACCAATGTAGGGTCCGGGCTCCATAATTAGCCGATTTCGGTAAACATCGCTGCTGGTGCGTTGAACTCAAACTCGACAATACCGCAGGAACCGTAACGGTTCTTTGTGATTGAAGCAATGACGGGCCGTTTTTTAAGCAACATATTGGCATTACGCTCTTCGGGCTTATCGCCCTTAATAGAAAGCGACATAACGAGATCTGCCGAATACTCGAACATGTTGCACCCGCCTATCGCCTGAAGCCCGGTGGTCTGCTTGTCGTAATTAACGCGGTTAATTGATGAGATAGCGAAGAGCGGACAATGGGCCTCATCCACGATTCGGCGGAGCTCGGAAGCGACGAGCTTGAGACCGATACGCTCGTCGGCAATGCGCAGTTCCTGCGGCAAAGAGACGATTTGCGCGTAATCAACAATAACCAGTGGCGGTTCGCCATGTTTATCGGCAACCTCTTCGATTGCCTTTCTCATCCCGGCATATTTAATTTCACCAGGAATGATATACATTCGCTCGGCGATGCTGCGGGCGTAAATGTCGAGAACCTTCTCGAAGAGCCCGCGTTTGTCCTCAGACATGCCATCGCCGTTCATATCATCGTGCGTGAGCTCGCCGCCCGAGATGCGGGTGAGGCTCTTCGCGAGCATGCTGTCTCGCCCGAGCTCGCCCTCAAAGATGACCACCGGATGGCCAGCAATGGCCCATCCGTCGGCGATTTGCTGCATAAACGTTGTTTTACCCGTACCGGGTCCGCCGGGGACGATGCACAGGTATTGACGAAGACCTCCGAGGATAGTATCCAGCGCACCGTGTTCGATATGCCCAAGCGGCCTATTCTTTAAGATACGCAAGGCGGTCTCGTCGAGGCCGACGCTCATGGGATTTAAAGCCGGCACGGTTTGCTCGCCTCCAATTCATGGAGGTATGCAAAGAAGCTCGATTCAAGGATGTAAATGCGGCGGTGCAACGCAATCGCGCGCCCGCTCTCCTTCATCATCTTCGAGGCCGTAACCGGACTCAAGCCGGTTATCTTGCACACTTCAGCGATGCCAAGAAGGCGCTCGTGGCCCAAGTTGGAATCAGAAGAAACCGCAGTTGATGCTTGTACGGCAGCGTACGGTTCAGGCTCTACAATCATGGTAGAATCCTTTCAGGCTAGCTCGCCCCTCCCCCTTCGTCGCCAAACTTAGATAGGGAAGGGCGGGCGGCTTTTTAATCAATGACCGAAAATAAAATAACTCCTTTCAAACAAGCTGGTCAGGCGCTTACTGTTTATATTGTAACACTGTCTGTTGCACAATCATATCTAGTTACAGTTCTAATTTCTAATTCACTTTCTGACTGTATAGACTTTATTGTCTGACTGATTTAATATATATACAACGATGATTGGAGTGGTTATGGGACGTTTACCATTATCCGGAAGTAAGATGCGGAAAACTAAGTTCGGAACAACTGTTCAGGCGACGACCCCGGAGAAAATCGAAGAGCTACGCCTCAAGAACCCCGAATCAGTCAGAAGCACCGGCGAGGCTATCGACTATCTATGCAACCTGCTCACGGGGTTGCAGCCGAGGGTCGCCAGGGCCCTCGATGAGGCGTGCCTCAGGGAAGCTCGGCAAATCACCAATGAAATGAAGGCCCTTCCCGTTGACGGATCAGAAGAAATGAGTTTTAGTCAATTGGAACTTTATCGAGAGCAATTCCAGAGGCTCCACGACCATTTCTCTTTATATTGCGAGAAAGAGGAGAGGCCCCAGGGAATGAGACGGGTCGATCTCCTCGGCGGCGATTACGCTGTCCTCCCCTCCTCTTGGACTTTATTGGAAACAGAGGAATGCGCGAAGTCTTGCAGCCAGGTCGGAATTATCGAAATTCGCGGCGGCGCAAAATACGATGCGCCTCATTTTGCCTTCTTCCATAACGGAGAGTACAGTCAAAAGGACAAATTGCAGCGCGCAACCAAACTCTGGCCCCGCATGACCGACGTGATGCGCGACGAGGTCAAACTGGTCACAGATGATGAGGGACATTACCTAAATATGGACGAGCACCTAGCCGCCCCCATCATTTGTTATTTCAACCTTCTAGATGCCAGCTACTATCAGTCTATGGAGCTGGAGCCGCCATATGGCGCAATGATCTACCGAAACAATGTCGCTTAAAAAAGAGGCCCCTTTGGGGCCTCTTTTTTAGCCCTTTTTAGCCCTTCAGCAGATCATCCAGCACTGATGCTGCCTTCTGGTCATTTGCCTCGATAAAGTGGCTATAGATAGACAGCGTCGTCGATGGGCTAGCATGGCCCAAACGCGCCTGGATCGTCTTAATGTCCGCATTGGCACCAACGAGCAAAGTCGCTTGCGTATGTCTAAGCTCATGAGGCTTCAGCCCGCTATAACCCGTATAGCGGGTACGTTTGACGCCGTCACTCCCAATGACTTCCCTGCTCTCCTTAAAAGTACCGAAGCCGTTTTTCGCCGCAAACAGCCTAAACGCCCTTGAATAGTTATGTCCATCCATCCGGGTCACAAGAGCCCGTTTGCCGTTGGCGGCGTCAACGATCCCAATGGAATGGACAATGGGCGTTTCTCCAGTCTGCCCCACTGCAAAGGAATCGAACTCACTCCGCTGAATGGCTTTCCACCTGTCCAGATAGTCGGCAAGTTCATTTCCAACCGAAATCTTACGCCTGCTCATCTTTGATTTAGGCGGCCTCAATGTCCTGTCGTTCGTATATTGCTTTACTATCCTCAGAGTCTTGGCGTCGGGGTCATAATCCTCCCATGAGAGACCAAGGGCCTCCCCCTTCCTCAAACCGCAGAGAAGTAGAAGCATTGTGCATGTGATAAAGGAAGATGGCTTCTCCTCCAAAAGGACCGCAAGAAGCCTTGCCGCCTCATCGGCGCTCAGCGCCTTACGAGCCTCGACATTCTGCTTGGGCAGTTTCACTCCCCTACAAGGGTTTTTGCCCACGAGGTCGTTATCGACGGCATCCTCCATTACCTGTTTGAGCTTGATGTGGATGCGGCGAATTTCACTTTCGCTGAATCGGCCTTCTTTTCTAGCCTTGGCATAAGCAGTGCGAACGTCATCCGATTTAAGCCGAGTGAGATCGGGATTGCCGAACAGCTCGCGTATGTGACGAATGTCCAAACCTTCACGCTCATAAGCAAGAGGTGATCCCATGGTCGACTCCCTGTTCGCGTGAAACCTGTCCGCATAATCTGATAGGCCCAGAGGACCATTGCCACGGTTGGAAGCGCCCTCAAGTTCAGCTCTATAGGCCTCCAGCGCCTTGGCGACTTCACTCGGCCAGTTTTTCGGGTTCTTGCTTCTGCAGTGAACCCTGCGTGACGGACTACGGCGGTACCGTCCTGTCTCCGGATCTTTTCCCAGGGAAAAATAAATCCGATAGACGCCTTTGCTCTTATCGATGCATTCCGATGTGCCGCGAGCGGTCTTTTTTATCAATCCCTGCAATCATATCCCTCGTTAGATTTTCGATTAGGCTTGCTGGCAAAGCCTTTAAAGCTTTGCCAGCAAGCCTAATCGAAACTTTTCACACTTTCAAGTCTCTCTAAGTGTGAAAATAGTGGGAAATATGATTCTAATAGCTAGCTCAATAATTGTTAATTACCTATTTCTACCTGCGCTTCCTTATAATTCAGTGAAATTGGCCTCATCTCGTCAAATGCCGAATTCACGTACTCGTAAAGCGGGGGTCACCGGTTCGAGCCCGGTCGCTGGCTCCATTGCACAAGATAGCCGCCTTCGGGCGGCTTTTTTGTTGCTGATTTCGGGCGCGCCTCCGCCAATCCAAGCACAACGCCGCCGGAAACTCTCCTACTCAACAAAAGCCCCGCCAACCGCAATCCCCAAAGGAACCGCGTTCAGCGGGGCCCAAGCGAGCTCCCCCAAGGGATAACGCTCGCAACACGAACAGCTCAGCCGAGCAGCGCGCTACTCCTCCCAGTAAGCATCTGCAAGCAGCTTAAAGCAAATCTTCTTGACCGGCTGCGCGCCATCGCCCTGGAACTCGAGCGTGGGCATGTGAGGCTCGCCGGCAACAAACAGCGCAAACTTGTCGTCAGCAAGATCGCCGGCGATCGAGGCGTCGGAATCGACCAGATCGTAGTCGTCCTTCTCGTCAAACTCCTGAACCAGCGTCAGGCTGCCCGTGGCAACCTTAAAGGCCTCGCGACCCTCGACGTCGATCTGCAGGTCGTGATAGCGCTGATGCGTCTCATAGTGAGCCTCGGCTTCGGGACGCGTCGTGGGAGCCATGACGTTCGCAAAGACCTTGTCGCCCAGAATCGGATGGCTGCCGACCTCGAGCTTCGCCGGATCGTTCTCCTCGAGCCAGTCGATCAGCACGTCGAGGCCCTTGAGCATTCCACGGTACTCCTCGATATCGCCCAATGCACCGTAAATCATCTAAATCCCCTCTCGGATCGTTTCTTTGGCGGCTACTCGGCAAACGCATTACCGACGCTGTTGCCACCCACATGCGTCTCGACCAGGGTAAGGTCGGGATTGAACACGACAGTGTCGGCGTCGCGCCCCGGCATAATGCTACTGCACTTGTCGTCGACATGAGCTGGCAACCGATGCCGGGGCCGCAGCACAAGCTCCTACAGCTCGGTCACGACAACGCCGTTGTAAACCTCGTCCCAACGATCCATAACCAAGTGGCCAGTCATGGGATCCATGGCATTGAGTTTGCCGCAGGTGTTGGCGGTACGCAGCACCGTCTCGTCGTCGGCTCCGGCAGCAATCGCATGTGCGAAGCCGGCAATGGTCGAATCGCCAGAGCCCGTAGCGTTAACGGCGGGGATATCGGGGGTCTTGGCGCGGAACGCACGGCCGTTATGGAAACCAACGGAGCCGGCAGCGCCCATAGATACGACGACCCAGGGGATATCGGAGAAGCGGGCGTCAGAGGCGAGCGCGGAACGGAGCTCGTCCACATCGTCGGTGGTAAAGCTCGTGCCCAGAAGGCCGTTAATTTCGGTCAGGTTAGGCTTAACCAGCTCAGGCTTGACCTCGGACTTGAGCGCAGCCTCGAGCGAGGCGCCCGAGGTATCGAGCAGCACCTTGGCGCCGGCGTTCTCTGCAATGCCCGTGATCTTAGCGTAGTAGTCCGCCTCGACGCCGCGGGGCAGCGAACCCGAGATGGTAACGACATCGGCCTTGCTCGCAAGCTCGGCGAACTTGGCGGTAAAGGCATCGAGCTCCTCGGGGGCAATCGTCGGGCCGCTCTCGAGCAGCTCGGTCTGGTTGCCGGCGTGGAGGATGTTGAGACAAATGCGAGTCTCGCCCTTGATGGGCACAAAATCATTCTTAATGCCGTTGGCATCCATGAGCTCGGCCATATAGGCGCCCATGTGGCCGCCGAGCAGACCAGTTGCCACAACGTCGTCGCCCAGCTGACCCAGTACACGGGCCACGTTGAGGCCCTTACCGCCGGCGGTCTTTTCGGGCGTCACACGGTTGACGTCGTCGATAATGAGCTCATCGAGCTGATAGCGTGTATCGACGGACGGGTTCATCGTAACGGTGAGGATCATTTTTAGCTCCTTATCTCGCAGGCTCCTTGTGCCTCGCGATACGAGTCGACAAAACGGAATTACAGAATCTCAATCGTGAACGAGCGAACGACGGTCTCCTTGGGCTTGGCGACAAGGCAGCCACGCTTATGCTCAAGCACGTCGTCCTCATCGGAGCAGGTCGAAAGGCCGCCCCAAGGCTCAACTGCCACAAAATCACCCTCGGGCTTGCTCCACACAATGAGATATGGGAAGCCCTCAAAGCTCAGGCGGACGCCCTTGTCCTCGCCCTTTTTGGAAAGCGTGACCTGACGGCTCTCGAGCACGTCAAAGATGGTCTCCGCAAAATCGAAGAGCTCGTGCGACAGGGGCAGCGTCTTTCCCACCATGGGGTTCTTGGAGCGCTTGTCCACGTCAATCAAGCCAGTCGAAGGGACAGCGGTGCAAAGCTCTGCAGCCTCTTCTTTCTCAAAGCGCAACTCGTAGTCCGTATAGGCCTCGCCCTCATCGAGCGGGCACCTAAAGCCGGGGTGTCCACCGATAAAGAACGGCATGTCCTCGGTGCCCTCGTTGGTAACCTCATAGGAGACACGCACGGCGGCGTCCTCGAGCGTATAGCGGGCGACGAGCCTAAACGGATACGGATAATCGCTCAGCAGCGCGGCGTTATCCTCCGAAGCCAGGCACATAGCCAACTCGTTCTCGCCTTGGCTCAGCAGCTTCCACTCCTGCTTGCGCGCAAAGCCGTGGCGAGCGAGCTTTACATGATGCCCGGCAAACGTCATGGCACTACCATCGCGCAGGCCTCCGCAAATCGGAAAGCAGACCGGCGCCTGGCCGGACCACACGGCGGGGTCACCCTGCCACAAGTACTCGCGACCTCCGGCCTCAATCGAGGTAAACGAACCACCAGCCGTGGACACCTTAATAGAAATCGAATCGTTGGAGAGAGCGTATTCCATTGCCCATCCTTTCGAACAACTGCTTTTTGCTCGCAAGTACCCGTCTCGGCTCTGACCAATGGACAAACCCGCACGCTCATCGATGCGTCCGGTATCCCGGCCATGTAACGGGGTACCATACAGACATTGATGCAATTACAGCTGAAAGGCCTTCTTATGCGAACCATCATTCTTTATGCCTCACGCCACCACGGCAATACGAAAAAGCTCGTGGACGCCATCGTCGAGGCGCACCCCGAAATCGATACCCTCGACGTGAAAACACTCGGCAAAAACGAGTATCCCAACCTGCACGAATACCATCTGATTGGTGTCGCCACGGGCATCTATTACTCCGAGATCGACAAGGACATGGCACGCGTGCTCACGAACGTGCTGCAGCCGCAGGATAAGGTGTTTGGCCTTATGACCTACGGTGGCAAAAACAAGTGGTACGGCAAGGATATCGATGGCATCTGCCGCATGAGGCAGGCCATCTTTATGGGCGTCTACGGCTGCCCTGGCTTTGATACGTGGGGGCCGTTCAAACTCACCGGCGGCGTCCAGAAGGGACACCCGACCGCTGAGGAAATTAAGGGCGCCGTCGACTTCTTCGACAAGATCGAAGACGAGTATGGCGACATCATCGTCGAAGAGTACGCCAAGCGCGAGAAGCGTCTAGCATACGAAAAGGAGCATCCCGCGGGGGGTCTTGTGGCCGGCGTCAAGCGCACGGCAAAGAAGATCGCTAACAAGCTGTAACTGTTAAGGTGCTTTTGAGCGTTTAACCCATACGGCGGGTCCGAGCAGATTCGGGCCCGCCGTCTTTTTCTATCGTTACTCGGTAAAGGCGTTGCCGACGCTCTGGCCGCCAACATACGTCTCGATGAGGGTGAGCTCATGGTCGAACACGACAAAGTCGGCGTCGCGACCCGGCATGATGCTGCCGCACTTATCCTCGATGTGCGCGGAGCGTGCCGGCACCTCAGTTGCCATGCGAATGGCGATATCGGCGCTGGCGATACCCCAGTCTACGATGTTCTTGACGCCCTGGGCAAGCGTGAGCACCGAGCCGGCAATGCTCTTGCCGTCGGCGAGCCAGCACAGGTTGTCCTTCATGATGACGTCCATGCCGCCACTGGTGTAGCTGCCCTCGGGCATGCCGCCGCAACCCAGGCAGTCGGTGATGAGCACCGTGTGCTGCCAGCCCTTTGCCTGCAGCAGCGCCTTGATGGCGGCAGGGTTTACGTGTTTGCCGTCACAGATGATCTCGGCGTAGGTCTCGGGCGTGGACATGGCAGCGCCCACGACACCGGGCTCACGGTGATGCAGCCCGCGCTGGCCGTTATAGGTATGCGTAAAGCAGCTGGCACCGGCGTTGATGGCGGCGATGCACTCATCGTAGGTGGCGTCGGAGTGACCGATACTGGTCACCACACCCTTGGCGTTCAGAGCAGCCGCATAAGCAGCGGCACCGTCGCGCTCGGCGGCCATGGCGCTCTTAACGATGCGACCGCCCGCAGCCTCCTGCCACTGGTCGAAAACCTCCTCGGAGGGGTCAATCAGGTAAGCGGGGTTCTGCGCGCCCACGTGCTTCATGGTAAAGAAGGGGCCCTCCAGGTAGATGCCCTGAATGCGAGCACCGCAGAAGTCGGGGCCGCGGCCCTCGTCAGCCTGGGCGATGGCGGCGCAGGCATCCTTGATCTGCTCGACGCCATCGGTGAACGTCGTGGGCAGCCAGCTGGTGGTACCGCGGCGAGCGAGCTCAGTTGAGCTGATATCGATGCCCTCGGGATCGTTATCGGTAGTTGAGTGGTTGTAGAAGCCATGGATGTGAGTATCGACCATACCCGGTGCGATCCACGATCCCGTGTAGTCCTTAATCTCGCAAGAGGGCTCGTCGGCCTGCCAGGCGCCAAAAACGCCATCCTCGACCATAAGATAGCCGCCCAGTTGCGGGCCTGCCGGCAAGAAGAACTTGTCAGCCTTAATTGCGTACGTGCTCATATGCACTCCTCGCTTCTAAAGCAGTTGACTGTGGTAATGCTTATACCCAGCTCACGTAAAACAAAAAGCGCCCGCCCGCCGTTATGAGCGGACGGGCGCCCTTACAGGGGGACGCGATTAAGCGGTGAAGGGGTGAATCGTCACGCCCTTAACCACGCGGTTGACCGTGCCGGTGGGGCTCGGCGTATCGGGCGTGTTGCCCACGCGGACGGAGTTGAGCAGGCTGATAGCCTGGGCAAACATCACGAACGGCAGAGCAAGGTAACCCTCGGGAAGTGCCTCGTAGCCCTTAAAGGTGAAGGACTCACCCTCATAGACGGTGGCACCTTCCTGCTGAACGGCGATGGTGTGCTGAGCGATCTCGTCGCCACCGATCTCGTTGAGGATGTCGATGTCGTACTGACGGGTGTAGGCGTCGTTGTTGACGAACACGAAGACGAGCGTCTTATCGTCGACGAAGGACTTAGGTCCGTGACGATAGCCCATGGAGGTGTCGTAGGAAGTAGCGACCAGACCGTGAGCGAGCTCGAGGATCTTGAGCTGGCTCTCCTGAGCAAGGCCACCGAAGGAGCCAGAACCCAAGTAGGTCACGCGGTTGAAATCGCCAGCCAGGTAATCGGCGATCTCGGGCTCACGGGAGATGACCTCCTCGCCCATCTTGGCAATCGTCTCGACCCACTCGGCCTTCTGCTCGTCAGAGGCAGTGTCGAAAATAAGGGTGGAGAGCAGGGTCATGCAGGAATAAGAACCGGTCATGGCGAAGCCCTTGTCGTTGGCGCGCGGAATGAGCAGCGTCAGCGCATTGGGATCATCGGCAGACTCGACGGCAAGCTTGCCCTCGGGAGCGCAGGTGATGTTGAGGAACTTGACGTTGTGGACGAGCTCCTTGGCAACGGCAACGGCGGCAAGGCTCTCGGGGCTGTTGCCAGAGCGGGCAAAGGAAACCACGAGCGTGGGATCCTCGGCGCGCAGGAAGTCGCGCGGGGCGCTCACGATGTCGGTCGTGGCGATGGGCTTAAAGTCGTAGAGATCAGTGTTGCCAGCGTGACGCAGGTACGGGGCGCAGGTATCGCCAACGTAGTCGGACGTACCGGCACCGGTGAAGACAACGGACAGACGACCCTCGCCCATAGCGCGAGCCTCGGCCAGGAAGGCCTCGATGGCCTCCTTGTTCTCGCGATAGATGTTGAGCGTATCACGCCAAAGCTCGGGCTGCTGAGCAATCTCGGCCGTGGTGATCTGGGCGCCGAGCTCGGTGAGCTCCTCGACACTCTTCTCGAACATTTCTAATACCTCTCTCTAGAAGTAATCCTCTGACGTGCAATTATACACTTCGGTTGGTTATCTGGTAGTAACCAGTTAAATGCAAAGAATCACCATATGGAAACGATGCGAGCACTAGTTACTGCGCTGGTGGTAAACCTTGTATTTAAACTGATCGGCACGAGCAACCGAGAGTGTGTACTCCACTACCTCGTTTGACTCGTTATACGTAGTCCTGACCAAATCGAGCACAGGCGAGCCCTCGACAATTCCCAAAAGGTGGGCATCGGTGGGACGGGCTATGCTCGCATAGAACTCCTCTTCGGCCACGCGAATCTTTTGCTGAAAGTCCTGCTCAATCACATCGTAAAGCGGCTTACGCTCCAGCAGCGGTCGCTTTAGGGACAGAAATTGACGAACCGGTAGATAGCTGCGTTCGACCATCATGGGCATGTTGTCGGCAGAGCGAAGACGCTTGAGCTTAAAAATGCGATCACCGATGCGCAATCCCATATGCTCGGCCAGATTCTTATCGGCCTCCATCTCGCAAAACTCGAGAATCGTGGTCTCGGGTTCTCGACCCATCGCGCGCATCTGCTCGGTAAAGCTGTAGGACTGCATAAGATTGGTTGCTTTTGCCGAACGGTCGGTCACAAAGGTACCGCGACCGTGCTGCCGAACCACCAGTCCTAAACGCTCCAGTTCCTGCAGAGCCAGGCGTACCGTAGTGCGCGAGAGACCATAGCGCTCCGAAAGTTCGCGCTCGGAAGGAATCATGTCACCGGCGCGATATTCATGGTCAATCTTTTCGGTCAGAATATCGACCAGCTGATCGTACAGCGGTTGCTTACGCGCTCCGATCGCCATCCTATCCTCCCTTTTGCTCGAATTCGGCTAACTACCTAGGGTGTTATGCATTATCTGTCTGCCACACCCGAATCATTAAGAAAACAAAAGCCGCGCGCTCTTTCGAGCACGCGGCTTTTAACATACACATGGCTTAAGGGGTCGGGGTGTGAGCCGCGTAGGGACACACCCCTCAAGCTAGAGCCTTACCAGATGCTCGGCCAGAGACCAAGCGGGCCAGCGCCCAGGATGCCAAGGACGAAGAGCAGGAGAATGCCCTTGGTCGGGGTCCAGCTGTGCTTAGCGAACATGTAGTAAAGCAGCAGCGTAAGCATAAGCGGGACGAGCTTCGGGACGATGGTGTTGAGGGTGTCGGCAACAGAGAAGTTGACCGGATCCTCGGTAACGGTGCCGTAGGTCACGGACTCCATGCCGTTACCCAGATCGGTGACGCCGCACTCGACAGCGTTGCCGTCGGCATCGGAAGCGGTAAGGGCGTTGCCGTCCTTATCGGTCATGGCGATGGTACCGGCCTCAGCGGTCTCGGTATCGATGCCCTCCATACCGGTGAAGTTCTCGGCCTCCTTCTCGGAGACGATCACGGTAGTAGCGGAGAGACCACGGGTGGTGCCGTTGGGGATCTGGAGGTTGATCTGGGTGCCACCCATGGTGACGACCAGGCAACCGACGACGAAGACGCCCATGATGGAAGCGGCACGCGTGAAGGCCTGCATGTTGGCGGTCAGAGCGTCAATAGCGCTGGTGCCAAGCTTGTAGGACCAGTTCATGAGCCAGAAGCGCAGAGCGAACTGGACGACGTTGAAGATCACCAGGAAGATGATCGGTGCAGCGGCGTTGCCGTTGATGGCCATGTTGGAGGTGATGCCGGCCGTGATAGGCACGAGCGTCAGCCAGAACAGGGCGTCACCGATACCACCGAGCGGGCCCATTGCGGCGACGCGGACGGCGCGGATCGTGGGGATGTCAACCTTGTTCTGCTCGAGCGAAAGCACGATGCCCATAACAAAGGTGACAAGGAACGGGTGGGTGTTGAAGAACTCCAGGTTGTGGCTCATGGAAGCCGCGAGGTCGTTCTTGTTGGTGTGGATCTTCTCCAGACCGGGGATGATGGAGTAAAGCCAGCCAGCGGCCTGCATGCGCTCGTAGTTGAACGATGCCTGCAGGAAGCAGGAGCGCCAAGCCATCTTGTTGAGGGTCTTCTGGTCGAGCTGCGGAGCAGGAGTGAGATCCTCGTAGTGCTCCGGGATCACATACTCATTAGATGCCATCTTCGAAGTCACCTCCGTCAGAAACAGCTGCACCCTTCAGCTCGGTCTGCTGCTGGAAGTCCCAGAAAGCGATGCCGAAGCCGATGAGAGCGAGGATGAGCAGAGCAGGGGTTGCCAGCGAATCGTTGGCAACGGTGATGAGCGCGAGGCCAAAGCCCATGAGGAAGAAGCCCCACATATCGCGGTTCATCATAACCTTGAGCAGGACGGCGAAGCCGACGAAGCGCATCATGCCGCCTGCAGCGGACAGACCGGTCTGCAGCCAAGTCGGGATGGCAGAAGCGATGGTCTGACCGATGGTAGCGCCAGCGATGAAGAACAGGGTGACGACGACAGCGAAGATCAGGCCGAGCAGAGCCATGGCGAAGTAGTTCAGGCGCTCGATGCCCTTGGTGTCCGCGTTGTGAGCCATGTTATCGGCCGTGGACATAAGCGGGGACATAAGCGTGAAGACCAGGGTAACGCCAAGCTGGCCAAGCAGAGCGAACGGAATGGCGAGGCCGACTGCCGCGTTGGGCTCGAGGCCCGTGGCGATAGCGAGAATGGCTGCCATGATGCCGCCGATGACGGCGTTAGGCGGCTGAGCGCCTCCGATCGGCATGTTGCCGATCGTCATGAGCTGATAGGTACCACCCACGAGAAGACCGGTGTTAAGGTCGCCAAGGATAAGACCGATGACGGCGCCGGTGACGATGGGCTGATAGAGAGACTCGAGGAAGTCAAACTGGTCGATTGCCGCGATGAACGTGACGACGAAGACCAGAGCGATCTGGATGATCGAGTATTCCATCTTGCTCCTCCTTTCAAAATGTATGTACGCACTTTGGATTTCACGTACAGAACGTCAGGGTTTCACTCCTGACAACGTGGATCACGAGGATTACGAGAAGAGCTTGCTCGTGTCCTCAACAGGCGTGCTCGGAACGCGCCTGATCTCCAACTCCACCCCCAATTCCTGCAGCTCTTTAAACGCAGCGACATCCTCGTCGTTAACTGCGACGGAGGTGGCGACTTGGCGCTTTCCTTCCGACATGTGCATGTTGCCGATGTTTACCTTCTTTATAGGCACACCGCCCTTGACGAGCGTAAGCACGTCTTCCGGTGTTTCGGCCACGATGAAGATCTTCTGGCGCGGGCTCGCCTTGCCAATGACGTCGATGGTCTTCTGCAGAGAGAAGAAACGCGTAGCGACGCCGGCGGGAGCGGCCATCTTCATGAGGTTCTGGCGCATGGTGTTGGACGCCACGTCGTCGTTGGCGACGAGGATGAGGTTGGAGCCCAGGGTGGAGTTCCACTGGGTGGCAACCTGACCATGAACCAGTCGGTTATCGATGCGGGTAAGAAGAATGTTGGGTTCTGCCATGTTGATCAGCTTCCTTTCGTTATTTGCTGACGACAGTTACTTGATCTCCTGAATCGCGTAACGCGAAACATCTACGACGGCTCCGGATCGGACTTTGATCTGGACCTTCTCGCCTTCGATGCCTTTGACGGTTCCGTAGATACCGCCGGCGAAAAGAACCTCTTGACCCGGCTTGAGCTCGGTGTGCAGCTCCTTGAAGTACTTCTGCTTCTTCTTCATGTTGATTTGCGACCAGATGGTGTAAATCAAGCCCATGATGACAAGCAGGCCTAAAAGGGCGACCGAGGAGCTCAGGACGTTGGCTCCGAAATCGGCCATTAGATGCCGTCCTCGTCGCCGAAGATATCCTCTTCCTCGGAGCCGGCAACGGATGCGACCGTCTGGGCGGTGACGCCCGTCTGTCCAACGGTCACGGCCTGCTCGCCAAGCTCGGCGAGCGTGGCATTGCCTCGGAGGAACAGAAGCTCAATAACCATGGGAAGGTTGGTGCCAGTCAGAACCTCGACGTTGTCGACATCCTGGGCAATCATCATCGACTGGTTGAACGGGGTGCCGCCAAGCAGGTCGGTAAAGACGAGCACGCCATCGCACTCCTCGCGCATGGCGGTAATAGCGGCGCGGAGATCCTCACCGTAGGATGCGGCCTGGTCGCCCTCAAAAGGAACGACGGTAAAAGCAGGCTGGTCGCCGGCAACCATCGCGATAGCGCTTGCAAGGCCGGGTGCGAACTGTCCATGACCGGTAAGAATAAAGCCAACCATTCAAATTTCCCTTCCGAAGGTGTGTACAATCTGAGTCCGATGATTTTCGGAAGCCAGCGGGCGCTCGCCCTTAAAGCTTCTTGGAAAGCGTTCTTTGAAGACCAGTGGTTTCTAAACTGGTAGTAACCACGTGACGTGTTGTTGTCACTATATCACCCCAGAAGAGGTCGCTTTCCTTGATTCATACGGTAAAACGTTTTTGCACCGCTCACGGTGATAAATCGACCGTTTACCGGTCGTTAACACTTCTACCTGCGGTTTTGAAACCGTTTCGAAACGCTTTGGCAAAAGATCGGAACTTTTCCTGTCCCTAAACAACGCAGGGCGGCTAAAAATAGCGTGTAGAAAAATTGCAGGTCATTGTGAAGATATGTGAATTGGTCTTTTTGACTTAATACCAGTTAGAACCAGTTTTGAGATTATCGGTGAACGGTAGTTTTCGACCGCTCACCGGTTACTTGCAATCGTTTGCAGTTGTTTTCCCAGATGAATTAGGGAAGCGCGATGGAGCGCTTGCGCGGGCGCGAGGCCTACCCCAGTGGTTTCGGCAGCAAAAAGCCCGCTAGAACGTTGTCCGTTCTAGCGGGCTAAATCAGGCAGATCGGCTAGCGCGCAGTAGTGCAGGCAAACCTTACGCAAACAGGCCGTAGATGCTGATGTTGGCCTTGGCGTAGAGGCCGTTAGCATACTCGGTCCACTTGGAGCTGGCGCTCGAAGCCTGCGAGGAATACTGCTGGTAGGCGGTGTAATAGGCGGTCATGGCCTGCTTATAGGTAGCGCTATCGGCCGTAAAGGCATCGTCGGCAAAGGCCTTAGCGTAGGTGCTGCTCTCGTCCTTCCAAGTGCCCTTTGAGCTATCCCACTCATCGCCGGCAAGGTTGATGATGTAGTCGGCGTAATCCTTGCTCGCGGTCTCCTCGTTGCCGTCAGAAGGCTCGGTCGGGGCGGTCGGCATGCTTGCGGAGCTATCGCCCACCTTCTTCTTGTAGAGCTTCTGCAGCGTCGCGGACTGGCGGACGATCTGCTTGGCCTGGTCCTTGGACACGCCATACTGCGTGGCCATGGTCTTGTAGTCAGAAGTGCCGATGGAATCCTCGGCGTACTGCTTCATCTCCTTGGAAGAGACGGTAATGCCCTCGTCCTCGGCAGCATCGAGCAGGATCTTGTTGCGCACGTAGGACAGGATGACGTCGGCAGAAGGAGCGGTGTAGTTGCCATCACTATCCTTGACGGTATCGAGGCTGTACTGGCTCTCGATGGCCTCGCGCGCAGTGATGTCGCTCTTCTTGCCGTTGTAGCTATAGCTTGCCACGGTCGAATCGAGCTGATCCTCGGTGAGGGTCGCCGAGCCGACACCCTTGCCGCCAAAGCCGCCATTGCCAATAAAGAAGCCGACCACCGCAGCAATCACGACTGCAACCACAAAGGCGGCGATCATCGTCTTCTTGTGCTTGGATGCATGGTCGTCTTCGTCGGAACCCAGGATATCGTCGTCCTCATCCTGGGCCTCGGGCATCAGATTCTCATCAGCGGCGTCCGCAGCAATCTGTGCCTCCAGACGGGCGTCTTCCTCCTCGGCCGTCGTACCGGCAGCAATGTGCTCGGCAGACGTACCGGTGACCAGATCGATCTTCTCATCCTCGTCACCGTCGGGGCCTTCGCCGCGCTCGATGATCTGGATGCCGTCGATCTCGTCCTTCTCGTCCTTCTTTTGAATCAGACCCATATCGGTTACTCCTTGTTAGGAAACATAGTCCTCAATAGAATACGCCCGACAGAGCGCCGGGCGTATTGATTCTCAGGTTATACGCAAACACTTAAGTACTATTTAGGCGTTTGCAGCACGCATGCCTTAGGCCAGGTGCGCGATAACGGCATCGGCAAAGGCCTGCGTGCCCACGGCCCCCTCGACGGAGCCGGTCTGGGCACGACGCACGTCACCGGTAACCTGCTCGCCCTCGTCGAGCGTGGCAGATACGGCGGCGCGAATGCGATTGGCAGCGTCGTTCTCGCCCAGGTGATCGAGCATCATCGCAGCAGAGAGAATCTCGGCCGTGGGGTTGGCGATATCCTGGCCAGCGATATCGGGCGCGGAGCCGTGCGTTGCCTCGAAGATGGCGCAGTCGGCACCGATGTTGGAGCCGGGGGCCATGCCTAAGCCGCCCACCAGGCCAGCGCACAGGTCGCTCACGATGTCACCGTACAGGTTGGGCAGCACCAGGACATCGAAGTCGTTGGGGTTTTGGACCAGGCCCATGCAGGTGGCGTCGACGATCTTGTCGTTGAACTCGATATCGGGATAGTTGGCGGCCACCTCGCGCGCAACGCGCAGGAACAGGCCGTCAGTCGCTTTCATGATGTTTGCCTTGTGTACAGCCGTCACCTTTTTGCGGCCGCAACGGCGGGCGTACTCAAAGGCATACTCCACAATGCGGCGGCTCTTGGCGATGGAGATCGGCTTGATCGAGATGGCGGAATCGGCGGCGAAGGTCTTCTGGCCCGAGCGCTCAACGAGCTGCGAGAGCTCCTCGACCTCGGCAGCGCCCTCATCGAACTCGATGCCGGCGTAGAGGTCCTCGGTATTCTCGCGCACGATGACCAGGTCGACGTCGCGAAAGCGCGATCCGTCGCCCGGCTGCGACAGGCAGGGGCGCACGCAGGCGTACAGGTCAAAGTACTTGCGCAGGGCCACGTTGACGCTGCGGAAACCCGTGCCGACCGGCGTGGTGATGGGCCCCTTGATGGCAACCTTGGTCTCGGCGACCGCATCGAGCACGTGCTGGGGCAGTGGCGTGCCAAACTCGTCCATGACGCCGGCACCGGCCTCCTGGACATTCCAATTGATCTGGACACCGGTGGCCTCGACCACGCGGCGCATGGCCTGCGTAATCTCGGGACCGATACCGTCACCGGGAATCAGGACTACATCGTGCGCCATAATCTGTTACTCCTCGTTTTCGGCGTCGTCAGATTTTTTAACGCTAGCACGCTTCTTCTTTTTGGAGAGATCAAGGTCAAAGCGTTTAACAAGCATTTCGCAAATCTCGCTCGAACGGGCTTTGAGATAGCTGCCCTTGCCGTTCTCGGCATCGAACTTAAGGCGCAGCGCGAGCTTCTCGGCGACCTCGGCGTCGATCTCGCCCTGGCCAAACTCGTACAGGCAACCGAGCATGTCGCGATACTCGAGATCACCGTGGTAGCACTGGATGGCCTCGTCCAGGATGGGCCAAGCCTCGCGCGAACGCTCGACACTCGTGGCGCCCCACACGCACAGCAGGCGGAAGGCGGCATAGCGCAGCGTGGAGGAAATCTCGTCGAACAGCGCGGTCTCGGCGCCCTCAAAGGCATCGCCCAGCTGCTCGGGGCAGGTGGTGGCGAGCGCCGTCAGGGCATCGAGGGCCTCCCAGCGGGTCTGAGCCTCGGGGCGGTCGAGCGCCTCGATCAGTGCGGGCACGCAGGGCACGACGCGCTGCGGATCGCGCTCGGCAAGCAGGTGCAGCACGCGAGCGGCAAACTGGCGGATACGGCGCGTGGGGCAGCCGAGCTCCTGGACCAGGCGGTCGACGGCGTTCTCATTCTCCTCTGCCAGCTGGAGCTGTGCAAGCTCCTCGTTGGTGAGCTGTTCGTCTTTATTTTCTGCCATAGTTACCTCTTCTTACTATTTCTTAGCGTGCTTGCCAGCACCCTTGCTGTCATCGGTGACCGAGATGAGCTGTCGGTCGGCAGCGCCATTACGACGCGCACGGCGGCGTTCCTCGGCATCGCCCGCGTCGGCGGCGGCGCGGTGTGCCTTGTTGACGTTAAAGACCTCGTCGTGCTTGCGCCACGGACCGACGGACTCGCCAAAGCTCATCTTAAGGCCGGCGATAAAGCCGCCGAGCCAGCCGATCGGCGCAAACTGCACCAGCGGGAACAGCGAAAACACCCAGGTTAGCAGGACGACTGCCGCCGCACCTGCAAAATTGGCGATCCAGTAGTCGCGCTTGGTGATGACGCGCTTTTCGCACGCCCACTGGCCGCACAAAAAGCCGATGTAAATCGCAAAGAGAAAGAGCGCCAGCGCGAGCACCACGAACGTCCAGCTCATGGGCGCTACTCCTCGTGATGATGGCCGCAGCAGCACTCGTGGCCGTCGTCATGGCCGTGGCCGCCGCAGCACTCGTGGTCCTCGCCATGGTGGTGGCCGCAACCGCACTCGTGGTCGTCGCCGTGCTCGCCGCAACCGCAGCCTTCCTCGTGGGCACCATGCTCCTCGGGACGATACTGCGACCAGTCCAGACCGGCGGCGATGGCGTCGGCCTCCTCCTTATAGAGGACCGTGATGGCCTGGGTGCCCAGCTTGGCGCCACCGATGGCGTCGAGCATGTCGTAGAGCGTAAAGGCCACGTCGGCCCCGGGCAGCGCGAGCTCGCGATCGTCGGCGTAAGCGAGCGCCAGGCGCAGGTCCTTGATGAAGTGTTCAACCATAAAGCCGGGCTTGTAGTCGCCGTCGAGCGCCTTGGGCGCCAGGCTCTCCATGGCGCCGGACTTGCCGGTACCGCCCAGGATCATCTGGCGGGTCTTCTCCAGGTCAAGGCCGCTCAGCTCGGCAAATGCCATGGCGTCTGCCATGCCGACCATGCAGGCGCCCAGCGACACCTGGTTGGCGAGCTTGGCAGCCTGGCCCTTGCCGGCGCCGTCGAAGCAGCAGATGTTGGCCGCAAAGGTGGCAAGGATGTCGCGGACCGGCGCGATGTCGTTCTCGGTAGCGCCCACGATAGCCGTGAGCGTACCGGCGATAGCGCCCGACTCGCCGCCGGTGACGGGGCAGTCAAACGCCATGCGACCAGAAACCTGGGCGGCCTCGGCAATGTCACGGGCAAGCTCGGGCGAGCTCGTGGTGAGGTCGATCAAGACCGCACCCGGCTTGGTGCACGCGAGCAGGCCGTCGCCCGCCAGGTAGAGTTCCTCGACCTCGGAGGGATAGCCCACCATGGTAAAGACGACATCGGCGTTCGCCGCGGCATCGGCCGGCGTATCTGCCCAGACGGCGCCGCGCTCGATAAGCGCCGCCGCCTTGGACTTGGTGCGGTTGTTGACCGTGACGGGATAGCCGGCGTCCAGAATGTGGCCGGCGATGGGGGCACCCATGATTCCGGTGCCGATAAATGCGACGGAGAGCTTGTTTGCCATGAAACCTTTCCTTTTGGGTTGGGTGTTGTTACCAGGTTGAATACTCGGTGCCAGCGTTTGGGCTGTGAGTCGAGGGCGATTACGGACGCAGCGCTTGCCTACTGACCGCGCACGCGGCGGGCGATACGGTCGGAAAGCGACGCCTTGTCGGCGCGGTTCTTACCCCAAAACGCGCAGCCCACCATGCCGGGGCCCACGTGCGAGCCGATGGTGGGACCCACGGAGCCGCGAATGATCGTGACGTCGGCGCAACCCTCCTCCTTGCGGATGGCGGCTTCGAGCCAGTCGCCATCCTTTTCGGCATCGGCCGTCATGATGGCGATGGGCATGGTGCGATCGGGCACGTAGTTCTCGCGGAACGACTTGAGGATGGACTTGAGCGCCTTCTTGCGGCCGCGGTTGACGCCGATCAGCGACAGCGAGCCGGCCAGGTCGTAGGAGAGCTCGGGCTTGACGTCGAGCTTTGCCGTGAGCTGCGCCGCCGCGGGAGGAATGCGGCCACCGGCAGCCAGTGCGTCGAAGCTCTCGAGCGTAAAGTAGCCGTGCACGTAGGTCTTTGCCTCGTTTGCCCAATCGACCAGCTGCTTGGCGGTCAGTCCCGCCGAACGCTGGCGCACGGCCTCGAGCGCCAAGAGCGCACCGGCCGCGCAGGGCAGAGCGTTGTCGACCACGTAGAGCTCAAAGTTGGGATACTCGGCGCGCACGACATCTGCCGCCTGGCACGCGGAGTTGTAGCTCGACGACAGCGCCGAGGTAAAGCACAGGTAGACCGTGGGCGTGCCCTCTTTGGCGCACTCGGTAAAAAACTCGATATAGCGACCGAGCGACACAGCCGAGGTGGACACGCGGGCACCGGCGCGCATGCGGTCGTAGAACTCCTTAGGGCTCATGCTCGACCAGATGTCGTCTGTGCGCTCCTCGCCATCGATAATGAAAGGGAAACCCAGGATATCGACATCAAGGTTCGCGGCGACCTCGGGGCTAAAGTCGCAGCAGGTATCGACGACGATGCGGCAACGGTTCGAATGACCGGCGGATGCGGCCTTGTCCATCAAAGCGACTCCTTACGTAAAAAGGCGGCCACCCGCATGGGATGGCCGCCAACCGTTAACTCATGCAAGTTAACGTATTTTACTCGTCAAGTGTTTCGATGCGGGGCTTGATGATGCCATATCCACCATTCTTACGGTGATACACCACATTGATGAGACCGGTCGTCGCGTTCTCGAACACGTAGAAGTCGTGGCCCAGCAGATCGGTCTGCACCAGCGCCTGCTCCTCGGTCATCGGGGTGACGTCGATAACCTTCTCGCGGACGAGCAGATCGTCCTCTTCCTCGGGCAGCAGCAGGTCGGCCAGATCCTCGACGCGCTCGACCGGCGCGACATCCGCGGCACTGGCACCACCCTGGCGGTTGTCCACGACCTTGGTCTTGAACTTGCGCAGCTGGCGGGTGACCTTATCGGCGGAGAGATCGATGGCGGCATACATATCTGCGCCGTGCTCGGCAACGCGAATCACAGAACCGCGGACACGAACCGTGACCTCGACGATTGCCGGGTTGGGGTTCGAGGGGTTCTTCTCATAACGAAGCACGACGTCGACTGTCATGGGCTCGATGTCGAAAACCTTGAGCGCCTCGCCGATTTTCTCATCCACATGCGCACGCAGAGCATCGGTTACCGTCGTCTTGCGTCCAGAAACCTTGATATCCATACGTGGCTCCAATCTGCCTCGGGGACTTACCGTACTGGCTATGTACCCATTGCCGTGCATTTAATCACGCGAATTCCCAAAGACCCGAATAACGACTGCTTGATACCGCATACCGAAGTCTCGCACTTTTCCGTGGCAAAGTGCGCTATAGGAAGGCGTCGACGGAGTTAATTTTTCTCCTGGAAATTAGCTTTGACCTGCTAGTTTTACCAAAATAGAAAAGCCGGGCTCCCCTATTTGGGAGACCCGGCCATGCGTGTTGAAACCGTGAAGAAGCGCCTTGTTCGGTGTATGGCAGACGCCACCCCTACCAATAACTAGCTATTGAGCTTGTTGATGTCATCGTCGGTGATGGCGCCCTCCTGGCTAGACGACGGACTGTCGCCGTTGTTATCAGAGGCGTCGCCATCGGAGGACTCGGTCTCGTTGGACGTGGAGTCGGATGCCTGCACATTGGCCCCCGAAACAGTCTTGGCGGTAAGGTCATAGGGCATCTGTCCGTACCAGACGCAGTGGACTGCCTCGAGCGTGCCATCGACCGTGATGCCATCGAGGGCATCGCTCGCGGCACGGCACAGCTCATCGTTAGAGCTTAGGCCTGCGACGCCAAGCGTGGAGGGCGCCTCGAGCGTACCGACATAGGAGATCTGGCTCATCAGACGCGCGAGGTAGCCACCAGCCGTGGAATCACAGATCACGTAATCGACCTCGCCCGACTCGAGCGCCTCAAAGCACTCATTGATGTTGGAGAAGGTCTTTTGGTTGGCGGTGATGCTTTGCTTGGCGAGCGCCTCCTGCGAGGCCGAGGAGGTCTGAACGCCCAGGGTAGCGGTGTTAAGCGTTTCGGTGGAAACGCTCAGCGACTCGCCGTCACTGCTCTTGCCGAATACGGCGGGGGCGTCGTACAGACAGGTGCCAAGTGAGCTGATATCGCCGTCCGTAGACCTGGCGTCGCCAATAAAGATGTCGGCCTTTTTATCGCTGAGCGCGGAATCGGCCGAGGACGCATCGACAAAGGCGACTTTGAGACCCATGCGGCATGCAAGGGCACGAGCGGCATCGACCGCATAGCCCGTGAGGTTTCCGTCGGCATCCTGCATGGCTTGCGGGGCATCGGAAGTATCGAGGGCGACCGTCAGGGTTCCCGGCGTGACTAGGGCATCGTCCGATACCGTGGGGGTAACGGTCTCGCGCTCGATCTGGTCGATCGTGGGCGTCGTGAACGTGGACAGTGGATTGAACGCACATCCACTCAGGCCCAAAACGGCAATGACCACCGCGGTCCCAGCACCTAACCGAGCCGCATGCATCAAGCTGCCCCTCACCATGTCCACTACCCTGCCTTCTGTGTCGTATACAATCCGTGCCCTGCACGGAATATCGGGTTGTTCCCACCAGCTGACCTGGTATTTGACCCCACACTTGCGCACCGGGGCGTTTGCTCGGGAGGCCGCAGCCACCTTCACGACTGGCCCGCTCGCCCGCGAGGCGGTATTGCCCCAAAGAAAGTAGAACGGACGGTGCGGCTTACATCTAGGACGCGCCATGATCGCGCCGCGCGCACGCGGTCGCTTACGTGGATCCCTTTGACCGCGTCTGTCTTGGACTAGGATGGGCATTTCGTCCGTCCGCAACCACAGCCTGGCAGGAACGTAGCGCATTATAGCTAAGTTCAAGCTATAGTTTAAGGTTAGGGACGTTATTCGCATCGCGAGCACAGATTTCGCAGGTCGGGGCGGACCATTCGTGCCCCCATGAAGCCCGGAGCTCCCCCACGGGGAGCCCCGGGGCACCCGTCTCAGGGTGCCGTGTGCAAAAAACGGCAAATATGAGTACTGCTACCAATTTAGTAGCAGCGTATTTCCGCCCCACGAGCCCTTTTTGAGTTCCGCACAGCCCGCTTGGCGCCAAGATATTCCACATTCGTTTATTATCTCTTCGCTGAATCCAGTTTTTCGGCCCAAGTTTCTTTATTTTTGCTGTCACTAATCTAGTAACAGTACTCATATTTGCCGTTTTTTGCACAGGGCATATAAACAGACCCCCTATAAAGCCATAGTTTTACGCCGGCTTGAGCCCAAAGCACGCTCGGAGCGTATTCAGCAGAGCATCTTGCCTCTTTCGACGAGCCTCTACACGATTCTGATATCGTTTACCCATACGCTGGTGGATGCGCCATGCGAGCGCTTCCATCGCTTCCATGTCGCAGAGCATCTCGTTGTTGACCGTCGCGACCTCGATTCCCATGGACGCCAAACCCGTATTGCGTTTTTCATCGTGAATGCGCCCGCCGCGAGACGAATGGCCCTGCTCACCGTTGTATTCCAGGTCAAACCGAGCTGCTTCCTGATAGGCATCGCAAACCGCATACGGCATCCCCGAGATCGCCTGCGCACGGTCGTTGAACTCGATCTTGTGGTCGGTCTTAAAGGGACCGCAGGCAAATCCGCCATAAGAAAACGGAAGCGAAAACATGGCAAGCATGATGCATTCCATGGGTGAGCGCAGGTTTTCCGACAGAAAGGGGCACAACCGCCGCAGCTGCTTGGCCGCGCTCCCCTTGCATGCCGCAAGGTAATCTGCCAGGCGATCGGGCGTCAGCACTGGCTCGACCTCAAAGTAGCCCACATCTGACGGCTGGTCCTTATCCTTTGCAAGCCTGTTCACGGTAGGCGAGCTGTAAGGGGGCAGATACTGCCCGCGATCGCTCAGCGAAATCTTGGAGCACAGCTCCTGAGCCAGGGCAAATGCCTGGATACAGCCGACTTCGCACGCAACGGCGGCACAGAGGGCCTCGGGAGACAAGCTGTACACCCCCGGCTCCACCTCCAAAATCGAGGCGTCCGGCAGGTCTGTAGAACAAACGGACCAGCTTGCACCAGGCATGCGGCGACGCTGCTTCGCCGACCCCACCAGCAGGCACAAGTCTTCTTGGACCTCGCCACTCACGGCCCCGATCCGCACCAAATCGGGAAGATAAATGTCCTCGGCCGAGGGAGACGATGTATGCAGCACACGGCGCTCTTCATCGGGATCGAGGTCTCTCCAGCTGATGTAACCCATTTGTCGGCGCTCGGCGCGCATCATGCGCAGCGCCGAGGCACCGGTCAGGACTACGGAGGCCGCCAGTTGCTCGCTTGTCGGCTCGATGCGCCGCGCTATCTTCACTGCCACAAAACCATCCCCTACCAAACGCGTGCGATAGCGAGGCCATCGACTGCTGCGGCGCCGGCACGCCTGAGCTCCGCCGAGGCTGCTGCCATGGTCGCGCCCGTGGTAATGACATCATCGATGAGCAGCAGACGGCGGCCGCGCACATCCTCGACCGTCTCGTACATGCCCCGGGCATGCTCCCGGCGCTCATCGCGGCCGAGCTCTCGCTGGTCACCATGACCGTATTTGACCAGGGCGTCCAGCAACGGGACACCCGAAAGATCGCAAAACGAGCGCGCGATTGCTTCCATATGGTCGAATCCACGCCGCCGAAACGCCGCCGCAGTCGCGGGCACAAACACCACCGCGTCCGCACCGGACAACACACCGCCGTAGCGATCGGATGCTGCCACCTGGGCATGCAAGGCAGTGTCGTAGAGCAACTCCGCCAGATACGGTGCCAGACGGCGCTCGCCCGCATCCTTGTACGCCTTGATGATGCGCGGCAGCGGATGTGCATAGACGGCACACGCCAGGCAGCGATCGAGCGCCTCGGCCATTGCCGAAGACGTGCCCTCGACCGAGCACTCGGTACACAGCAAATCCCCAAACGGGGCGCCGCATCGGATGCAACTATGACACGGATCGATGAGCGCGAGCGATGCCAGACAATCCTGGCAGATCAGCGCACCGGAACGCTCGCAGCCAGCGCATCGCGTGGGCGACAACGCCTCGAGCGCCTCATACGTCGCGCGCTCGGCAAGCGGTAGCAATTCGTCCGCAAACGGTAGGACGCCTGCGCCCTGCAAGCGAGTCAATACGTTCAGATGTCTCTTCATGACACAACCCTCCCTACGCGAAGGCGAAGGGAGGGTTGTCGGTGTAGAGCCATGATACCCAGAGGTGCTGGGGTCAGGCGGGTTACATCCGCTTACGGACGTTATTCGCCGGCAGGCGGTTGCGGTACGGACGAGGTGCGGGTCGAGCCTTCGCCACCGTCCTGGCGCGGCTTGCGGGAGCGACGGCGACGGCGACGCTTTTGACCCTGGTCGGTCGAGCCCTCGCCGCCGCGATCCTCACGCGGTTCGCACTCGTCGCGAGCGCCGCCGTGCGAAGCCTTGGCGGCAGCTCCTCCGCCATCGCCGGGGCGACGGCGCGTGACCTTGACTTCGCCATCCGAAACCTGATCGGCCACAGAAGGAATCGAGGGTTTCTGCTGCGCGCCCGAGGAATGGCGACGACGCGGACGTGACGCGCGCTCCTCCTCGCCACGCGGCTTGCCAGCCTTGTCGGCAGGCGCGTCGGAGGCCGAGGCGCCCTTGGGAGCGGCACCGGCCTCGCGAGCAGCTGCGGCGCGGAAGGCGTCCTCGCGCTCCTCGCTCGACAGGTGACGGCGACGACGGCGCGTGGGGTTCATGCCACCGCCGCGATTTTGCTGCTGGGGCTGCTGAGCCTCGCGCTCGCGGGAAGCGTTCTTACCCGCGGCCTCGCCATTGTCGACGGACGCCGTGCGCTTGCGGCGGCGACGGCCATCGGCTGCTCCCTCGGTCTCGGGCGCCTCGGCCTTGCCGCGGCCCTTTCCACGGCCACGGCCCTCGCCCTGGCCCTGAGCGGTGCGAGCATCGGATTCGGCATCGCGACGACGGCGCTTGGGCATCGATGTGCCGGCCAGACGATCGGCGCTCGACAGGCCATCGCCCACGTCGACGCCGTTTTCGCGATCGAGTTCCATGAGCGCCAGACGCATCTCGGGCGACTCGATGCGCTCGAGCACGTCGCGCGTCACGCAGTCGGGGCGGCAGTTGCAGCCCTGCTCGGCGGCCTTCTTTTTGCAACCCTCCGAGCACGTCATATCGGCCAGGTTGACCTTAAAGACTTTGCCGTTCTCCAGGCGCAGCACCAGCTGCTCACGCGGCGTGTCATATTCCTGGATGCGCGCCTTGCCAAGCGGCGTATCGATAAGCGTCTTCTTTTTGGGCGCGCGGCTCTTAAAGTCCTTGTACGCCTCGAACTCGTAGCGCAGGCAGCACATCAGGCGGCCGCAGACGCCACTAATCTTGGACGAGTTGAGCGGCAGGTCCTGCTCCTTTGCCATGCGGATCGAAACCGGCTCAAACTGTCCGCCAAAGCGCGTGCAGCAGAGCTCCTGGCCGCACTGGGCATAGCCGCCCACCAGGCGGGTCTCGTCGCGCACGCCGATCTGGCGCATGTCGACGCGAATGTGCAGCGTCGAGGACAGGTCCTTGACGAGCTGACGGAAATCGACGCGCTCCTCGGCCGCAAAGTAGAACACAGCCTTCTCGCCGCCAAACAGGTACTCGACGCCGACCGGCTTCATCTCGAGGTCGAGCTCTTTGACCAGACGACGGAAATCGACCATGGCCTCGTCGCCCTGGATGGCCAGGTCGTCGGCAAGCTGCAGGTCGATGTCGCTCGCCACGCGCAGCACGGGCTTGAGCGGCTGGCCGATCTCATCTTGCGGCACCTCGAAGGGATCGGCCGTGACCAGGCCGATCTCGGTTCCGCGCTCGGTGGAGCAAATGGCATAATCGGCCTCGAGGATATCCAGATCCTGCGGATCAAACCACAGGTCGCGCGAGGCGTAGGTAAACTTAACGGGTACGACTAACGGCATTTCAGTGCCTTCCTGATATCGAACAGCATGACCTCGATGGCCAGCTGGGGAGTAACGTTTCTGGCGATGTTGCGCTCGGCGGTCGCGACCGCCTCGAGCGCCCGGGTGGCACCCGCAACATTCGTCGCGGCGGCAAGCCGCCCGATCGTGTCGCGCACGTCTTCGTTCACGACGTCGGCCGCCTCGTCCTGAAGTGTCAGCAGCACGTCGCGCATGAGCGTCCGCGCGCTCGCCAGCGCTTCCATGATACCCGAACGCTCGCGCGCGTTGAGTTCGCGCTTGTTGCGGTCCTCAAGCTGCTTCAATGCTCCACGCGACAGGTAGTCGGCGTTTTGCTCGAGCACCTTTTCCTGTGTGGACTTGACCTCGGCGAGCGGCGCCTTAACGGCGACGATGAGCGACTTGGCGCGGCTGAGCACATCAGCCTCGTCGGCAGCGATGAGCGAATCGATGGCGCGGACCATTTGGCGGCGAGCATCCTGGCGCTCGGCACTCTTAAGGAACTCGATGCCGCGTGTGGGGCTTCCCGCCACGGCGACCGCCATGCGGCAACGCGCGAGATCCTGACCCGTCGCGCGGCTCACGGCCTGCGCGGCCACGGTGGGCGACACCAGCCGAAACGGCACGCACTGACAGCGGCTCACGATGGTGGGCAACATCACGTCTGCCGAGGTGCCCAACAAGATGAACATAACGCCCTCGGGCGGCTCCTCGAGTGTCTTGAGCAGCGCGTTGGCGGTGTTAGCGCGCAGTTGCTCGGCACGATCGATGATGTAGACCTTGGCCTTGGCACGGATGGGCGCCAGCGGCACGTCATCGAGCAGCTCGCGGGTCTGGGCAATGAGGTAGCCTGTGGCGCTCTCGGGCGTGTAATAGTGCACGTCAGGATGCGTATGCCGAGCAACGCGTACGCAGCTGTCGCATGCTCCGCAGCCGTCCTGCTCGCACAGGAAGGCCTGGGCGAGCGCCCATGCGGCATCGAGCTTGCCGGCACCGGGAGCGCCCAAAAACAGGTAGGCGTGCGATGCGCGGCCGCTGGCGACGGCGTTGGTCAAAAAATCGCGAACGCGCTCTTGGGTGTCGAGCTTGGCCAGCAGGCTTGCCTGAGCGGGGGCCACGTTACTCGGCCTCCTTGGCAAGCGCGGCGGCGACAGCATCTTGCGGAATGTCGAGACCGTACGCGCGAATCTGCTCGACCGTCTTCTCGAAGACTTCCTCGACGGTCGCAGTGGCGTCGATGAGCTTTACGCGGTTTGGCTCCTCGGCAGCAATGGCGCAAAATCCCTGGTAAACGCGCTCTTGGAAGGCTATGCCTTTTGCCTCCATGCGATCTGCCGCACCACGAGCTGCCATGCGCAGCGCCGCCTGCTCGGGCGTGATGTGGTAGACGAGCGTGAGCGCCGGATGCGTACCGGCGACAGCCAGGTTGTTGGCATCGCGTACCATCTGACGGTCGAGGCCATCGGCAAACGCCTGGTAGCAGGTCGTGGAGTCGTAGAAGCGATCGCACAGGACTACCTTGCCGGCCGCGAGGGCGGGAGCTATGACCTCGTGCACCAACTGGGCACGCGCCGCCTCGTAGAGCAGCAACTCGCAGGTGTCTCCCATCGCCGTATTGGCGGGGTCGAGCAGCAGAGCACGGATCTTTTCGCTGATGGCGGTACCGCCCGGCTCGCGCAGGCTCACAACCCGGTAGCCAGCGAGTTCGAGCGCGCGGGCAAGCAGACGCGCCTGCGTGGACTTGCCGGCGCCGTCGACGCCCTCGAGCGTGATAAAGCTATGTTGAGCGGGCTCAAAAGCCATGGGCGCAGCCCCTTCCTACAAGGCGCGTAAATGCAGATATATCAACCAAGCCATGATACCCCAGGGGCAGGCGCGCCCCAAATCGGACCTAGTCATTGGGGACGTTCTAAAGTTGCGGTGAAATAGGGACTGTTTGGCGGTCTCAGAGCTTCAATCGGGGGTGCGGACGATTTCTTGGACCGCGCCTAGGCGTATCCAAGCTTCCTGCGGTACTCCATCGGGCTCAGCCACTCGAGGGACTTCTTGATGCGCCCGTCCCGATAGTACACGAGGTAGGCCTCGAGCCTCCCCATGAACTCCTCGGCCGTCACGCCCTCCCAGTCCCTGTAGCGGAAGAACTCGTTCTTGAGGCGGCCGAAGAAGCCCTCGCAGGCCGAGTTGTCCGGGCTGCAGCCCTTCGCTGACATGCTCCTGACCAGGCCGTTCTCCTCGCAGATCCCGATCCACTCCGGCCAGCGGTAGTGGCCGCCCCGGTCCGAGTGGATCGTCGTGCGCGCGCCCGCCGGCCTCGCCGCGCAGGCCTTGAGCAGGCTCGAGTTCGCGAGGCGCTTGTCGGGGTGCAGCCCGATCGACCAGGCGACGGGCATCCCGTCGAAGCAGTCGATGACCGGGCTCAGGTAGACCTTCTCGCCGCCCGGGAGCCTGAACTCGGTGATGTCGGTGAGCCACAGCCGGTTGGGCTCGTCGGCGTGGAAATTCCTGTTCACGAGGTTCTCCGGCGCCTTGGAGACCTCGCCGGCGTAGGAGCTGTAGCCCCGGGCGCGCCTCTTGTTGTAGACGACCTCGAGGCCCTCCTCGCGCATCACGCGGGCCACGCGCTTCTCGCTGGCGCGGACGCCCTCGCGGCGCAGGCGCGCCCAGACGGTGCGGTACCCCCAGCACCCCGAGCCCTCGCGGAAGATGCGCACCACGCGATCGCGTATGTCGGCGTCGCGGTCGCGCGGCGCGGCGACGCGGGGCCTCCAGTACTCATAGGAGCTCTTCGATATCCTCAAGAAACCTGTGATCGAGCGGAGGGGCAGGGCGGTCGCCCGCCTCAATCTCTCGCCGAGCTCGCACTTGCTCCTGTTCGAGATCGAAGCCGGGTCCCACCCTTCCGCTTTTAGGTCGGCCAACACCGCCCTGAGCAGCAGGTTCTCTATCTGGTCCTCGTTGAGCCCGGCGAGCGGGCCGGTCGCGGGCGGGGCGTAGATCGACTTGTCGGGGCCCAAGCTGGCCTCCTTCCGTGGCGGTTCCCTCGCCACGATTCTACAGCCCCCGCCGGTGTAGCTGCGCGGGAGGTGGCCCGTCGCCCACTTCTTGGCCGCGCTCACCGTGACCCCCGCGAACTCCGCGGCGGCGGTGGGCCCCATGCCGTCCTCCGTCGCCAGGAGGAAGAGCTCGACCTTCTCCCTGCTGTACATGCGAACCTCCAGTCCGGACCGCCCCGCGGTCCAACTTTCTGTCCGCACCCCCATCAGTCCCTATTTCACCGCAACTTATGATGGGGAATTTTGAGCGCTGGGTATAATCGTCGTATTGATTTGAAATGTGGCGAAAGGAGTGGCAATGTCTCGGTATTGCGCCTCGTGCGGCAAACTTCTTGCAGATGATGCCAAGTTCTGCACCTCATGCGGTGCACCCGTTGAGCAGACAACCGCAAGCAATGGCCAACCCGCGTTTGAGCAGACCGACTTCCTCGATACGCCGCAAGCTAAGCCGGACGACCCCCTCGCCTATCGCCCCGACCCCGCCGCCAGCCCCGCAGCGGTCGAAACGACGCAGCGCATACCCGTCGCGGACACCCCGCCCCAACAGCAACCGGCATCTACGTACGCGCCTGATTCACCGCAGGCCCCCGCCGCCAAAAAGAGCAGCACCAAGGCGCTTATCGCCGTTATCGTTGTGCTGGTGGCAATCATCATCGCCCTGGTCGTTTTCTTTGTGATCAAGCCTTTCGACAATGCCGCCACGCAAACGACTGCCGAGATTACTAAGCTGCACCATGATGTTGACGATGATGACCTCAAGCCCCTCGACGACCCCAATAGCCTTTTTGACGATGACGACGATGATGGCGGCGAAGCGACCCTCTCCGAGCAAAACCTCTACCGTCGCCTGAGCGAATACTACGACCTGCTCGAAGATCTCGATAGCCAGGTCCGCGCCTGCGCGCAGGCCTTCAATGGCAGCTATCTGGAAGAGGACCGTACCACCCGTCAAAATCTCGCCGACGTCGCCGAGCGCACGGAAGACACCATCGAGCAGTACTACGATATCGTCGAGGACCTGGACGTCCCCATGAGCTCTAAGAACTACAGTTCCTGGAAAGACATCGTTGCCCTGTATGACGACCTGGACAACCGCATCGACGCGATCTGCGATGCCTGGGAGATCAGCCTAAAGTACGCAAAGCCCGCGGACCATAAGGACGAAATCGTGACGCCGCTGGCACGCGACAACGAGCCGGGGACCAACAGCAACAAGTACCGTCAGGACTTTGAGGACCGCTATCCCGGCGCCAAGCCCGTCGAGGTGAACTAGTCGCATGCGACGTTCTTAAACGACTAGTCATTCAAGAACGTCCCCAATGACTACGCAAAAAACGAGCGGGGGTCATGGGACCCTCGCTCGTTTTTGTTTTGGGCAATGTTTCGGCTGCACCGCTACTTGTCGGCGGCTGCCTTCTTGGTGGTCGATTTCTTGGACGTCGTCTTTTTCGCCGTCGTCTTCTTGGCAGCAGTCTTCTTTGCTGCCGTGGTTTTCTTCGCCGTGGTCGCCTTGGTCGCAGTCTTGCGACCGCGGGTGGGCTTCTTCTCCTTGGTCGGGCAGTCCATGTTCACGCAGATGCGCCACGGGCCGCGCGCGGTGTTGACCACCACGATGGGGGCGCCGCACTCGGGGCAGGTCTCGCCCGTCGCCTCGAGCTTGCCACGCGCCGGCAGCGGATAGCTCACGCCGCAGTCGTCATAGTTGGTGCAGCGGATAAAGCGCTTGCCGCTCTTCTCGCTCTTGTGTGCGATCAGGTCGCCATGGCGTCCTGCCTCGGCGCACACCTTGCACTCGCCCACCTTAAGGTCAGGCTCGTAGTTGGTGGGGCATGTGGGGTTCACGCAGATCTCGAAAGCCTTTTGGCGGAACGGCTGGCACTTAATGCGCGGCGCACCGCATTCGGGGCACACAGCAGCCTCGCCCTCGAGCGGGCTCACCTTGACGCCGCTCGGCACCGGATAGGTCACGTCGCAGTCGGGCCAGCCCATGCAGCCGATAAAGCTGCCGCGGGTCTTGGCACTCGTCTTCATAACCAAGTCCTTGCCGCACTTGGGGCAGGCACCCACGCGCGCATCGGCCGTGACGGCGTCGCTGATGGCATCGCCCAGCTCCTGCGTATGCTTGAGCAGCTCGTCGAGCACGCCGGCCAGCAGCGCGCGCGAGTGCGTCACGACATGCTCTTCGGTGTCCTCGCCGCGTTCCACGCGGGTCATGTCGCCGTCGAGCTCGCTGGTCATATCGGGGCTCGTGATGCGCGGGGCAAACTGGGACAGTGCGTCGATGATGGCGATACCCAGCTGGCTCGGCTCCACGGGATCGTTTTTAAGGTAGCGCACGGCGTACAGACGCTCGATGATGCTCGCGCGCGTGGACTTGGTGCCCAGGCCGCGCTTTTCCATCTCCTGCACGAGCTTGCCCTGGCTGTAGCGTGCGGGCGGCTCGGTCTGCTTGGCCTCGAGCTTAATGTCGAACACGTCGACCGTATCGCCCTGCTCCAGCGGCGGCATCTGCTCGTCGCGCTTGAGTCCATACGGATACGCCTCGCGGAAACCCGGGGTCACGAGCACATCGCCCGAAGCCACGAACGGCTCACCATTGACGTCGAGCTCGAGCTTGGTGTTCTCGATGGTCGCGGGACCCATGAGCGTTGCCAGGAAGCGACGGGCGATGAGGTCGTAGAGCTTGCGCTGGCCACCGTCGAGCGCGGACGGATCGCCCTCGCCCGTGGGATAGATAGGCGGGTGGTCGGTGGTCTCGACCTTGCCGCGCGTGGGCTTCATGGGACCGGCGAGCACCTTTTTGCACACGGGCGCCAGCGCCGGGTTGATCTTTGCCAGGTCGCTCACCACGGCGCCCAGGTCGAGCGTCGCAGGGTACACGGTATTGTCGACACGCGGGTAGCTGATGAGGCCCGCCATGTAGAGGGACTCGGCGATGCGCATGGTACGCGCAGGCGAGATGCCCTCGGCCGCGGCGGCAGCCTGCAGCGAGGTGGTCGCAAACGGCGTGGGCGGCTGCTGCTTACGCGAGCGCTTGGTCACCGCGGCAACGGTCGCCGTCGTAGCGCCGTCAACGTGGCCGTACGCTGTCTCGGCAGCATCCTTGTCGGTAAAGCGTGCCGTCTTGTGCGCAATCTTAAAGCGGTCGTCCTCGGCAGCACCCTGCGCGGCGCCCATGCCACGGATCTGCCAATAGTCCTCGGGCACAAACGCCATGCGCTCGCGCTCGCGCTCGACCACCAGGGCAAGCGTCGGCGTCTGCACGCGGCCGGCGGAACGCACGTTGCCAAAACCGCCAAACTTGGCGAGTGTTAGGTAGCGCGTGAGCACCGCGCCCCAGATGAGGTCGATGTGCTGACGGCTCTCGCCGGCGTCGGCCAGGTTCTGGTCGAGCGAGACGAGATTATCGAAGGCCTGCGTGATCTCGGCCTTGGTAAACGAAGAATACTGGGCGCGGGCGACCGGCAGGTCGGGCGCAACCTCGCGCACCTTGTTGAGGGCGTCCGAACCGATCAGCTCGCCCTCGCGATCGAAGTCCGTAGCGATGATGACGCTGTCGGACTTCTTGGCAAGGTTCTTGAGCGAACGAATGAGCTCCTTCTCGGCCGGTAGCTTAATGACGGGCGCCCAGGTGAGATAGGGCAGGCTCTCGAGCTTCCAGCCCTTGATGGAGATGCCATCGGCAAGAAACGGCTTGCGCTTGGTGTCGTAGGGCGGACGTGCCAGGCCATCGGGTATGTCGGCCGGCAGCATCTCGCCGTCCTCGGTGACCGAATACCAGCCCAGCTTTTTATCGAACAGCACGCTGTCACAAAAATCGGGCGCGAGGATGTGACCGGCAAGGCCGATCGTCACGCACTCCTCGCCCTTCCACTCAAAACGGTAGATGGCGGTGTTGTACACCTTGTCCTTTTTGGGCTTACCCGTGGACAGACGCTCGGCGATCTGACGCGCGGCGTCGTTTTTCTCGGCGATGATGAGCTTCAAAAGAGGCTCCTATCTCGTATCTCTGCGGCTACGCCCGCCCGTATGGCGGCCGACTTACGCCCTTGCTTGCTCAATCTGCCCGATGAGCCAATCGCACCAGGCATCCATGCCCTCGCCCTTGCGCGCGCTCACGGCAAACCGCGGCGCCTGCGGATTGAGGTCATCGAGTGTCTTAGTATACCTATCCATGTCAAAATCGAAAGCCGCGGCCACATCGACCTTGTTGAGCAGCTGTGCGCCGGCGTGCTGGAAGATGCCCGGGTACTTGATGGGCTTGTCGTCGCCCTCGGGCACCGAGAGGATCATTATGGACAGGTTCTCGCCCAGGTCAAAGTCGACTGGGCAGACCAGGTTACCCACGTTTTCGATAAAGATGACGTCGATGTTTTCCAGACCCACAGCCTGGTCGAAGGCATCAACGGCCTCCATGATCATGTTACCCTCGAGGTGGCACAGGCCGCCCGTGTTGATCTGGATGGCGGGCATGCCGGCTTCCTTCATGGTGATGGCGTCGACGTCCGAGGCGATATCGCCTTCGATGACGGCGCAGCGCAAGCCGACCTTGTCGCGCAGGCGCTCGTTGGTGCCCAGAATCGTTGTTGTCTTACCCGAGCCGGGGCTCGACAAGACATTGATCACATAGGTGTTTGTCTCTTTAAATCGCTGTCGCAGCTGATCTGCCAGGCGCTCATTGCGCGACAGGATCGGCGACGCGATATCAATCGTTTTCTCGGCCATACTCGGCGCTCCTTACTTCTACCATTTATACCCCGTCCCCAGTGGCTGGCGGGTTAATCGTCGGGGGTTTCGATTTCGATACTGGCGATGTCGAGTTCGCGGCCGTGCAGCAGGCGCACGTTGGCGCCGCCACATTGAGGGCAGCGGCAATGGAAACGGTCGTGATCGAAGACCTCGCCGCAGTCCAGACACTCGCTTTGTGGATGGACCTCCTCCACGGCAAGCTCGCAGCCGCGCGTGAGCGGGTCCTCGTCGCGAAATGTCTCCCACGCAAAGTCGAGTGCCTCGCGCACGACCTCGGTCATATCCCCGATGCGCAGCGTTACCAAAACGGCGCGCAAGGCCCCCGCCCCACGCGCCGCGCGAATCACTGTATCGAGTATGCCGTTGACAATGCCAACCTCGTGCATACCGATTTACTCCTCGTCGTCCTCTTCGTCGTCCGAAAACAGGTCCAGACGGCTCACAAACAAGCCCTCCTTGCCCTCGCGCGCGGTAATGACCACACGGGCGATGGCAAGCGAAATCTCGTAGAGCGAGAGCAGGGCACCATACATGAGGCCCAACGTAACGGGCGAGCCGTCGGGCGTAATCACAGCCGAGCCCACAAGCAGGCCAACGTATACATAACGCCAGGCACCGCGGAAAGCAGCGTAGGACACGATGTGGAAGACGGACAGGTAGAAGATGATGAGCGGCAGCTCAAACGCCACGCCAAAGCCGATCATAAAGAGCAGCTCCATGTTGACGTAGTTCTCCAGATCGGGCAGCGCCGTAGCAACGGCCGAGGTCTCGCCGATGAGCCACTCAAAGCCCGCGGGAATGATGATGAAGTAGCAAAAGATGGCGCCCAGGAAGAACAGCACCGTCGAGGCGAGTACCGTGGGCACGACCCACTTGCGTTCGTTGGGGCGAAGCGCCGGCAGGAAAAACGCCAGAATCTGCCAGATGATCATGGGCGTGCACATGACAACGGCCATCTTGATGGCCAACGAGAAGCGCAAGCCAAAGCCGCCGAGCGTGGTGGTGATGTAAAACTTACCGTCCGGCACAAAGGAGCGAATGGGGTCTTCCAGAATGTCGAGCACCACAGGCGTGGCGAAATACAGCACGATGGCGGCGGCAAACACCGACACGACCACGATGGTCAGGCGGCGACGGAGCTCTCCCAGGTGATCAAAGAGCGGCATACGCGCAGGTCCGATAGGCATTACTCATCGCCTCCCTTCGGGGCGTCGGCGGCAACGGTGTCGTCCTCGGCCTCGAGCTCGCGAGCGAGCTGGTCGACGACGGCCTTGCGCTTGCGGGGACGACGGGCGTAGAGATCGGCCGTCGTGGGCTCTGCCGGCTCGGGCCCGGGCTCCGGCTCTGCAGCAGGTTCGGGCTCGGCGGCAGCAGGCTCGGCCTTGGCGGGCTCGGCACCCTCGGCCTCAGGCTCCTCGGTGGTACCCTCGCTTGCGGCCTTCTCGGCGGCAAGGCGGGCACGGCGCTCGGCAAAGGTCTCCTTCTTTGCGGGCGCAGCCGTCTCGACGGCATCCTCGTCCGCATCGGAATCATCATCGACGGCAGCCTTCTTGGGCTTGACCGGGGCCGACGCGGCCTCGCTTACCGGGTCGATGATCTCGGACTGAACAACGGCCGTCATCTTTTCCTGCGTCTCGCGGAACTGACGGATGGCACGGCCGATCGTACGGCCCATCTGCGGGAGCTTATCCGGGCCAAACAGCAAAAAGCCGAAGACCACGATGATCGCGAGCTCACCCTCTCCAATACCAAACACACATACCTCCAAGGCTCGATGTGAGTCGAGCCCGCACCGCGCCATTCGGCCGGAACTCGTCTATTCATTCGGTCAAGTATAGCGCCCGGACGCCAAAACGTCCGAGCGCATCACAAACATATGCCAAACGGCACGCCCTTTTGGGGACAAAGATTATGCAGCGGTGATCGAAATCTCCTGGTCGACACCCAACAGCTGAACCACGCGCATCACCTGGGGCTGCACATTGGTGCAGCTAAAGCGCTTGCCGTGGTCGACCGCGTGGTGCGCGGCGCCCACGAGCACGCCAATGCCCGTCGAATCGATGTAGCTCACCTGGGCAAAATCGAGCTCAACGGCCTCAGTGGGCTGCTCGAGCGCCAGGTCGATAACATTGCGCAGGCTATCGGCGTTAGAGATATCGATCTCGCCGGTTACCTTAATGGTGTAGATCTCCGGCGTGGGGTTGGTGGAAATACCCAAATCCATGTATACGCTCCTTTACGTATCGAAAGTGCGGATAGTACTAGGCGCGGACTTGCGGGGCCCTACGCGTTAGGCGCGCTCGGCACGCGCAAGCTCGGCAGCGACAAGCTTAACGGCCAGCACCAGCACATCGAGCGCGGCCTCCAGGTCCTCGACCGTGGGATAGCTCGGCGCGATGCGGATGTTGGTGTCGCGCGGGTCCTTGCCATAAGGCCAGGTGGCACCAGCCGGCGTGAGCTTGACGCCCAAGTCGGCGCAAAGCGCGGCGACCTTCTGGGCCGAGCCCTCGGGACCATCGAAGCTTACAAAGTAGCCGCCGCGGGGGTGCGTCCAGGTGGCACAGCCCGTATCGCCCAGGCCCTCGGTGAGCTTGCGCTCAACGGCCTCAAAGCGCGGACGCAGGAACTCGGCATGCTTTTTCATGTGCTCCTTGACCGCCTCGATGGTGGGAAGGAAACGCACGTGACGCAGCTGGTTGAGCTTGTCGGCGCTGATGAGGCCGGCCTTCAGGCGCTTGGAGAACTCCGCGATAACCGCGGGGCTCGCACCGATAAAGCCGATGCCGGCGCCCGGGAAGGTGATCTTGGACGTCGAGGCAAAGGCCACCACGCGGTCCTCGGTGCCCGCCGCGCGAGCGAGGTCAAAGATGTTTGCGAGCTCGTCGGTCTCGTCGTACAGGTCGTGCACGCAGTAGGCGTTGTCCCAGAAGATGCTGAAATCGGGCGCGGCCGTGGGCATCTCGACCAGGCGACGCACGGTGTCCTCGCTAAAGGTGATGCCCGTGGGGTTGGAATACTTGGGCACGCACCAGATGCCCTTGATGGAGTCGTCGGCGGCAACCAGACGCTCGACCTCGTCCATGTCGGGGCCGTTGTCGGTCATCGCGACGGGGACATTCTCGATACCCAGGTCGGCGGTGATGCCAAAGTGACGGTCGTAGCCGGGAACAGGGCACAGGAACTTGACTTTCTTGCCGTCGTGCGCGGCCTCGTAAGCCTCCCAGGGCTCGCTGCCGCACGAACCGCAGCGCCAAAACATGCCGGCGATATCGTGCTCGATCAGAAGGCTCGACGAACCCAGTACGAGCGTCTGCTCGGCAGGGCAACCCAGGAACTCCCCCGCCAGCTTGCGCGCAGAGGGAATGCCCTCAAAGCAACCGTAGTTTGAGCAGTCGACGTTGCCGTCGTGCAGATCGGCATCGGCATTGAGGATATCGAGCATGGGTCGAGAGATGTCCACCTGGGAGGGCGACGGCTTGCCGCGGGCCATGTCGAGCGCCAGGCCCTTGGCCTTGACCTCGGCGACCTCGGCTTTGAGCGCCTCGATGGCGGCATCGAGTTCGGTGGTTTCCATCTTCTGGTAGATCGTCTGCATGGGTGCGACCTTTCGCGAAGCGGGACGTTGCAGTTCGTCTAAGTATAGACCGCCACCGCCGCAACGGCATGAAGCCGTGATAGATTAAGTTCATCGCAATGATTTACGAATCGCCGCGCATGCCGGCGTGGGGCGCCCAAGGAGGCACTATGGAGTACGGATCGTTTCAGGCCGAGGAATTCGGCGACCTGCAGCGCCTGGTCGACGGACTGTTTTACGACCGCCACGCCATCGACCGCCTGGATCTGATCGTACAAGCCGAAATCTTGGACCTGGCGCCCGATCTCATGGAAATCGTCAACCTGCTACCGCCCGGCTATTACGACCGCCAGTCACTTTGCGACCAGCTCAACTCCGCCTTGGCCGCCCACGGCTGGGGCGCCGTCTACGGAACGGTGGAATAAACCTAGTCATTTAAGAACGTCCCCATTGACTAAAACGCCGCTTGTGATGGTGTCCACAGGCGGCGTTTTCAAACTTGTATATGCTTTTACTTGTCTTTGGGCGCGGGGTGTTTGCAGACCACACTCATGTAGATCATACCGAGCACGGCAGCGGTGACCGAACCGGCAAGGATGGCGGCCTTGGCGGCCAGGACCTCAAACTGGGCCGTCGGGAAGGCAAGGCCGCTGATGAGGATCGACATGGTGAAGCCGATGCCGCCCAGAATGCCCACACCGGCAATCATGTGCCAGTTAACGTTATGCGGCAGCTCGCAGACCCTAAACTTAACCAGGGCAAACGTCATGCCAAAGATACCAATCGGCTTGCCCAGCAGCATGCCAAAGTACACGCCGAGCGTCACCGGATCGGTGAGCAGCGTGCTCATGTCCACGCCCACTAGGCGAACCTGTGCGTTCACGAACGCAAAGATCGGCAGAATCACAAAGTTGACCGGCGTGGAGATCAGACGCTCCATGCGGATGAGCGGCGGGGTCACGCGGTGCATGACGCGCTCGACCCTGGTGGTCGAGACGGTAAAGTCATGCTGGCCCAGGATGTGTGCCTCGTCGTCGTAGCGGTCATCAAGCAGCGGCAGGCACTCGCCCAACCAATCGGTGAGGCTATCGAGCTTGACGCCGCACTTGGCCGGGATGGTAAAGGCCAAGATGACGCCGGCGAGCGTGGCATGTACGCCGCTCTTGAACATGCAGAACCACAACAGCAGACCCAGTACCGAATACGGGGCAAGGCGGTAATGCTGCGTCTTGTTGAGCCACACGAGCGCGCAGGTCACAAGCGCAGCGGCGCCCAACCAAAACGGATTGGGGCTCTGACCGTAGAAGATGGCGATGGCGGCGATGGAGATAAGGTCGTCGGCGATGGCGAGCGTCGAGAAGAACACGCGCACGCCGTTGGGCACGCGGTTGCCCAAAAGCGACAGCACGCCCAGCGCAAAGGCAATATCGGTTGCCATGGGGATGGCCCAACCGTTGCGGGCGCCGGCATGGTTAAAGATCAGGTAGATGCAGGCGGGAACGACGACGCCGCCCACGGCCGCCAGCATGGGAAGCATGGCCTGACGCGGATTCTTGAGCTCGCCGACCGTCATCTCGTACTTAAGCTCAATGCCCACCAACAAAAAGAAAATCGCCATGAGGAAGTCGTTGACGAAAAGTTCAACGGTAAGACCGGCCGTAAGGTTGCCCAGACCCACATACAGCGGGGTCTCCAAAAAGTGATGGATGGCCTCGTAGGCATCGGTATTGGCGCAAATGACGGCGGCGATGGCGGCGATGACCATAACCGCGGCGGAAATCGTGCCGTTCTCGGCGATGCGCTCCCAAATGTCGTGACGTTCAAAGCGCTTGCGCTCACGGACGTTGAACAGCTGCTCGGTTGCTGCCATGGGCGGCTCCTTTCACGGGAAAGCTCCCGTCTTAAAAAAGCACGGCCCGCCCAAGTGGCGGCGCCGCGCTCTAACGTATTACGCTTGCATCTAGCCTACCCTGCACGACAAGCACGCAGGCGTGGCCGAAAAGCGGAACCACAGGTTGAACATTATTTGCTCAACGGCACGGGCACGCCTGTCCAAGAGACGACGCGGCGCATGCACAAAAAACGACCGGAGCGCGGGGCGTCCGCGATCCGGTCGTGGCGTTTGGTCAACTAAACCTAGCAGGCGGCCATGATGGGGGCAGCGACCTGCTTCTTACGGGAGAGGACGCCCGGCATCCAGACGCCGTCGTGCTCGTCGGCAATGCCCAGGCCCTTCTGAGCAGCCTCGGTCTCGCCCTCGAGCAGGACCTGCGAGCCCTCCTCCATGATGTCGGTGATGCACAGGACAATGCCGTCGGCACCCTTCTCGGCGGCGTAGGCGCGCATGGCCTCGCGGATCTCGTCAATCATGCCAAGCGCACGGCTCTTGTCGACGGTCTCGTACTGGCCGATGAGCAGCTTCTTGCCGGCGGGCTCGAACATCTTGATGTCGTTGCCGACCATCTCGGCAGCGGTGAAGGAGCCGGACGGGCGGGTAAGGAAGACCTCCATGCCAAACTTGACCGGGTCGACGCCCACCTGCTCGCCGAGCTTGGCGGCGACGGCGCGGTCGACATCGGTGGTGGTGGGGCTCTTGAGCATGAGCGTGTCGGTCATCATGGCCGAAAGCAGCAGCTTGGCCTGGACGTCGGAAAGCTCAACGCCGAGCACGCCGGCGAGCTTGGTGACGATGGTGCAGCTGGAGCCCCAGGGCAGGCAGATGTAGTGCAGCGGGCCGGCGGTCTCGAAGTCGCCGATGCGGTGATGGTCGACAACACCAAAGACCGTGGCGTCCTTAAGGCCGGCGACGGACTGGGCGGACTCGTTGTGGTCGGTGAGGACGACGAGCTGACCGGCCTCGACGGACTCGATCACGCGGGGCTCGGCAATGCCGGCATCGGCGAGCAGCTTGGCGGACTCGGCCGGAAGCTGGCCCAGAGCGCAAGCCTCGTAGGTGTTGCCGGCATACTCAACCTGGTTAAGCAGCTGGGACAGGACGACGGCGCTCATGATGGCGTCGTTATCGGGGTTCTGGTGACCAAAGACAAGAACGTTTGCCATGGATATCCTCCACTTGATATGTGTACTTGGACGTAGCTATGGTAGCACGCCGATGCCGAGCCTTCGCAGACGGAAGGGCCACGGCATATTTTGTGGCAGGTATGGGGGCCAAGGCTGTCCCTTTTGCACCATGTTGGTGCAAAGTAACCTGACCCCCTTGCACCAGCTATTTACCGGCGGCGCGCAGGGCTACGTAGGCGGCACCGATGATGCCGGCGTCGTTTCCGAGCGAAGCGACCTTAATGGGCGTCTCGCGCGAGGCGGAAAGCGCGTAGCGCTGGAAGTGCTCGCGAACCTTATCGAGGTAGACATCGGCCGAAGCGGACGCGCCGCCACCGATCAGGAACATCTCGGGGTCGACCACGTTGGCGATAAGCGCCAGGGCGCGGCCAAGGTAGTCAGCCATGGTATCAGCAGCTGCCAGCGCGAGCTTGTCGCCCTCGCGGCAGGCCTGGAACACGTCCTTGGAATCGGAGGGGCCGGTGAGCTCGATGGGCTCGACGCCCGCCTTCTTGCACTCGGCCAGGTAATTGCTCACCACGCCGGTGGCGCTGGAATACTGCTCCAGGTGGCCATGGCCGCCACAGCCGCAGGTGCGCTCCTCGGCCGGGTTCAGGCACATGTGGCCAATCTCGCCGCCGGCACCCACAACGCCCGATACCACGTCGCCGTTAACGATAACGCCGCCGCCCACGCCGGTACCGATGGTGACCATCACCACGTTCTGCACGCCCTTGGCAGAACCGAGCCAGGCCTCGCCCATGGCGGCGGCGTTGGCATCGTTCTCATACTTAACGACCGCATCAGGGCAGTGCTCCTGGATGGCGATCTTGAGCTCGGGCAGGTTAATGGCAATGTTGGCCTTGACCTTGGCATCGCCCGACGCCGGGATGGGGCACGGAACGGCCAGGCCAATGCCTGCCACAAAGGCGCGCGGAATCTGCGCCTTAGCGACCACCTGGTCGATAGCCTCGGTCACCGCGGCAAAGCCCGCAGCGTCAACGATGGGAGGCGTGGGCACGCTGGCCTTGGCCAGCAGATTGCCGTCCTCATCGAACAGGCCCTCCTTAACCGAAGTGCCGCCGACGTCGATGCCGATGTAGTACTGCTTGGGTTCCATGGGGGCCCACCTTTCTCGTTTAAACATTGCCTGTATGGTACCGCTCCCAAAGCAAAAACCTACCAAAAAGGGACAGGTTTGTTTTGGCAGGTTTTATCTGGGAAAACGCGCGGCACCAGCCAACAGGTCGCGTAAGCCTTCGCCAAAAACAAAAAGCGCCGAGAGGCGGAGGCTCCCGGCGCCCGTGAAAGGGACTGTATTGTCTGTTGGACTGCACGGTCCGTCGCGGCGATAACGCCGGCTAGGCCTTCAGTGCCTGCAGCCGCTTGTGGACCTCGATGAGCTCCGTCGCCATGACGCGCATGGTCTCGGTGCCTGCCATCTGGTCCTCGGCATGCAGCAGAATCAGCGGGGCCTCGCCGTTACGCTCGCCGTTGGCCTCCTTCTTCAGAAGCCCCATGTGAACATCGTGGCCACCGTTATAGGCCTCGTCGCCCTGCTTGATAAGCTCCTCGGCGGCGTCAAAATCGCCCTCCTTGGCCTTTTGCACGGCATTGATGTACATGCTCTTGGCGGTACCGACGTAGCTGATGATCTCGAAGCAGGTCATCTGCAGTTCGTTCATATCCTCCATGCGGAGCACCTAGCCCATCACGCTGACGCAGTGGTCGATGATGCCGGCAGCGTTCATGCGGCCGTAGTCGACCATGTTGATGACCTCGACCGGAAAACGACCGGCGGCCTCCTTCTCAAAATCGCCCTTGGTGTAGCCGATCTGCGGACCAAGCAGCAACATGTCGCACTCGTCCAGGTGATCGTGGGCCTCGTTCATGGGACGAGCCTCGACCTCAATATCCAGACCACGGTTTGCAACCTCGGCCTGCATCTTCTGGACCAGCAGGCTCGTGGACATGCCGGCATTGCAGCAGAGCATGATCTTCTTCATGGTTTCCTCCTTATAACTGCGCGGCGCGCAGACGACAACTGGTTGTATTCCTTGCGGCTATTGTGCCCGCTCCCCTGTATCTTTACGCAAGGGAGAGAGCCGCGGGCACCGGCACCGCGTACCGGCGCCCGCAAAGGTGAAAGGGACGAACGTTAGGCGTTCTACTCGGCGAGAGCCTCCTGCTTGGCGATTGCCTTCTCGGAAATCTTCATAAAGGGCAGGTAGACGGCCATGCCAATGACAATCTCGAGAGCCTGCCACACGCCGGCGCGCCAGTCAAAGCCCGTAGCGAGCAGGGCATTGATGACGGGAGGCATGGTCCAGGGCACCTGGGCGATGCAGGGGCTGATGATGCCTGCGCAGGTAAGGCCATAGGTGATGCCGATGAACAGGTCGGGAAGGAGGACAAACGGGATCATGAGCGGCAGGTTGTACACGATGGGGTAACCGTAGATAACCGGCTCGTTGATGTTGAACAGACCAGGCAGGATAGCCATCTTGGAAACGGTCTCGGAAGCCTTGTTTTTGGAGAACAGGAGCGTGTCGAGCAGGAGCATGAGGGTGCAGCCCGAGCCGCCGATGAGGGCGAAGCTGTTAACGATCTGCATGTTCATGTAGTGATCGGGCTGGATGGTGCCACCGGCGGCAAAGGTAGCCATGTTGTCGACGATGAGCATGGTCAGGATCGGCTCGACGGTAGCGCCAGAGATGGTGGACTGGTGAATACCGACGCAGAACAGCAGGTTAGCAAGGGTGTAGATGAGGATAACAGCCCACGGACCAGCGTTCATGATGCTCTTGAGCGGGTTGGAGATGCACGTGGAGATGATGGTGCACAGATCGGTGCCGGCGCACACGGCGAGCAGGGCTGCGGCAAGAGCGAAGACCGCGAGGTTAAGCAGCATCGGAATCATGACGTTGAAGGAGTTGGAGACCGCGGGAGGCACGCCCTCGCCCAGCTTAACCTTGAGCTTCTCGACGCCAGAAATCTTGATGAAGAGCGAGACGGAAAGCAGGGCGATGATAATAGCCGAGAACAGACCGTTGGTGCCGGTGTTGGCAGTCGAAAGGGCGCCCGTGACCTCGGCGGAGGTGATCTTGTCGGTGAGCAGTGGGCTCGTGGCGGCAAGCGTGGCGGTGATCTGCTGCGGCATCATGATGACGAAGGCAGAGATAGCGACGACCATGCAAGCAAGCGGATTATCGAAGCGCTTGTTCTTAGCGAGGCTGTAGCCAATCAATCCGGCCAAGATAATGGCAGAGACGTTGAGGGTGCCCAGCGTAATCGCCGAACCCCACGTCTGAAGGTTGGCAAGGCCCGCCGCATCGAGCGGGAACAGAGGGAACACGACGTTGTTAATAAGAACCGCGATACCCGCAAGGATATAGAGCGGCGTGATGGTCGCGAAGGCGTCACGCAGGGAACGCAGGTGAACCTGGTTTCCCACCTTCGCAGAGACCTCGGCAAACTTGTCGAGGAAGCTCTTTCCGTTGTCACTGGCCATGATTGCTCCTAACTTTCAAATCCGGCCTTTCCTATGCGCACGGTGGTCTGTCGCCCTCTGCCACCAGATGTGCCATGTGTTGCGCGCGGCGGCGCGCGGTCTGGACGTTCGTCCGGTCGCTAATCAACCACGTGGGTCGTGGCGACCTGTTTGAGCCAGGCCGCCGACTTCTTAAGACGGCGCTTATAGCCATCCATCAGATCGACCTCGACAAAGCCATAGCGATTCTTAAAGGCATTGGCCCAAGACCAGTTATCGATGACGGCCCAATAATGGTATCCGCGGCACTTGGCGCCCTCGTCGATGGCCTTGGCCACCCACTCCAGGTGCTGACGTACAAAGTCGACGCGGTAGTCATCCTGGATGGTTCCTTCGGCGTCACGGTTCTTGTATTCGTCCATGATGCCGATGCCGTTCTCGGAAACGAACCACTCAAGATCGGGGTAGTTCTTAGCGCAGTCCATGCCAAAGTCGTAGAGGCCCTGCGGGTAGATCTCCCAGCCGCGGCTCTCGTTCATAACGGCGTCGGGCCATACGTACTCGTCGGCAAAGTGCGGCAGGCCGTACTGGTCGACCTTGCTCGCCGGCGCCTGAACGCGCGTGGGGTGGTAGTAGTTGCAACCGAGCCAGTCGACAACACCCTGCTTGAGGATCTCTTGGTCGCCGGCGCGGAACGGGAGCTTAACGCCGCCCTCGGCCAGGCTGTCGAGCACGTCGGCAGGAAGCTCGCCCTTGGTGATGAGGTCGAGCCACCAGCGGTTGTTGATGCCGCTGGTCATGCGCACGGCCTCGAGGTCCGCCTCGCTGGGGTTCTCCTTGGTGTAGACCGGGGTAAAGCAGTTGATCATGCCGATCTTGGCATCGGCGCGAGTAGCGCCCTCGTCATAGGCGCGACGATAGTTGGCCACGGCCAGCGCGTGCGCCAGCGAGATGTGATACTGCACGGTGCGGGCGCGGTTGAAGTCGTGGAGCTGCGGGAACCACACGCCCTCCTGATAGCGCTGCTCGGGCTCGACGATGGGCTCGTTAAAGGTGAACCAGTACTTAATCTCCTGGCCAAACTCGTGGAAGGCGACGTCGGCGTAATGTGCGTAAGCCTCGACAACCTCACGGCTCTCCCAGCCGCCACGGTTAAAGAGGTAGGTGGGCATGTCAAAGTGGTACAAGTTGACAAACGGCTCCAAGCCGGCTTCGCGAGAGGCGCGGAACAACTCGTGATACCACGCGGCACCTTCCTCGTTGAGGTTGCCGTCGGCATCGAGCAGACGGCTCCACTGGATGGAAGTGCGATAGGTATCCAGACCCAAGTCCTTCAAAATGCGAAGGTCTTCCTGGTACTTGGCCATAAAGTCATTGCCGGCGTAAGAGCCAACGCGGTTGTAGAACGAACCCAGATCCTGGATGGACCAGGTGTCCCACAGGTTCTCGAGCTTGCCGCCCTGGTTCCACTGACCCTCAGTCTGCGGGCCGGACATAGCAGCGCCAAAGAAGAAGTCGTTGGGCAGCTGATACTGTGCCATCAAAGTCCTCGCTTTCGTGTTCTAGAGCTTCCGGTTGGAGACGGGTTTGCTTTGGCAGGTTATCCGGCGCGGGCGCGCACCGGTCATACCGATATCCAACCCGCCAAAACAAAACCGTCCCCAAACGGTCGATCCTGTTCTGCGGAAAGATTCCGTTCGTTGCTTAAACTATAGCGCTCTAATTCTAAAAGTAAAGCGTCTTTTTCTTTTTTCTTTCTCGAGCTTCTTAGATAAAGGTTATATGGGTGCCTTGTTAAGGGTTATACTTACTTGCGTATTGATATATGTCGGAAAGGAGGTTCAATGATTCCCAAATACGAGGCGATAGCTGCAGATATTCGTCGAAGCATCGAGGATGGCACTCTTAAACCGGGCGACAAGCTTCCCACCGTCGTTGAGTTCTGCGAGCTCTATAGCGTTTCCAAAATCACCGTCAAACGAGCTATCGAGCAAATCACCGAGGAAGGTCTTATTACCAGCCGACGCGGATCGGGTACCTACGTTAAGGACACGGCGGGACTTCCCGGTCAGGCGTTTTTCCAGGGCAAAAACGACCGTGCCCAGGGCTTTTCGTATGAGCACCGCGGGGAGAAGGTGACCTCGGTGGTCTACGATTTCTCGATTGTTAATCCACCAGCGGACATCGCAGCCCAGCTGGGAATTGCCGAGGATGACTTTGCCTATCACATCGTGCGCGTGCGTCAGGCCGATGGGAAGCCCATCGTTATCGAGTACACCTACATGCCCCTCGAGCTGATTCCAGGCCTTAAAAAGAAGGACCTGTACGGATCGGTCTACCACTTCATCCGCGAGCAATGTGGGCTGAAGATTTCGAGCTTCCACCGTACCATTCGCGCCGTGGCAGCAACCGAGGAAGAAGCCGAGCGCTTGGACACCAAGCCTGGCTCTCCCCTGCTCGAGCTCACCCAGATTGGCTTTTTGGACAGCGGCACCGCCTTTGAGTATTCGGTCTCGCGCAACGTTGGCGACCGCTTTGAGTTGCACAACGTAACGTTGGCATAGGTTTTTGTAGTCATCCGGGCGCTCGCTTTGAGCTGTTTTGTGCAGCGCCCGCGCAACACAATGGGGGTATGAACATGTCCGATTTGATTAAGCTGACGCCGATCTTCCACGAGAAGATCTGGGGCGGTCGCCAGCTCGGAACCGTATTTGGCTACGACATTCCCGATGGCCCCATCGGTGAGTGCTGGGCCATCTCGGCCCACCCCAACGGCGACTGCCACATTGCGGAGGGCCCGTATGCCGGCCACACGCTGTCGTGGCTGTGGGCCGAGCATCGCGAGCTCTTTGGCAACTGCGAGGGCAAGGAGTTCCCGCTGCTCATTAAGATTCTGGACGCCAAGGACGACCTTTCGATCCAGATTCATCCCAACGACGAGTACGCTGCCGAGCACGAGAACGGTAGCCTGGGCAAAACCGAGTGTTGGTATGTGCTGGACTGCGAGCCCGACGCCACGATCATCGTCGGCCAGCGTGCCAAGGACCGCGCCGAGGCCGCACAAATGATCGAGGAAGGACGTTGGGACGACATGCTCAACGTGTTGCCGATTCACAAGGGCGACTTTTTCCAGATTGATTCCGGTACCGTGCACGCCATCAAGACCGGCACGCTCATTTTGGAGACGCAGCAGTCGAGCGACGTGACGTATCGTCTGTACGACTACGACCGTCCCGGCACCGACGGCAACCTGCGCCCGCTGCACATTGAGCAGAGCCTCGACTGCATCGACTTTGATGCTCAGGCTCCGACCGACGGCACGGTGACCGCGCCCGAGGTGGACGGCGTAACCGAGCTCGAGTCCAACCCCTGCTACACCGTCGATCGCGTGCGCGTCGACGGCAGCAAAACCATCGACCAGCGCTGGCCCTTCATGTGCCTGTCGGTCATCGACGGCGAAGGCACCGTCTGCGGCGACCCCGTCCACAAGGGAAGCCACCTGCTAGCTCCGAGCACCGTGGACCAGATCGAACTCGAAGGCAAGATGGAACTGATCGTCTCGCACCTCTAGGTCGCACCAACAACCCAAACGCAACAAGGGGCTCCCCCGTTCTTTAACGGGGGAGCCCCTACTCATATCTATTAATCTATCAGCCCACCCGGCTCTCCAGATCAAAAAGCGAACGAGCAGAGCGACGTTCGCAAGCAACGTTATCTAAGGACCTGGGCGGGCGTATAGGGCAACATCGATCGCGAGTTCCGCACGCAAAGGAGAGCACTTAATGTGCTCTCCGTCTTGCGCAGGACTGTCCGAGCAGGCGATGTTGCCCTATACGCCCGCCCAGGTCCGCCGGAATCACGACAGCTTGACGATCGGCGCAAAGCCCTTCATCAGCTTTTTGGTCTGGCCGGTCTTTTCGAACTGGACCTCGATCATGTCTCCGGCGACCGAGATCACGGTACCCGTGCCAAAGGTCTTATGGCTCACGGTATCGCCCGCGGCAAAGTCCTGCGATGCGCTGGCGCGATCGACCTTGCGCTCCACCGTCGGGGACACCTTGGACGACGGCTTTTTGGCTCGCGGCGCGCCCGAGCCAAAGGTCGATGCAACACGGCCGGCGTCGGGCGAGACCCCACGATGGCGCTCGGTCCCGTAGCTGCTGCCGCCACAGAAATCGTCAAAGCTCGATCCGCCGCGCGAACCGGAACCGCCAGTCGAGCGCGTATGCGAACCAAATACCTTGCCGCCGTACATATCCGAACCCATGCCCGAGCCAAAGGTGCCGTGACGGTCGCCGCGCTTCTCCCAACCCGTGCCTTCAAAACCGGCAGAACCGATACCGCTAAACTCGATATCCTCAAACGGAATCTCGTTGAGGAAGCGCGAGCGCGGGTTGGCAGAGGTCGAGCCGTAGGTGCGACGCGTGGCCGCATAGGTCAGGAACAGGCGCTTACGGGCACGCGTGATGGCGACGTAGGCCAGGCGACGCTCCTCCTCGAGCTTACCCGGGTCATCGCTGCCGCCAAAGTCGTGCACGTGCGGGAAGATGCCCTCCTCCATGCCGGCCACGAACACCGCCGGGAACTCCAGGCCCTTGGCGGAGTGGATGGTCATCATGGTAATGGCATGCGTCTCGCCGGCCAGGGAATCCAAGTCGGAGCGCAGGGCCAGCCACTCCATGAGTGCCGGTAGCGCCTTACAGGTGAGCGGACCATAGGTGCGCTCAATCTCGTCGGCATGCACGGCACCCGCCGGCATCCCCGTCGGCGCGGCATACGCGTTGCCCGCGATGGCGGCGGCCAGGGCATCCTGCGGCGAGAGCGCCGGGGCGGCTAGGCTATCGAGCGGATTGGAATCTGCGGCATCGCGCGCGCCGACGAGTGCCTCAAACGAGGATGCCGGGGCAAATGGCCCCGGTTCGGGCGCGGGCGCGCTCACCACGACGGGCTCGGCGCCGGCAGGCACGTCGGCAACACCAGCTGCGCGCAGCTCTTCCAAACTCTCGAGCGTACCCTCGATGTCCTCGTGCGTCTCCTCAAATTCGGCAGCGACGCCCAGGAATTCCTGGATGTTCTCGGCACGGCTCTCAGACTCCATGGTGCCCTCGGCGCGAAACGCCTGCAGCAGACCCGTCTTATCGACAATCATCTCGACGACGTCCTTGAGCTCGCCGTCCATGCGGCGGCCCTCGCGCACCAGCGACACAAAGCTTGACAGGCCATTGCGGACCTTGGCGCTAAACATGCCGGTTTCGGCACACGCAATCTCGCAAGCCTGGAAGAACGAGCAACGGTTGTCGCGCGCCAGCTGCTCGATTTTTTGGATCGAGGTGGAGCCGATGCCACGGCGCGGTGTGTTGATGACGCGCTTGACGCTCATCTCGTCGGCCGGGTTCACGATCATCTTAAGGTAGGCCATGACATCACGGATCTCGGCACGGTCGAAGAATCGCGTGCCGCCCACGATCTTGTAGGGCACGCCCGCGCGCAGGAACATATCTTCGAGGATACGCGACTGGGCGTTGGTGCGATAGAACACGGCAATGTCGTCGTAGCTCGTGCCTTTGGCATGCAGCTTCTCGATCTCGCCGGCAATCCAGCGGCCCTCGTCGCGCTCGTCGCTCGCCTGGAAGGCCTGGATCTTCTCGCCATCGCCCTCGGCCGTAAACAGGCGCTTGTCCTTGCGCTGCGAGTTGTGGCGTACCACGGCGTTGGCGGCGTTCAGGATATGACCCGTGGAACGATAGTTCTGCTCCAGCTTGACGGTCTTGCAGTTTTTAAAATCCTTCTCAAAGTCCAGGATATTGGTGATGTCGGCGCCACGCCAGCTGTAAATGGACTGGTCATCGTCGCCCACGACCATGAGGTTTTGGTACTTGGCGGCCAGCAGGTTGGCGATTTCGTACTGGACGTGGTTGGTGTCCTGATACTCGTCGACGCTAATGTAGCGGAAGCGCTCTTGGTACTTATCGAGCACCTCGGGGCGGGTGCGCAGCAGCTCAAGCGCGCGCACGAGCAGGTCGTCGAAGTCCATCGCATTGGCGACGCGCAAGCGACGCTCCAGCTCCAAGTAGACCTGTGCGGCCTTTTTATCGTTGGGGCTATTGGCGCTCTTGAGCATGTCCTCGGGGCCGATCATGGCGTTTTTGGCCGAGCTGATCTTGCTGCGGATCATGTTGATGGGGAACTGCTTTTGCTCGATGCCGAGCGCCTGCATAATGTCGCGCACCATGCGCTTTGAGTCATCGTCATCGTAGATGGTGAACTGGCCGGTGTAGCCCAGCAGGTCGGCGTCCTCGCGCAGCATGCGCACGCACATGGCATGGAAGGTGCACACCCACATGCCGCGGGTACCGCTGGGAATGAGCGCCGCCAGACGCTCGCGCATCTCGGCCGCGGCCTTGTTGGTAAACGTGATGGCAAGAACCTGCCAAGGCTTAACACCCAGGTCGCCGAGCATATGTGCGATGCGGAAGGTCAAGACGCGGGTCTTGCCCGAGCCGGCGCCGGCGAGCACCAGCAACGGACCCTCGGTGGACAGGACCGCCTCGCGCTGGGCGGGATTAAGGCTGTCAATGTCGACGAGCGGCTTGGCGGGCTTGGGCGCCGGCGCGGGAGCGTCGTAGATGTCGAGCGGGACGAGCTCGGGCTCCGGCGCTGCAGGGGCGGTGTATGCATCGAGCGGCACGGGTTCCGGCGCGGGCGGCACGGGTACCGCGGCGTTCTTTTCCCAGGGCAGGGGCTGGGTCATGGGCGACTCCTCATCTGACGGACGGCGCGCCTGCGGGCAGCGCCATAGTTTGAGCCGTACCAGTATACCGAGCCGCGCGGACACCGACGCAAATCACACCACGACTCCGTGCGCCACCGTCAGACCCGCCCCAGCGGATTTGGCGCAATGGGGTCAGGTTGCTTTGCACCAATCTATTGACAATCACGGAACCGCCGATGTCATGGCCACGGTAGCGAGCGGCGGCCAGGGCGAACAAATTGGCATGAAAAGAGGGCGGCATAGACCTTTTGGTCATGCCACCCCCTTTGAATGACAAGTTGTCGCCCTGGCCGTCGCGCAGCGTCAACTAAGTTAGAGGCCGAGCATCGGCTCCAGGACAAAGAAGTACGCGAGAACCACGATGCCCAGGATGATGCGGTAGACGCCGAAGCACTTGAAGTCGTGACGGCGCACGAAACCCATAAGCCACTTGATGGCGATAAGCGAAACCACAAAGGCCACGATGCAGCCCACGCCCAGGATGGCGATCTCGTTGGTGCCGAAAGTACCGCCCTTAATAAAGTACTTGACCAGCTTGAGCGCGCTCGCGCCAAACATGACGGGAATGGCCAGGAAGAACGTGAACTTAGACGCCACCGAGCGTGTGCAGCCAAGCAGCAGGCCGCCGATGATGGTGGAGCCGGAGCGCGATGTGCCCGGAATCAGCGAAAGCACCTGGAAGCAACCGATACCCAGCGCGGTCTTCCAGCTCAGGTCCTCGAGCGTAGTGATGGAGCCAAAGTCTAGGCTATCGTCATCGTCTGCAGCGGCAGTCGCAGTGGACGTGGCAAAATGCGCACCAGCGGGGCGTCCGCCCGTCACCACGGCACGCGAACCAAACGAACCGGCAAGAGCGGCCTGGTCGCGCTTGTTCGCGCGCCAGTTCTCGATCACGATAAACAGCACGCCGTACACAATGAGCGCCAGCGCCACGACGGGAGCATTATAGAAATGCTCCTCCATCCAGTCGTTAAGCGGCAGACCGATCGCCGCGGCGGGAATGCAGCCAAGCACAATCTTGCCCCACAACACCCAGGTGTCACGACGGCCCTCCTTGCCCTTGCTGGGAGAAAACGGATTAAGGTCGTAGAAGAACAGGACGCAGACGGCCAAAATGGCGCCAAGCTGAATCACGACCAGAAACATATTCCAGAACGTCTCGCTCACGTTCATCTTGACGAACTCGTCCACCAAGATCATGTGACCGGTCGACGAAACAGGCAGCCATTCGGTGATGCCCTCGACCAGGCCCATGAAGGCAGATTTTAGAAGCTCGATGATATCCAAAGGGACCCCCTCGTTAGACACCCGCCGATATTGTTCTGCGGACGGTGCGGGCGATGTCCCATTATCAACCGTTGACGGCGCGCCTGCGCCTACCCTTACCAAAAAACTCGCCCGTTCACAGAATTGCGAGCGGTCAAACCCAAATCCTTGGGTATAACTGCAACAAGATAAAGTGTCCGGCGGCCACGCATCCGCGCCCGCCCGATGCACGAGCCCCACGCCCGTGCGATAGACCAAGGAGGAAACCATGAACGAGGGCTACACCAAGGTATTTGTTTCACTCGACGGTACTGAGCAGCAGGATTTTGTGCTCGCACGCGCCATCAAGGTCGCCGCGAACAACGGCGCCAAGCTGATTATCGGCCACGTTATCGATTCCACGGCACTCGAGAGCGCCGGTTCATATCCAGTCGATCTGGTCAACGGCCTAGAGGAGGCATTTAAGAACTCCATCGCCAAGCAGCTCGAAGAGGCCAAGGCCAATCCCGACATTCCCGAGGTCGAGGTCATGATTCGCGCCGGCCGCATTCGCGAGACGCTCAAAGACGAGATGCTCGACGTGGTGAAGCCCGACCTGGTGCTCTGCGGCGCTCGTGGCCTGTCCTCGATCAAGTATGCACTCCTGGGTTCAATTTCGACGTTCCTGCTGCGCAACACCGACTGCGACATCTTGGTCGTGAAGTAGCAAACGTACGCCTAACGCATCGCGGAGCGCAAGCCCACGTGCCCAAGTCTTCCAAGAGCGGGACCACCATTACGGTGGCCCCGCTTTGCTTTAGGCTGAGAATTGCTCCAGAACCCTCATTCTCTCAACGGAATCCGTCTGAATTTTCAGAGCGACCCGACCCAAATCTCCGGTTGCAGAGGCAAGTTCTGCAAGCTGGGCAGACACCTCTTCAGCCACTTCCGCCGCGATGTTCTTGATCATCTTGAGTGGCAGATGCAAATCTTGAGACATGAATTCGAAATCTTCAGGAGTCACCCCATCGATCACCCGGTGATCCCCAATATCAATCCCAAGATTATGGTCGTATCCCATTATCGTCGTGCAAACAATATCGTATGCAGGGGCCAACCTCTTTTCCCGCCAACTCGGACTATAAAGAAACGAATGGTTCTTGAGATGCGAGTCGCAATTCCCCAACGCATAATCGACCATTACCTGACGAGCGAACATTTGAGTATCAGCAATTACGTTAGACGATTGCTCTCTTATCAATCGGCCGCAAAGAGCCATATAGCAGCTATCGGGACGTGTCTCGTATTTCATATACGAAGGCCAGCCAACCGCTTGGCAAAAATCCTCCTGATGCAGCCTCAGAGGCACATCGAATCCGCTCATCGACGGCGGCTCATTGCTCCAGATTCTGTCATAACGCTCGGAAAAGAACGCACCAGGAATCGTATCCGAAGCTTCTGAACGGGCAATTTCAAGCCCAGCAGCAGACGCTGCCGTCATGCAAATTAATTCGTTGAACGGCAAATCCGGATGTTTAGTTGAAGCAATCTTGACTATGTGAGTCGAGGGGGCAGAGCCGAGCGGCAGCATCCAATCCCCCGACCCGGCCTTTTTTGCATCTTTACCGCGCGGTAAAAACCAACCGGTTTTAGACTGAGCGCCCGCCAACGACAGCCTCGAATCCTGCATATCATTTGCAATCTCAAACACTTCCGCCTTAGAAAGTGCCTCAAAATCCTCGTCTTGCAGAGGACGATAGCCCGGATCGTAGCTCGATTTCTCATCGCCGAGAAACCTCAAGGCACCAACGCACTCATCGCCCAAACGCTCGAGCATCGATAAATAGTCTGACTGGGGGATTTGAAAACGCATCGACAGCTCATGCCGAACCGGGCCCTCGGGAAGCATGCCCGAAAAGAAGGCCGAAAACTCATTGCTGGCATATGGCTCATGTCGCAAGGGAAGAGAAGCTGAGAGTGCGGCAGCATCGTCGCGTTCAAGATATCCCTCATCATATGCAAACGTCTCGTTTACGGGGTCGGCCCTCTCAAATTCTCCGACCAGCTCAAACGTTCCCCGATACTCACGATAAACCTTTAATGCCATGAGCCGTCGCCCCTCTCCCTCAGGATCAAATCGACCCCCAAGCTGTTAGCGATTTGAAGGGTTTGGCGAAGATTGGCACCCGCCTTTCCACGCTCAAGCTCGCTCACAAAGCGCAAACTGCACTGGTTGAAATCAGCCACATCGCGTTGGGTATAACCGAGCTTCTTCCGGCGCTCACGCAAATATGCACCGAGTTCAGCTGGGTCAAAAATCGTTCGCTCATTCCAGTCTTGCATGCTAATCCCCTATGATTATCCCAAACGGGATAATCATAGCACATCATGATGGAATTATCCCGTTTGGGATAATTGTCTTAACGTGAATGACGCTCCAGCCTTGATTCTCATTTTCATTGCAACAGCCTCAGGACTCAGCGCAACGCGTTGCGCTGAGTCCTGAGGCGCGAATCCGGGTAGGCAACCCCAGAGGGGCCGGAATCCCCCGGCCCGCGATGGAGGGAGGCCGGCATGTCCAGACCCAAGCCGTCCGGAAGGTCGTACGGGAGGCTCACGAGGCACGAGAGGAACACGGTCGAGAGGATGCTCGACCGCAACCGCAGCGCTCGCGAGATCGCCGCGGAGCTCGGCAGGTCGCCCTCGACCGTGACCAGGGAGGTTGCGGCGCACCGCTACGTCACCGCGCCGCGCTCGCGCTACGGCGAGCCCGCGCCCGCGGACCTCTCGGGGGCCTGCCCCAGGCTCTCCGCGTGGCCGAGGTGCTGCAACGGCTGCTCGCACAGGAGGGGCTACGGCTGCTCGAGGAGGCCCAGGGTGTTCTACAGCGCCAGGAGGGCGCAGGAGGCGGCCGACGCCGAGCTCTCGGCGAGCAGGTCCGGGATCGACGAGACCGAGGAGGGCGCCGCCGCCAAGCTCGCGGCCATCAGGGACGGGCTCGCGCGCGGGCTCTCCCCGCAGCAGATAGCGGCGACGACCCCCGGGCTCAGCGCCTCCACCGTCTACAGGTGGGTGGACGCCGGCTACGACGGCATGACGAACATGGAGCTCAGGCGCAAGGTCGGCTACAGGCCGAGGTCGCGCCGGGCCCCGAAGAGGGCGACGTCCCACTCGTCGCGCAGGTCGCACGCGTCGTTCCTCGCGCTCGGCGAGGACGCCTGCGCCGCGGCCTGGGAGATGGACACCGTCGAGGGCCCCAGGGGCGACTCCGCCAGGCTCCTCACGCTCCTGCACCGCCCGAGCCGCTTCCAGCTGGCCCTGCCGCTGCCGGACGGCACGTGCGCCTCGGTCCTGGCGGCGCTCTCCTCCCTGCGCGGGGTCCTCGGCGAGGACGGCGCGAGGCGCGCCTTCGGCGCCGTGCTCACCGACAACGGGAGCGAGTTCGCCGACGAGGGCGCCATCGCGGCGCTGATCGGCGAGCGGGACGGCGAGACCAGGCTCTTCTACTGCGACCCCCGGCAGAGCCAGCAGAAGGGCGCGTGCGAGAAGAACCACGTGGAGATCAGGAAGCTGCTGCCCAAGGGCGCCGGGGCCAGGTTCGACCGGCTGACGGCGGCGGACTGCGCGCTGCTCATGTCGCAGGTGAACTCCGAGCCGAGGGGGGCGCTCGGGTTCCTGACGCCGGCGCGCGTGCTGCGGATGGCCCTCGGGGAGGACGCCTCCGCCCTCATGGACGCGTTCGGGATAGAGGAGCTGGCGCCCGGCGAGCTGGACCTCACGCCCGGCTGCATCGACAGGGCCAGGGCCGCGAGGGGCGAGGGGCCGCTGGCGGGATAGGCGGCGGGCCGGGACATGGGCCGGAAGGCCCGTTGCGCTGAGTCCGGAACGGCTGCGCGGCGGGCTGGCGGAGCATGCGGCGGCGGCATGGGGGCACCGGCCTCCATAGCCTCTCCACCTGCGGAAACGGTGCGACGGCCAGGTGCCGGGAGCTATTCCCGCGTTGCGCTAGCTGCGGAAACGCGGGGCCCGTTCAGGCTGTTGCGTTGAGATTGAAAATCAACCAATGACGCTCCAGGACGTTACACCGCGACGACTACTCAAAGTATTGGAATTTGTTGGTCGAGAAGGCAAACGTGACGACGAAGCCTTCGCCGGGCTCGGATGCCGCGGTGACATCGATACTCATCTTGGAGCACAGGCGCGCCACCAGGTAGAGGCCGATGCCCGTTGCGCGCTTGGTGGTGCGGCCGTTGTCGCCGGTAAAGCCCTTCTCGAACACGCGCGGCAGGTCGGCCGCGCTCACGCCGCAGCCGTTATCGGCAACAGTGAGCTCAATGCGCTCACTTGCCAGGCCCTCGTCCAGCAACGCGCCCGAAAACACGATCTTCGCGCCGTCCTCGCGCGCGTATTTAATGCTGTTCTGGATGAGCTGGCCCAGAATAAACTCAAGCCACTTCTCGTCGGTAAAGACCTCGAAGTCGAGGTTCTCGCACACTGGGGCCACGTGCGCCGCGATGAGCTCGCGCGCGTTGGCCTTAATCGCGCCCGTCACCAAGGTCTTGAGATTCCAGCGGCGAATCAGGTAGTCCCGCTCCACGACTTCCGAGCGCGCGTAGTACAGTGCCTGGTCGATATAGCGCTCCACACGAGCCAGCTCACGGCCCAGGTCATCCACACGCGACAGATCGTCTTCGCTGCCGTCCAGGTTTTCCAAAATTAGATGGGCCGCCGCCAGGGGCAGCTTGGCCTCGTGAACCCAGCTTTCGATATAGTCGCGATAGTCATCGGTCTGACGCCGGCCTTCGGCAACCTCGTCGCAGGCAGCTTTGCCCACCCGGCGCAAGACCTCGTACTCGAGCTCGCCCTCGGCATAGGTCGGACATTGCACCATCTCCTGCACCCATGCGGGACTCTCGAGCTCCTCTGCCGCACGCTCCAGCTGGCGCAGAAAACGACGACGGCGCGCGTACTCGATCACGATGCCGAGCATACCAAAGATAAAGGACACGCCGACCGCCACGACCACGATAGAAACGGGTGCGCCGGCGACCGTCAGCACAAAGCAGCTCAGCAGCACACCGCACGTCCACACGGCGACGGGAAGCAGCGCATCTTTAAAGAACTTGCCAAACGACATAGCCGGCCCCTAGACCGAATAGCCTTGGCCGCGATGCGTGGTCAAATACCCCTTGATGCCGATTTTTTCGAGCGTGGTGCGCAGGCGGTTGATGTTGACGGTGAGCGTATTGTCGTCCACGAAGGCGTCGGAGTCCCACAGGTCCTGCATGATGGCCGAGCGCGAAACGATCTTGCCCGCGCGGCTCAGAAGCAGCGAGAGGATACGCAGCTCGTTTTTGGTGAGCTCGGTGCTGGTGCCCGTTTGCGTGTTGGTGACCGTGGAGCGGGCAAGGTCGAGTTCCAGCCCCTTGTGGACCATGGTGCTGCGCTCGCCCGCCGACGTGGTGCGGCGCAGCAGCGCGTTGATGCGCGCCACGAGCACGCGAGCGCTATAGGGCTTGGAGATAAAGTCGTCCGCGCCAAGCGTCATGGCCATGACCTCGTCAATCTCAGTCGTGCGCGACGTGAGGACGATGATGGGGACCTCGGACTCGCGGCGGACCTCATGGCAGATGTGCTGGCCGTCTTTGACAGGAAGCGTGAGGTCGAGCAGCACCAGGTCGGGCGCGGCAGCGAGAATATCGCGCGAGACATGCTCAAACGATTCGCAGGCCTCGACCTCAAAACCGGCACGGGCAAGGATGTCGGCAAGCTCGCGACGAATGGGCTCGTCGTCCTCAACGATATAGATCAGCGCCATGGATTCCGCTCCCTTCTTGGTTGTCTTACAGCCATTATTGCCGCGAAGTCGCCGGCACACGCGTCGCGCGGCAACAAGGTGACAGAACTGTTCGCGAACGAAAGGTTCGACTCGCCCTCACTCGCAACGGGTGCGGGGATCAAATGATTATAAAATCCCCGTCCCAGAAAAATCATTTAGCGGCGGGCGCGGAGCTTTTCGTAGCCGTCGGCAAAGAAGGCGACCGTCGCGGCATCGGACTCGGCGGCGTCGGCATCGGCGGCGGGAACCACGCCGTGCTCGTCGCTCACCAGGAACAAAGCACCCTTGAGCTGCGCGGGAATGTCTACGCGCGTGACCGGGATTCCCTTGGTCTGGGCCAGCTGCTCGATGAGCGTCGCCGTGCCACACAGACACTCGTCCGCCGGCACCACAAAGGCGAGCTCGCCGTTGTTGACGGCGGCGAGCAGCTCGGGCGCCACGCCGGTTTCGTCGGCCTCGGAGCGGGCCTCGGCAGAACGGGCGCGCAGCGCCTTGGCCGACGTATCGGCGAGCGGCTCGTACTCCCCCACCGTCATGGCGGCGTTGCCGTTGACGTCGATCACCAGCATGAGCACGCCGTCATGTGCGGTGTAATCGCCCTCGGCAAGCGACCACTCAACGTGCTGTTTGGCCCAGCTGAGCATGTTATGGGTAAGCGGCTCGCCCTGCACCAGGCGCTCGGACAGCGCGCGAATGTGTCGGTTGAGCATGGGCACCTTTTTGTTGGACATGCGCCAACGGCAGACAAGCGCGGGCTTGTCGAGCGTAAACTTCTCGACCGCCTCCTGATTGGCGCAGAAATCCTCGTACGCACGCTGATCCTCGGCATTGCCAAACAGCTCGGCATCATCAATCTGGGGCATGGTTGTACCTTTCGTGTTAGTCATTCCGTCCTCTTATACCAAAAAGACGGCCCTCCAAACGGAGCGACCGTCTTTTGCAGAGATTATTTTGTCCCGAGGCGAAACTTAGTGCCTAAAGTGGCGAGCCCCCGTGAAGACCATCGCAATACCATGCTCGTTGCAGGCCTGGACGCTCTCGTCGTCGCGCTTGGAGCCGCCGGGCTGGATGATGCAGGTCACGCCGTGCGCGGCAAGCACGTCGACGTTGTCGCGGAACGGGAAGAACGCGTCGCTTGCACAGGCAAAGCCGCCCTTCTCCACGCCCTCGCGCTCGCAGTAGTCCTCGGCGCGCTCGCAGGCAAGCAGTGCAGAGTCAACGCGGTTGGGCTGACCCGGGCCCATGCCAATGCCGGCCTTACCCTTGGAAACCAGGATGGCGTTGGACTTGACGCCCTTGCAGACCTTCCAGGCAAACTCGAGCTCGGCCATCTCAGCGTCGGTGGGCTTACGGTCGGTGGGGAACGTGAAGGTCGCGGGATCCTCGGTCACGTGGTCGACTTCCTGCACCAGCATGCCGCCGTCGACGGAGCGCAGCTCCACCTGGGCGCCGTGGTCCACGCCGCCGGTAGCCAGCACACGCAGGTTGGGGCGCTTGGCCATGCGCTCGAGCGCCTCGGCAGTGTAGCTCGGGGCGATGATAACCTCGACGAACTGCTTGTTCTGATCGGCAAAGTGCTCAACCAGCTCATAGGGAACCTCGCGGTTGCAGGCGATGATGCCGCCAAAGGCGCTCTTGGGATCGCAGGCGAAGGCACGGTCGTAGGCGGCCGTGATGTCCTCGGCCACGGCGGAGCCGCAGGGGTTCTGATGCTTGAGGATCACGCAGGCCGGCTCGTCGAACTCGCGGACCAGGTTCCAAGCGGCGTCGGCATCCAGATAGTTGTTGTAGCTGAGCGGCTTGCCCTGGATCTGCTCGGAGCCCACGAGCGGGAACTGCGAGCTCGCGGTGTTCTCGCAGCCCTCGGCAAAGCGATAGACCGTGGCCTTTTGCTGCGGGTTCTCGCCATAGCGCAGGTCGTCGACCTTCTCCAGCGAGATCTCGAGCTTGGCAGAGGTGTCCGCCACGTCGCTTGCCTGGGCGGCAAGCCAACGGGAGATAGCCGTGTCGTAGGCGGCGGTGGTCTGGTAGACCTTCACCTGCAGGCGACGACGGGTGGAAAGCGTGGTGCAGCCACCGGTCTCGCGCATCTCGGCCAGGACGGCATCATAGTCGGCCGGGTCGGAGATGACGGTAACGCTCGCGGCGTTCTTGGCGGCAGAGCGCAGCATGGAGGGGCCACCGATGTCGATGTGCTCGATGGCGTCCGCGAAGGTGACCTCGGGGTTGGCGACGGTCTTCTCGAACTCGTACAGGTTGACGACGACCAGGTCGATCAGCTTAATGCCGTGCTGAGCAGCCTCCTGCATGTGCTGCTCGGAATCGCGGCGGGCCAGCAGCGCGCCGTGAACCTTTGGGTGCAGGGTCTTAACGCGGCCGTCCATCATCTCGGGATAGCCCGTGAACTCCTCGATGGGGGTTACGGGGACGCCCGCGTCCTCGATGGCACGAGCCGTGCCGCCCGTAGAGATGATCTCGACGCCAAAGTCATCGACCAGCGTCCGTGCGAAATCGACGACGCCCGTCTTATCGGTAACCGAGATCAACGCGCGTGCGATCTTCACATCAGATCCCATGCAGTCCTCCTGTCTGGTACGCCGCCGTGCTCTGTGAGTCGGTGATACGTCGATCTGCAGCGCTCGCGCAGCGGCATTGAAAATACTGATTCAATGTAGCGCATCGAGCGCGACGTTGCACCCCGCAACGCACGGCTGTGCAGAAAAAGTTTGCGAGCGGGGGTTGCAGAGGCGCCGCTGAGCACGGTGAGTTGATGGAACACAGGGGCACCATAATTAGATGCCAATGGCGTGGTAGAACTGTGCTCGATATGCATCCGCAAAAGAAAGAGGCACCATGGTCTCGCGGGTTCTCTACCGACCGTTTGATACTGAAGACTTTGACGCCATCGCGCTGATTCTGCAGCAGCTTTGGCATAACAATTCGGATAACGATGAGTACAACCGCCTTGAGGCCGCATGCGACCTCGCCTATTGCCTTTCGTCCTCGACGTTTTCGCAGGTTGCGGTAATTGACGGCGAGGCGCGCGGCATTGCGCTTGCACGCGCAGGACAGAGCCCCGGCGTCACTATCAACGAGCATTGGATGGATACCGAACGCGCGTTGCTGTCGCAGATGCGCGAACTGGAGCCCGATGCCTGCGCCGAGTATCTCTCGTTTGTGCGCGCAACCATCCGAACCAACAACCGCCTGCTCGAGAGCAGCCCATTGCCGCACGACAACGAAGTCACGCTGCTCGCCGTCGATCCCGATGTCCATGGCCTGGGCGTTGGCTCGGTGTTGCTCGATGCCGCTGTCTCGTACCTTTCCTCGCGCGGGGCGACAAGGGCGCACCTGTACACCGACTCCAACTGCTCGTGGAAGTTCTACGAGCTGCACGGCTTTAAGCGCACGGCCACGCACCGCGCCAACCGCGAAGAGCGTCGTCACGACATGCCGCGTGAAAGCTTTCTCTACGAACTCGACCTAACAGCCTAGCCCAAGCAGCCACACCTGGTCATTTAAGAACGTCCCCAATGACTGATCCCCAACAACTAGTCATTTAAGTCTGTCCCCAATGAGTGGCCTAGGGGGTTTGTAGATAGCCCTGGTCAAAAAACATCAAATATGAGTACTGTTACCTTTTTAGTAGCAGCGATTTGGGGCATTTTTGATGCTTATAGGCATGACGACCAGCTGCACGAGCTGACATAACTCCCCAAATGTTCAATAAAATGGGCTCCTAACGAGAAGTACTCTCATTAGGAGCCCATTATTATGTGCAAACATATGTGACCAACGCAGCAACAGTACTCATATTTGGCATTTTTTGTCCACTGTCCCTTGCGCGAAGGTCCGCAGCGGAAAGTTTGACCCGTTTCGATGCACAAAAATGGGATGAATCTTCCCTGGCAACCGCCCAGAAAGATCCACCCCAAAGCAAGCGCTCGCTAGAACGTTCCGCCGCCGCCTCCGCCGACGCCGCCACCGCCGCCACCGGAAAAGCCGCCGCCGCTGCCGCCGCTCGAGCTATCGGAACTCGAAGCCAGCTCGCGGATGGTCTCGTGATACACCTCGTTGAACGAATCGAGCGGAGACTCGTTGCCGTAGTGATGGTAATACCACCAGTAGCAGGGGTAGTTGTCGTAGAAATCGTCGCTGTTGCGCAGATCCGCAGGCACGGCCTCGGCCAGCTGTCGCAGCACTTCTTTCGAAACGCCCAGGGCAACGCCCATCACCAGCAGTTTGTTCCACAAGATTAGGTCGCTGGGGATAGCCTCCTTCAGGCGCGTAAAGTCCTCGAGCCAATGCTTGAGCGCCTTGCAGCGAGCCGCCACCTCGGCGCCCTCCGGCGTGTAACGGCGGAAGGTGCAGCTCAGGACAAAGCCCACGATCGTAACGGGGATCGAGATCATAGCGGCACCGACGTTGGCATCCGCAAAGTCGGTATAGAACAGAGAGCCCAGAATGCCAAAGACAATGATGATGCCGAGAACCAGGCCGGCCACCATCGCGATAGTGCCATCCGATGCAATAAGCTCGCGCGCCTCCAGCTTGCCCTTAACTGTGCTCTGATAGTCCTCGAGCTTGTCGCCAACAGATGTGGTGCGCTCGCTAGCGTACTCCTCCAACTCGCTAAACGTGCGCGAACGGACTCCGTCCTTATCGGGCTTAACGCCAGCAAAGAAGACCTTGAGCACGTCGCGATCGATGCCGTCCTTCTTGGCAGCCTTCCAGGCCTCGTCGGTCACTGTGATGCGATACGTCTGCTCCTCTTTTTCGCGACGGAGCAGACCCTTCTTCTTGGTCTCGGTCGCTTCTTCCAGCTTGATCACGCGGTCGTCGGTGAGCTTCATAAGTGTGGCGATATATGCCTGATCGGGCACGTCGTTCCAGCTCATGAGAGCTGCAAGCACCGCGGGATGGTCGGCCGAGGGCACATCGCGGAAGTACTCGTCCTGGAAGAGTGGCTTGGGCTTGGGCCTGCGCAGCTTAAGCATCACGATCACACCGGTATAGGCAACCGCCACGACAACACACACCACGGCAATCGCGCCGGCAACCGCACGCGCGTGCTCACGGCGAGCGTTGGCCTCGTCGGCCCATTCCTTCTCTTCGCTCAGAATCGTCGACATGCGCTCTTCGCTCGAGGCGGCGAGCTGCGGCACCCAGTCGTTGGGGAAGGCGATGCGTGCCTCGGCGAATTCTCCCTCATGCACGCAGGGAATGGTATAGGTGACCATGGGCTCGTCCGCATCGAGTGACACGTCGCCCGTCAGCGGGCCGTGGCCCCATGCGCGGAAGTTATCGCCCTTGACGGCGGCCGTCCCGGCAGCGGCATTTGCAAAGTAGACTTCCATCTCGACGTCATCGGAGTCCGCAGACCAGCCGTCACCCACAAATTTCCAGTAGAGCTCGGCGGTATCGGCCCAGTTCATAACCGCACCGGTCATGGAATAACTCACGTAGTAGATTGCGCTGTCGCCGCTCTCGTGAGGGCTGAACACCTTAATCTTTACGCCGTCGTCGGACTGCTCCACCGTGTAAACGCCGTCGTCGCCTTTGTTTGCGCTGTCGACCTTGTTAAACGCAGTGTCGTCTTCCTCGACGCTCAGCACATTGACGACCACCGAGCCGCCTTGCTGGTTAGAGCCTGTATTGATATCCCAATACACGCCGTTAATGTCATCGTCGAAATCGAACTGGCGTCCCTCGACAACGGTCAGCGAGCCATCGGCCTCGACCGTGGCACCGATATAGGTTTGGCTCATGGAGTAGCCGTCGGCACGTGCAACGGCGGGCAACAGCAGCAGTGCGCACGCGACGAGCGCGCAAATGGAAACAAATCGCGCAAACGGGCGGCGCTGCCGGCTGACTTTGGCGGCGAGGGTGTTCATAGGCACATCCTTTGTCTGTAAAACCAACAGCGCCATTGTCCCACGTTTGCGGGTACGCATGACGAATATCTGGGCCAACGGAACGTCAAATGGGACAAAAGTCCCACCCGAGTCTGGCACTTAGGGACGTTCCTAATGATCTATTGGGGACGGAGGAAAACGGATCATTGGGTTGAACCGACGGACTGCAACAAATTTGTCGTTTGGGACGCTCTTTGGCCGAGTCCTGCGCCAGCAATAGATACCACTTCACAGCTCCGTCACAGGTGTAGCGGCTTTGTGTTGCTGCGGCACGCGCTGATTGAGCCTGTGAGCAAGGGGCATAAAGCAGTTGAGCGATAACGGTTGCCCCTTTCCCGTTCGCTCGAGGATCATGTCCCCCTTTTCCGCGGAAACCCCGGCAGTTGCGAAGAGCTGCCGGGGTTTCTGTTGTCTAAGGTGCTGAGTTGATGGACAGGAATCAAAGCACCGAGCCTGCGGCCCACAATACACAATGCGGGTCCTCAACAACTTGCGGACCACAGTGACGCCTCCCCATCGCGCCCCGCGCTATACTCGTCCGCATGGATATCAAAACACGCAACATAGCAACGCCCGCCGCGGACGCGCCAACGACGCAGCCCGCCCCCGTTCCCACCCCCGTCGTGGGCCGCTTTGCCCCGTCGCCCTCGGGCCGCATGCACCTGGGCAACGTGTTCAGCTGCCTGTGCGCGTGGCTTTCGGCCCGCAGCCAGGGCGGCAGCATCGTGTTGCGCATCGAGGACCTGGACGATCGCTGCAAGCGCCCGGAACTTGCCACTCAACTGATTGACGACCTGACCTGGCTGGGACTCGAGTGGGACGAAGGCCCCTACTACCAGCACGATCGCCTCGACCTGTACGAGGGCGCCTTGCGCCAGCTGCAAGACGCCAGCCTCACCTACCCCTGCTTTTGCACGCGTGCCGAGCTCCACGCCGCGAGCGCGCCGCACGCCAGCGACGGCACGCCCATCTACCGCGGCGCCTGCCGAGGCCTTTCGGCCGAAGAGGTCGCCCGCCGCAGTGCCCTGCGCGCCCCGGCCACGCGCCTGCGCGTGCCCGACATCGACGACCTCGCGGGCGACGTGATCGAATTCGTGGACCGCACGTACGGGGCCCAATGCGAGGCGCTCGCCACCGAGTGCGGCGATTTTTTGGTGCGCCGCAGCGACGGCGTTTTTGCCTATCAGCTAGCCGTGGTGGTCGATGACGCCGCCATGGGCGTTACCGAGGTCGTGCGCGGATGCGACCTGCTGGGCTCCACGCCCCGCCAAATCTACCTGCAGCATCTGCTGGGACTTCCCACGCCGCACTACGCGCACATTCCGCTGCTCATGTCGCCGGACGGCCGTCGCCTTTCCAAGCGCGACCGCGACCTGGACCTGGGCGAGCTCCGCGCCCGCTTTGGCACGCCCGAGGCACTGCTGGGCTGGCTCGCCAGGCAAACGGGCATCGCACCGGACGCCACACCGCGCTCTGCCGAGCAACTGGTCGAGCACTTTAGCTGGGACGTCATCCGCGCACACCGGGAAAACATCACCGTAACGGCCGAGTAGCCGCTCACTCCACCCCTACGCAACATCCCAGGGCTGGAGTTCGTCGCCCAGGCGAACGATACAGTCGTAGAGCACGGTGTGGCGCTCGGCCGGGTTGGCATCCCGATGAAAATGCCCGTAATACCAGCGTTTGTAATCCAAGCGGTCTTCCAGCTCATCGAAAAATGCCGTCAGCCGATCAACGGCGGGATAATTCCAGCCAGGCCCCGGATAGAGCGTGGGCGAAAGCATGCGCGTAGAGCAGGTGTGGGTGATCACGTAGTCGACCTTCCAACCCACGCTGTCGAGCTTTGCCCGCGCCTCCTCAAAGTTGCGCTCATCCGGCAGCTCCTGCGGCCACCAGCTGGAATAGGGAATGCGGTATTCCTTATCCACACTCGTGGCGCCGCCCATGGTAAAAATCGTTGAGCCGTCGAGCTCAAAAACCTCGCCGCGCGTCAGGCGCCGTATGGGCGAGGTGTCCGACAGGCGCTGCGTCAGACCACCATGCCACAGCTCCATAGGGCGCTCCGCCCAATGGTCGAAGCGTTCGTGGTTGCCGTCGACGAACAACACGGTATAGGGACGCGATTCCAGCCAGGCGATATCGGCGCACTCCTCGGCAGAGAAATCCCAGGGAAAGCCAAAGTCGCCCGCAACAATCAGATAGTCGTCACTCGTCAGACTATCCCCAAGATCCCAGTCGCGCAGCTTTTGCATGTCGACGCCACCGTGAATGTCGCCCGTCACATAGACCGTCATCGGATCACCACTTCCCTCTTATAGGTTTCGAGATCGTGCTCGATCTGCTCGTTGCCCGTGGCGTTGACCCACCACGGCCACTTGACGCAGCTCACCGGCTCGTCTACCTGCACAAACCACGACTTGAGCTCCTCCAGGCTCACCGGGGCGTAGCTGTTAGCGTCCGCGCCCACGTCATAGCGCAGCAGCCCCTGTCTGAGGTTGAACTTGTTGTACGCGTCGCCACAGCTGTGGATATGCCCGTGCAGATGCCAGCTACCGTGCGACATGCCCTGCCAGTCGACCATGGGATAGTGGCTCAGCACGATTTTTTGGCGGTCAATCTTGAGCACGCAAATGGGCGGCTCGACGATAAAAGCATCCGCTACGGCAGGCTGCGTCCAGTCTTTGTCGTGGTTGCCGGGCAGTAGGTGGACGCGCTTGCAGACAATGCTTTTGCGCAGCTCGTAGGCGTCTTGGACCGTCATCTTAAAGCTAAAGTCACCCAAGATGTAGAGCTCGTCATCCGCAGCAACCTTGCTGTTAATGTTGGCGACCATGGCATCGTTCATCTGCGCAACAGTCGACCAAGGCCTATCGCTAAGCCGTAGCATGTTCTCGTGTCCAAAGTGAGTATCGCCGGTAAACCAGATCACGGGGACCTCCTGTTGCTGCGGGGTATCCATCCCTTAGGGCTTACCCCTCGTTCTTCCATCCAAACGGGTCGAGCACCCAAAAAATCAGATCGAGTACGCCGCCGGTCATCATGGCGCCGGCAAGGGCCATGCAAACGTGCAGAGAACTGGCACTTCGGAGCACGTCGAATGGCCCCAGAACAGCCAGCAGCGCGACCGCTGCGCCGGCAAGGCACAACGCGAGGCACGGCCCCGCGTCCTTGACGCACTTCTTTGCGAGATGCTTGGTGTTATCGCTCATTGGTATCGAACTCCTTAGAGGATCGTTGTTTGGGTACATGCCGCCGCGGCAGAGCAGGGCGGCAGGGTAAGTGTCCCATGCCGTGCGGACACGTTTTTAAACCCATGTATCCGCAGGGACCCATGTCCTTGCAGAACACCCCCGAAGAATCGTCTAAGCCGCTGGCGGGCAACATACTGAACAGGGGGTCTTTCCTCGTTTGAGCGCGGTCGCCAGTGGCACGCTTGTTCTAATGGCGTTTTGAGGAAGGTTCTTGCATCCCGCAGAGCGGTGATAGATTTTGCCGTTCTTGGTGACGATTACCTTGATCTTTGAAGTATCCACGCTGCGGGGCTTAGTCGGCGCGGCCATCTTTTGACAGACTAGCTCCGGTTCTTGGGGCTTACTTCTCGAAAAACCAGAATCGCGGAATCGATTGATGCAACTGTCGAAACATCCATCGAACAGCAGTCCCGTTGCCAAGCCCGCCATGAACCCACAGGCAATCGCAGCCTCTCCTCTAATTTGCATATGTCCCTCCTTAATTAACCTTGAAGATAAAAGCGGCGCGCGCCGCAGGACCCATGCCCTTGCGGCGCGCGCCGAAAATAATCCGTTTTCCTCCGTCCCTAACGGATCAGTTGGCGGCGCTTGTCGGAGAGGAAGACGCCGGCGGCAACCAGGACCGTGCCACCGATCACGAACGTCTCGCCCAGCAGGTTGGAGACGTCACCCGTGGCGGGCATCGTCGTCTGCTGCGCGGTGGCCTCGGACGCCGAGGTCATGTGCTTGGCCTGGTACGTCACCTGCGTCGCAGGCTGAGTCTGCTCGCCATTCCCGCGCTCGGCGGCCTCTTGGCGAGCGATCTCGGCGTTGAGCTCGACAATAGCCTGGTCGAGCTCGGCCTTGGCGGCGGTATAGTTGGCAAGCGCCTCCAAGTAGGCAGGTGCCACAGCATCCGTCGCAGCAACGGCAGCGTCGAGCTCAATCTTGGCAGCTGCGGCGCGCTCGGCGGCATCGTGGGCTGCAGCGATCTTAGCGTTGAGCGCCTCATCCGCATCGTTGGCACGGCCGCTAGCGATGGCGTCGGCAAGGTTGATCCTGCGCAGGCGGGCAACCGCGGCGGCAGAAGCATCGCGATCAGCGGTCGCATCCGTTACGGCGTCGTCCGCCGCAGTCACGCCAGACTCGGCATCGGTCTTCGCCGAAGCCGCTGCCTCAACAGCAGCATCGGCAGCGGCCTTGTCCTCCGTCGCCTGAGCAAGCGCCGCGGCGGCATCATGTAGCTGAGCCGCACGAGCAGCAGCCGCGACGGATGCGGCCTGAGCCGCGGTCACAGCCGTGCCGGCACCGCTCGCAGCAGCCTGGGCGGCAACAAGCTCGGCCTGGGCAGCAGCGACGTCGGCATCTGCCTGGCCTGCCGCACCCTGCGCGGCATTCACTGCAGCCTGCGCGTCAGCCTGAACGGCACGCGCCCCCTCGAGCACCGCCGAGGCCGCATCAAATGCACGCTGAGCAGCGGCAACGTCGGCAGAGTACGCAGCCAGCTCGTCCTGGGCGGCAGCAAGCGCGCTCTCCTTGTCGCCAACGCCGGCGCGAGCGGCATCCAGCGCACGCCGGGCAGCGGCAGCCTTGCCCTTGGCGACATCGAGTTCATCAGACTTGGCAGTCACGACACTCTGCGCCGCGGTAACCGCAGCGCTGGCAGCGTCCACGTCGGCGCGGGCATCAGCCACGGCACGCGCAGCGGCCTCAGCCGCGGCCTGCTTCTCCCCCACGGCAGCCTGGGCATCCGAGGCCCCAGCGGCAGCAGCGTCAACATCGGCGGCAGCAGCATCGACTTGAGCCTGCCTTGCAGCGGCGGCCTGCGACGCGGCGCTCACCTTGCCGCCAGCCTGCGCAGCCGCGCCCTGAGCGGCAGAAAGCTCCTGACGAGCCGCGTCCACGCCCTGCCCAGGATTTGCCAACGAGTCACACCACGCATTAAGCGCGGCCTCGTATTCGGCAACCGTCATCGGATTGGCGGCATTCGTGTACCATCCTCCAGACATAGAGAACGTCTGCGCCTGCGTAAGCCAACGGTTCATCGTCCCGCGCGTGCAAACCCCCATACCCGTTACGGTGTAATCGGGATCGATCACATTCATGTAGTGACCGACTGTATGCACGCTCCCGCCATGCGCAGCCACGTAGCGATCGATTTCGTCGCCATGCTGCTCGTAGAAATCAAAAGCAGCCTTTCCCGTAAGGCCCGTCGCTCCCAGCGTAGCCGCAGCGCGGTCAAAGACGGCCTTCTCCTGATCGACCCACTGGATGAACGGGTCGCTTCCGTAGTTCCACGCCACGTTTTCGCCCACGTTGAACTGCATGGCGTGCGCAGTCTTGGTATCGGAGAAATTCGCATCGGCAATCGCGGTCGCCATCATGGCATACGTCACCTTGAGCTCACCCAGGCCAACGCTCGCACGATACTTGTTGCACGCCTTGAGCCACACAATCGCTTGCTTCATGTTGGTCAGACTCGTCGCGTCAACCTCCTCGCCCACCTTGGTGAGGCTGGCATATTTGCAGTTGAGAATCAGGTCCGCCGCATCGTCGGCACCCACGCTCTTAAAGAACGCAATGGCGCCCTGGCGGTAGTTTTCCGCCGAGGCGTTCGCCGTAGCCTGAGCGGCGTCGAGCTTGGCCTGCGCTTGAGCTACAGCCTGATCGGCCTGCTGCTTTTGAGCCTTTGCCTGGTCGAGCGCCTTGTCGGCAGCGTTCTTCTCGTCCTTAGCGGCCGAGAGCTTGGCCTGAGCGTCGGCCAGCGCCGCAAGCGCATTGGCATGCTCGGCCTTAGCCTGATCGACGGCGGCGTCTGCCGCGGTCGCAGCAGCCGTGGCAGCGTCCAACTTGGACTGCGCGTCAGCCGCAGCCTGCTGCTGGACGGCGAGCGCCTGCTGAGCAGCCTGCACCTCACCCTCGGCAGTGGTCACTTCCTGCGAGGCAGCAGCGAGTTCGCCCTCGCGCTGCGCCTGGACCGACTTGGCGGCGTCCAGCGCGGCAGCGGCGGCGTCCACCTTGGCCTTGGCAGCCTCGTACTCCGGGCCCGCGGCACCCTGCTCGGCACGGTCGAGATCGGCCTTGGCGGCGTCATAGCTCGCCTGAGCGGCATTCACATCCTTATCGGCCGCATCCTTTGCCTGCTGAGCTGCCGAAAGCTTGCCTTGCGCGTCCTGCTGTTTGGCCGCGGCGGCATCAACGCCAGCCTGGGCATTCGAAAGCCTGACCTGCGCGTCGGCGGCCTGCTGCTTTGCCTGCTCCAGCTCGCTCGCGGCCTGCTCGGCAGCGGCCTGAGCCGCGGCAACAGCCTCGGGCGTGGCATCGGCAGCAGCGGCCTGCGCGGACTTGAGCGCAGCCTGGGCATCGTCGGCGGTCTTCTGGGCAGCGGTCAGGGCTTCACCCTTGTCCGTCAGATCCCTCTTTGCGGCATCGAGTGCAGCTTGAGCGTCCTCGAGCGCCTTCACGTCCGCATCGGCCTTGTCCTGCGCGGCACCCATCTGCTGCTCCAGCTCGGCCGAAGCTGCAGAAGCGGCAGCGTCGCTTGTGCCACGGGCCGCATCGTAGGCGCTCTGAGCCTGCTGCTGGTTGGCAGCGGCGGCGTCGTAAGGAGCGGCGGCCGCATCCAAATCGGCCTTGGCAGCAGCGGCCTTAGCGCGAGCCGCATCGACCGCAGCCTGCAGGTTGGCGACCTTCTGCACCGCTGACACCGTGCCCGCGCCAGCGCTAGCAGCAGCCGCGCTCGTCAACGGAGACAGCACCGCAGCCGGCTTCGCAGTAGCGTCGGCACCGTTCGCACCCTGCGCCACCGCAGTCAGCGGAGACAGCAGCGACCCGCCCGTCATGGCGATCGTTGCCGCAGCAACTGTCGCCATACGCCCGGCGGCCTTCGCCTTACCCGCAGCGCCGCCATTGATGTTCTTGTTCACGTTCTTGCTCATTGCCGATTCCTTCCCACGATGAGCTGATGTTTGACACATAATCGATCCAATATGCCCCGCTAAAAAGAGGTGATAACGGGGTAATTAAATCGGAGGAGTTGGAGACAAGCCCACATCCATCAGCGGATGCCGACCTCATACTCCCGCTCGCGCTCAATATCATTCAGGTACTCATAATCTTCGGAGCTAAGCTCTAGATCATCTTGAGCGAACATGTAGTTCTCGGCCTTAGAACCAATACTGCAACCGTAGATGGTATTGAGATCGATATGGTCGGTATTGTCGTTGTAAAGGGGGAAAATTCTGCTGGTCATGCTCAAGTACCTCTCAACATAAACTGAAAACTCGTTTGCTTGGTCTCTTTTTGAGACCCCATCTGATGTGCTATGGCTGCAGTATATGTTCTCCCCTTTTACAATGCAAGCGTAATTTCAAAAAGTTCTAGGAGCGATAATTGCGCAACACCATCACTTGTCGCCACCGCCATCCTCTACCGCGCCCTCACGCGCAGCGCACTCGTTGAGATACTTGACCGGAATCGGCCACACGGACGGAGCCTTATAGCGCGAAAGGCCTATGTTGGCCAGCTGAACCAACAACTCAGACAAATCATCGCCGTCGAGTACCTCAATCGAACGCACGTGAATCGCAGTCGCCATATCCTCCTGGGTGCCGTTGTTGACGCCCACAAAATAGCAAGTCTTGCCCGCACGCTCGAACGTTCCAATGCCGTAATAAGGCGAGTTGTAGCTCTCGAAAATCTCTTTCTTACGCCCTGCTTTGCCTGTGAGCTGATGCTCACCCACCAGGGCCATAAAGTTATTGGAAAACGTCGTCAGTCCCGTATCCCGCACGCGCGCAAGCATAGACTGCCCGTCCGCATGCACGTCAAAGACATAGGCGCCCTTATCGAGTTTGCCGTCCGCGGTCAGCAGATCGAGCTCCATCTCGTACTCGGGACCATCCTCTGCCGAATGTGAGGCATAGCGCATGCCCCCATCCGCGCCAATCGCCAACGTAGCGATACGCGAATCCAGCTCAATCTTGTCCTTTGTTTTATGCGGCACATCGACCAAGCCACACACCGTCACCGACTCAATATCCAAAGCATCAAGATCAAACGCCGTCACCCGCTCGTCGACAACATCCTGCTTTACCAGCAGTTCTTTGAGCATGGCGCCCAGGATCGCCTCTTGCGCATTGCGATCCTTTTGCTTTGGCGCCACCTTAAACAGTGGCTCGCACACATCCGGTGTCACGTGCTGTTCCACCACGCCAGCATGTAAGGCATAGCCGTCGTCCTCAGCAACCTCATTGGGCACAACGACAAGGTTCAGCGCCCGCGAATCCACGGCCCTTCCGCCATACGTTGCGCGAACGCCCCACGAGGAATCGTTAAGTCGATCGGCCAGCTGGCGCGCCACTTCGGCAAGCCCATTGCGCGCAAACGACACCACGATTCGCTGCCCCGCCATGCGCTCCGCAACCACGCGCGCGTACTCATCACCCTTGAGCACCTCGTAGAAACTCTTACGCGGGTATTCCATGAGCGTCACCCGGGCGAAGTCGCTGTAACGGCGTTCGAGAATCTGCAGCTCTCGATACAAAATGCCCTTCTTGGTATAGGCGACCTTGTCCGCCTGGGCCGAGAACGTCAGATCACGGCGCTTGGACGGCTTGTCGCCCTTGGCTCGGCGCAGGATGTACTCGTCTTTTTGTTCGTGGGCAAGCACCATCGTCGCCACGGGCGATAGCCTGTAGCCCACTTGGCTCTTAATCTTTTCGAGCTCTTTCTCGTCACCTTGTGCCCTGCCAATAAGCACACGGCGCTTGGTAAACGTCCGAATCTTAAGATCAAAGGTGCAATCCTCATCGATAACGATTTCAACCGTTTCGATCTTGGCAGGTCCCCTTCCGTCGCTTTCGACAGCATCGCGGCGGGCACCCTTGGCGCTAATGACATACAGGTGCCCGGTGTCATTGGGAACTTCGTCCTCAATCCCCTCAAACTGAGAGCAGGAGTTGAACAGCAAGCGGAGCGCAACGTAATCGTCCAACTCGTTCCAATTAGTTTTAATCGGAACTATCTGCTCCTGATAAAGCGAGGCATTAAGGTCGCCCGTCTGCACGCCCGCTTTGACCATCAGAAAGACGCGGTTGTCTGCAAGCTGCGTGAGCGCGACGACCTTGCCCGTCTGGCACACATCGGCCATAAAGTTCGCCACGGCATGCTTGCCCGCATCGCCGACGTTGCACCAAAAGACCGAGTAGCGCTCCTCGGCAGCAGCGGCATCGAGCTGCAACACGAGCTCTGATACGGCGATGTCTCCCAAACCGCACGGCTGGTTATGCTTCGATTGCACGGCCGATCGCCTCCATCATCTCCAAATTGATTGCACCGTCGGCGGCCATATAAGGAACGGAGAACACAGTCCCCTCAGCATCGAGTGCCTTGGGCACGCACTCAAGCGCTGCCTCATCAGCCAAAACGTTGACGATTAGCAGGCGTTTCGCCCCAACCTTTTGAGCCTTCGCCCTAAAGCGCTCGGCATCCGACGCCTCGCGACCGTCGCGAACATAAGCGATATAGGCACCGATGCGATAGTGCTTAAAATCGATCCATACCCCGGTCGTGTTGCCAGCAGCATCGAGCACCTCAAAGTCGCCACCTGTCTCGGCGTGTGCCGCATCGCCACGCGTAAGCGAATAGCGGCCGTCGTAATATGCCTCAAAGATTGCCCTTCCGGCAGATTCTCCCAGCTCACCCAGGTAGACCGCCTGGAACATATAGGGCGTCATGTGCGCCGTCGCCGCCGGCTGCAGCGTTGTGGGCACCCCGTCGCTCGACCAACGCTCACGCACTTCGCGAATTGACAGCAGCTCGGGTACGCGCGCCGCCGCCTGGCTCACCTGGCGAACCGTCGCGCCCTTTAAGCCCTCCTTGCAGTGGCAACGATCCTCCAGACGAGCAGCAATCTGCTCGACGGGCTCACCATCGTAGCTAGGGAATTCAAAGTGCGGCACCTTGCATGCCCCGCCTTCTGCATAGGCATAGCCATTTGCAGCATGCGACATGCGCAGCGCGGTACTCCGGCGCTCTGGGTATTGCGCGAGATCTTCCCACGGCAGGCAAAAATGATGCAGGTAAAAGTCGCGCTCGCCATCAAAAGCAGTGAGATCTTCGTCCCCGGCGTTTAGCGAGGTAACTTTCCACGCCAGCTTTTCGTGCTTTTGCTTGGCAAGGTTGTTCCTAAAGGCGGCAAGGTTCTGCTGCTTAACGGCAGCGTGTTCCTTGTTGTCCGTCATATGGTTGTTGGCAGCGGCGCAGGCACCAACCACCTGCTCAAGCTCGTAGCCCATCGGCAAATCATGCAAGAACGAAAAGTTGCAATCGTTCGCAATCTCGCGGTCGAGCAGCACCTGCACGCAAGGCATCTTTACACTCGTGCGCATCAGGCGACCCACAGCCTGTGCCACAATGCGAGCGCCTTCGACCTGATAAGAGAGGGTGTCGCGCACCGGCAGGCTCTTATTAACGCCAGATAGAAGCATCCGTACGTTCCGGCGCTTTTGAGTAAACGGAACCTCGCCGCGCGCTACCAGTTCCTCCTGCTCCACCACGCCAAGTAGCGCCTGCTGGACAAACTTATTTGAGTTGATCTCCACTCCCCAGGTCAAACGACTTGTGGGCGACTCGATATATAAGAAATCAAGATCCATCTTGGGGCGACGGTCGGCATTTTCAAAGCCGCAATCGACCTGATGAACCATGTCGCACAGATTCTCCGGCACCTTGTATTTGAGATTCTTGGAAAAGCCACCGGCCGAAAGATTGATAAACATCAGGGTCGGCTGGCCCAGCTCGAGACGTTTTTGAGCGCCACGCCAACCTGCATCCCATTCCGCAGCGTTAAAGCACGGCACCATGTCCTTGGCGGCCTCAAGCGATTTCTCGTACGACATCTCGGGGCACTTGATGTTTCTAATCACCAGCTCCGCGACAATCTCGCGCGCAAGATCCAGCGCCAGACTATTGAATTCGCCATGGTTTCCCATGTGGCGCGTGGTAAAAACGGCTCCCGCCCGTTGCTCGTTACGCGCCACACCACGGGCCCAAGTACTCACGGCAACAAGCGTCTTGCTCAGGCACTTCAGCTCAAACTCGATGCTCTTGGCGTCGCTCACGCCCACCCTGTCAGCAATCTTTAAGCGCAAGCGCACCGCAAGTCCCTCACTCACGCCAATCCCGTCAAAGAACCGCATCGCGCGCTCGTACACCTCGTCGGGCGACACAATGATGCCGCCAAAGGCGCCGCCTGCCAGCGCGACCATGCCGGCAATTTCCTTGGACTCATCCACCCAGGCAATATCGACGTCGTACTCCTTCGCAGCCTGTTTGTTAAACAGCTTAGTCTGTCGCACGATTTCCTGGTTGAGCTCGCCAATCCAAGCGTCCTTGCGAACCACGCCATGAACCTCGTCAAGGTAATCGAGGTTGAAGTTTTTGACGGTCGGCGCACTCCATGTTGCGCTCATGCACACGCAAGGCGCTTTGGCGGCAATGGAGGCAAGGTAGGCCTCGGGCATGCGCTCAATGCCGTGGCTGGTTAGGTACGTGGTAAACATGTGCTCGATGGTGGTTTCCATCACTAGATAATCGACACCACGCGCATACATCGAGTCGTCGGCGGCATCGATCTCGTCATTCTTGCGATCTTTAAAGAACAGCGCCAGCATCAACGAATCCCAAAAATACTTCTCGCTGGTCTGGTTGTTCCTAATGCCCAGGGCATCGATGATGTTCTTGCGCGAAAGGTCGTCCTTGTACGAAATGCTGCCGTAGTACAGCTTGTCCATAAGCGTGGCGCAACGGGCGAGATGACCCACCACCATCCTGACCAGACCGCGTGCACGACGCACCGCCTTGCTGACGGTTTGCTGCCCACTCCCTCCGCGAGTGATAATCATATTGCGAGTACCGCCCTCATTGAGTTTGAAGCGCAACGGATTCGCCGAGTTGTCGCCCACCGAAATATCGTCGCTGCCAAACAGATGTCGACCGGAGAGCTGCTCTTCTTTCGCCTCGTCAGACAGCGCAAAAGGCGGACGCAGTTTCATGTCCTTAATACAAGAGGCGAGTGCCTTTTGAATTTTCTTGGCATCCTTGGCGATTTCTTCGGCATCTTCCTCTACGCTCGCCCGCGAAACCCTGTTCCTCTCGGCGTTTGACCCTTTGTGATCGCCCGACGTGGAAGCGTGCGTATAGACCGCCATCCATTGATCTCGATTCCCCAGTAGCAAGGGGTCCACCACACCGCCGTTAAAATGACGATCGAGGATACGCAATACTTCGTCCGGTTGAAACGTCACGGGATCGTCTGTCAGCGTCGACAGTATGTCGGCCTTCATGTGGTCGATTTCATCAAAGATAAACAGGCCCTTCTCGGCAGCCATTGCGTTAAAGAGCACAACGCCTGCACCGGTCACTGTATCGATCCTATTGATGAGCTTTTGCGGCGTCAGGGCAATCACATGCGGTATGCTCTCGTCATTGAGCAGGGCAGACGGCCAAATCTGGGGGATCACCTCCATGCCGCGCGTGATGTTTTTGAGCTCGTGGCTCACAGCCCAACGCAAGCTCGCATCCGCCGACGATAGCTTGTCGCGAAGGGCGGGGGTCAAACGGTCTGCAACACCTCCCAGACGATTTCGAGTGTCAAGGATGCCCAAAAGGTCATCGGCGATCTCCATCGCGTTGCCCCACGCTCGCTTAATGATGCGATGAGAGCTCTCGTCGTCCGCCTCGATGGGACACGGAATGTCGCGCACGCCCACGGCGCCCTTACCGCGCGTAGTCTCAATCCAATGCAGGATGTTATCGCCCGCACGCGGAAGATCGAACACCATGCGCTGCGCGGCATCGCCATCCATGCCCTGTTCAACCAGCAATTTGCGCACGCTCGCAACGTAGTTGTCGCGGTTGTCCTTACCCGGCACCACAAACACCAGGTAACGACGGCCCGGGCACTTGTTAAAACAGCCCGAATCGTCCCAGCCACCGGCGATGAGGTCGGCTGTGACCTGCTCGGCCGTATAGTTTTTACCCGAGCCCGTCGTGGCGCCCAAAAAGTACAGGCCATTGTTGCCCTGATCCTTGGGGGCAAACAGCGCACGCTCAAAAAACTCGCGCATCGCCTTTTGACGTGCAAGATAGGGAGCGAGCTCCTTGTCGTCCGCAGACGACGGATTCGATTGGCAGTTGAGATCCCACATAGCCATGGTCAAACCTCCGATTTAGTTGTTACACGTGTTTGATACCATCCCGTGCGGACAAAACTCGCGCTGGGCGGTCAAGGCGGCGGCGTCCATGCCGCTTGAGAGAAGAAAGAAAGGAAAGAGGAGCAGTCAGCGACTACTCGCACGAAGCGAGCAGTTTCTTAAGATCGCACTCCAACGCCTCGCGCTCTTTGGCATCGATCACTGCAAGGGCGACACGCATCAGGGATGCATCGGCGGCAGACTCCTGAACCTGGTCGGGGCGCTTGCTAAAGCTTTTCCCGGCAGCCTTCCGATCGGTCGCGCCGTTCAGTGCGGTGGCTAAAGATTGTCATCGGACTTTGCGCTGGCTTTGGCCGCCTCTTCGCCCGCGATCAGGTCCTTAACCGTTATATACGCACTGTACGTAGCATCCTCGATCTTTTCCAAAACATCATCAGGGTCGCAAGTGCCCCAAGTTTCTTCGAGGACTCGAGCCAATCCCCAAGCAGCGCTGAGCAGGACGTCAACGTCCTTTAGATCTAAATGATCGACCGTAAAGGGATAGTCCGCGCACTCCAGTAGATACGTGTCAACTGCGCCAATTGCCTCAGCCACGTATGGCTCAAGATCGCAATGGGGTTGGAGGGCGCACAGCGCCTTGTGCGGATCGGTCGGCTCGATCCAATACAGCGTTGTCGCATCCTCGCATTTCTCGAGCGGATAACGCTCAACCGCCTTCTCCCAACTTTCATACCAAGGATCGGCATCGCCGTCCGTCATCGACCTGCAAAGATCAATCGCCGCAGAAACAGTCGCACACGAGCATCTATAACTGGCGCCTTTCCTAAAATCATCATTGAGCTCGTCGTCGCCAGACAGCCTCGCCTCCATGATCAGAAACGGGCCGTCATCATCTGTAATGCTCATGGGATAGTTGTCACATTCGTAGTACGGATACATTTTGTCTCCAATCAACCGTTCGGTCACATTAACAAGCAATATCAAAACCGCGCTCACGCGGAGGGTTGTCGTCCTCGATCCATTCGAGCCCGTCGTTCTCATCGATTCCGGCATCGGGGACTGACGACCATCTGAACTCGAAACCAAGCTGGTCAAGCTCATCGACTCGCTCACTGATTACTCCGTACGCATCCAACGCATTCTCGAAATCCTCCGAAGACACATAGCCGCGCTCGCACTGCTTGCGCATCTGGTGCAAACGACCCATGGCGGCAGCGATGATCTCGCGAAGAACGATAACCTCGCGCTCGCATACATCGATGTTTCCTTTGTTGAGCTTGATGCAATCGGACATAACGGCCTCCCTGGTTTTAAGCCTTTTCGCTTGATTCCATTGAACAGCCGCAAACAGCCGCGTAATATGACTTTTATCGGGTTTTAAATTTTGGCTGTTTGGAGCATTAATGCTTGATTCCGAACAAGAGCCGTTTAGCTGGGGTTTCGAGGCTGGCTTTCTTCGCTCTCCCGTCAATCCCCGCATGCTTCTTCTTAACAGAACGCCAGAGATTGATTGCGCCGATGACGGAAACGCAACCGGCAATGCAAGCGCATGGAATCTCGTCTCCGTAGCCAACGACCTATTACGCGTCGACTTAAGCTCGCTTTTCAACGAGATTGGGGGCCACTTTCGTGAGCGAGCAAAATTGCGCTTTTACATCGATTTGCAGAACGCCATTCGTCAGCCCCCTGCTCCCCACGATGCGCAACACGCTTCGATGGACTACGCAGCCGAACCAGACCATGACGACTGGCTCGATCCAGACGATTCCGACCAAGAGTCCGCGCAAGCAGAATTGAACGAAGCCGAAATCGAAGTCAACCTTCAAAAACAAAAGGAACGCGACCTCGATTTCTTTGCTCCGATATTCGATAAAGCCATTACGCGCCATGCACACGGAGAGATATCTGGCATGGCCAGGTATCTCCTTGAAAATGTCTGCAGGCAGTGTGTCATGAACATCACAGCGATTCCCGACTATCGCTATTACAGCTGCTGGATGAACAACAACGCTATTGAGTGCAACGAAATCAACCGCCTGTACCGCGCGGTGATCACGACATCGGCCCAACTCAATAAGCAAGAAATGGCGTCCCTCTTCAGCTCCTATCTCAAGCTCGTGTCGAACGACATGGACATTACAACTACCAACGGCAAGACCGGGCTAACAGAACCGGTGCCGTATAAACGCGACAATCCAAGAGACAACTATCCAAAGGTCAACTCGCAGATAGAAACAGCTTGCGTTTGCACCAATACCGATCTCTTTCGAGCGCTTCTCATTGTTTTTTATCAGGAATGTCTGGAGCTTGCCCCGCTGCTTAAAAACACCGAGGCACCTAGCCTGCTCGCGCAAAACGAAGAGTTTTTCCCAGCCGCCATCAAAACAAGCGACCCGCGACAATTTCGATTATTCGATAATCAGCTGCCGGCAATCATCCGCTTTGGCGACGCTTTTGCATACGCAGCCAAAAAGCACTTGCCCGGAAACGAAACGGCTCAAAAGCTCGAAGAACATTTGAGCGATATAAAACGCATGAATAGCGCCCCCTTTATGCAGGCGTTTCGCAAGAACTATCTCGAGGCTATGCGCGAGAACCAAATCTACGCAAATGGAGACTTCCATACGTATGCAGAGCTTAACGACCAGGAAAACCTCAATAGGCTCGTAAGGCTTCAAGCTGTTATTGCAAAGGCAGGAGAGCTTTACTTCACCGAAGAGGAATGTTCCTTTGCAAGCCTTTATGCCCGCATCCTCCACGAGCTGCTGCTGTGCGGCATTATGCCGATAACATGCCAAACCTGTGGTTCGCTCTTTTTTCCGACCGGCCCTAACAGCAAGTACTGCGATCGATATAACGCGGCGACCAAGCTCTATTGCAACCCGCGGCACAACGCCAAAAAACATCTTGGTCGCAAATCACCCCGCGACGTCGCACTCAATATACGGAGAAAAGCCGACACGGCATACGAAAAGGGTTTAACGGATTGTGCCCACTATTTTGACAGCCTTGGCAATTTTGTTCTCGATGGTCTTGGCCCAACATACCAAGCGAGCGACCTAATTTCCGACGAGCTCTATGCGGCATGGCTGTCTATCGTCAACCAGCCCAATTGCAGGACAAAAATCAGGCGACCAGATAGGAACGGTTTTCCATACCCCGTACTGTGGTACGGATTCATCCTCAATGGCATACAGTATGTACAAGTCGAGTTTCCCGAAGCCGAGTACCCGGCGCTTTTTGAACGCTTGAGCCAGCTCGCCGAAAGCCCGCAATCAAAGTGCACGCTGAAGCACAAGGGACCCGGCGAGCACCCATACAGCTCATGGCTTATCAAGTTATACGAGTTGTTGGAGATCATTGCGCAAATTAATAGCGCCGACCAGGTGGCAAAGCCCATTCCATTGCTTGGAATAGATAGGGACGATTGTGTCTCGACCGACCCGACCGCCCAAGGCACACGGAGCGCGCCCGACGCATGCGTCTACAGCACCGGCACGATAGATAGCCTTAGCTTTACCGTGTATACGAAGGGATATGACCCGGAAAAGCGGGAACGAGCCTGATGTAGCGGCTTCGAGCGAAGCCGCCGGTCACGGGGTGGCACCGGGGCGCGGACGCCGCGGGCCATTGGGAGCAACCCTCCTCCGCTACCTGCGCGACGTGGCAGCGCCGCTGCGTCGTCCCTGTGCCGAACATCGTCCTGAAGGCGCGGGCGGGTGTCCATGAACAGCCGCGCCCGCACTAGCCTGGGGGACAGCCGCCCCGCCACCAGCAGTGCGCCGGCACGCCTCGGCACCGCCAGGGTCTCCGCCTCCACGGGCAGGGCAACTTTCTCGATGACCTCGGCAGAGCACACGCCCGACAGGTCAACCCCGTTGTAGACGATTGGCCTCATGCGTTGCCCCTCGCGCGCCCGTAGGTGTTACCGCTACTCTGAAAATGACCAGATGATCACCCAACAATCTTTGGCGAGTGGGGGCTGAACGCATCGTTGCCGTTCTGTTCATCCACCGCCCTGCGCCCCAGGCTTAAGGGTTCTGCCGCGTCATCTTCCACCCGCACGGACAGGACATAGTAGAAGTCGGCACCCTGATTCCCACGATCCCGCACGTAGCCAAGGTCGGCCAGGCGGTCGGCCAGCTCGTCCCTCGAAACCAGCTCATTCGAGGTTATGCGACACGCCACAGGCTCAATCTCGTAGGTGTTCGTCTGGCTTATGGCGTTCCGATAGAAGCGGAACCACGACGTGCGGAAGAGATCCTTATGGTGCGAGTAGACATGCCCGTCCTTAATGGCATAGAAGTAGAAGAGAAAGCGCCCGCCCTTGCGGAGCCTGCCGCTGCTTTCGAGAAAGTGATAGTAGTCATCGGGAGAGTCCCCTCGAATGTAGCCAATCACGAACGATTCGCCACCATGCCCGTAGGAGTCGCTATCCGTCTTGCCCGCGCTTGGAGGCTCAGCCACAACCATTTCGGTGAAGTAGCTCAGCCGGTTCAGCCGCGTATTGCTTGCCGTGTTCTCGCCGATGACCTTCTCTATGAAATCGCGCAACGCATTCTCTGCCGTCCTGCTGATGCTCGGCTTCATGGCGAAAGCGCCGACACCCGGCAAAATCTCCTCGAAGAGCCGGAATTGGCCCTTCTCGCCCGTTTCGCCCGACCCCGGATAAAGCACGTAGCTGCCAACCGTGCGCCGTATCGCGTCGTTGTACGTGTGCATCTTCAGCAGGTCACCGCGCTTGTAGGTGTTCGTGGTGGAGGCCGCCTTCTCCTCGTTAAGTTCCTCGCGCTCTGCCTCCTCGGTGCCCACATCCTTGCCGACAAGCCCCGTCAAGTCGGTGATGCGGTACTTGGCGTCGAAGTGGACGAATGCAACAGCTCCATCTTGCACTGCGGCTCGCTCGTTTGTATAAGCATCCGGGAATATCGCGAGCGTGTAGTCGGGTCTGAACGGTCTCGAGTACGAACCCTCGTAACGAGTGGCATGAAAGTCACGGGGCGAGAAGGTGCGGTTGTAGTAGAGGTTTACCTTCGCGCCGCACTGCACAATCTGGAATGACTGGCAGGAGCGTACGCCCTGCTTGAGGGATATTGACAGCCCACCGTCGGGATTCGTCCCGATAAATGGGTGGTCATCGGTGCTTATCGGCTCGCACCCCTCGATCCCCCTTACGATGTCGTACAGCTCAAAGAAGATCCAGTACTCGTAGAGGAGGGCCACATTCTTCGATTCGCCCTCGTAGATGTCATCCTTGCCCTTCCAGTCGAGCTGCAGCGCCATATCGAGCATGGAATATGCGAAGAAGATCTGCGAGTATCCCTCGCGCTTCTGCAACACCTGGTTGTTCTGAGGCATCATCTGCAGGGTGCCGACATCGTCGAAGAAGGCGTCGCTGAGTATCGTATCCAGCATGGCGTGCAGCGCGGCGGCTTCGCGATAACACTCCGTCTGCCGAGTATCGCCCTTCTCGGCATCCAGGACAGTCATCAGAGAGGTGCAGATCCGGTCAATCTCATGCAGGGCAAATTTCACAAACCGATTGGCGGGCGTGTCGAGCAGGTCGTACTTGCGCGTGACGCTGACCATCTGGGGGAGGTAGACGCCTCCCGCATCGCCGCCGCAGTTCAAGCGCGTCCACATCCGGCTGTTCGAGAAGGGGTTCGTATAAAACCTCCGGGACGGCATGCCAGCCCCAACCGACCGCAGCTCGTCCTCGTGATCCAGCGCCCTATCAGGGTTCCTCTTTATCGCCTCGAAGAGGGCTTGGAGGTTCGGTTCGTAGCAGAACTGCCGCAGGAAGACGAACTGCTCAAGCAGCGTCTCGCGATTCTCGTCGGCTTGCTTGTAAACGTTCGACGTGGAGCCCGAGTAGTCAAGGAGCAGCGCAGCGCACCTTGCGGCAAGCTCCTCGGTGAGCTCGATGTAATCGTCTTCATAGCCAATCTTGAGCGGGACGACTTCGAACTGTAGCATCGGCGCATCAGCTTCCTCGCCGAATCGAATCCTCGAACGCCCGAGATAGTTCACGAACTGGAAGGTGACACTATTGCCGTTTCTGTCGCACCTGATATTCTTGCCTTCGTTTTGGAACGAGGCGCGAGGATGCAGGCCACCATCAGGGGTCCGCTCGTATTCGAGCACATAACATGTGGTTTCGTTGATTCGAAGCGTGGGACTCCCGTCAAGACCGTCCTTGACGGCGAAGGCTGGTGTTGAACCAGCGCCATTCTGGGATGCTTCCGGCTTGAGACCGAAACACGTCAGCCCGGTTAGCCCGGTCTGCTGTTCCTCGTCCCAATCGACTCGGTCATGCGCACCGCTCTGGTAGAGCCTGGCTATTGTTCTTCCATCCGCTGCAAAGCGGATTGCGCCGATGCTGCCGTCCATAGGCTAGATGAAGCTCGCATACTGCACGTTATCGAGTTTCGCTGCCATCTGGCTTATCTTAACGGAGCTCAGCTCGCCATCGCATATGTCTTTCAGGCTTTTAAGCAGATTGCCGATCTCACGCTTGTTACCATGGAGCTTCGGCAGCACCTTCTGGACAATCTGCTCATCGACAGAACGCTCGAGTTCGTAGTTCTCGCCGTCAAGCTCGTGCGCGGCATTAACGTACATTCGCACTTCGCGCACGGTGCGGAAGGCAAACTCATAGCCGCATTTCTCCAGCTCTTCATACAGCTTGCCGAACTTCTCGAAGATGGCGTTAGCATCATCTTCGCTGATGTAATTGGCTCCCTCCCATATGTCCTTGGCGAGACGCAGAAAAGCCTGGGGGACGCCGGAAGCTGCGACGGCAACGTCCGGCGCATCCTCGATGGCTTTGAACCCTGCGAGGACTTCGGCCTTCGACGGCTTGAACTCTATGACGTTTGCCCTGTCGAGCACCTTGGGGCTAAACATGTAAGTGGTCTCATCGATGTTCACGGTGCCGACAACGAACAGGTTCTGCGGATAGGGCAGCCTGTCAGCACCGCCATCGCCGTACCCATCAAGCACGATGAGGTTATCCTCGCCGATGGTCTCCATGTGGCTGAGGAAGTCTGAGAAATACCGCTCGACATGGCTCAGGTTCATCTCGTCGAGGATGAGGAAATACGGAACCTCGGGGTTAGCGTTGGCCCGTTCGATGAGTCTCAGTATGCCGGTCTCTTCGTACGCGCCTTTGCCGCCGTCTGCAATCGGGTTGAAGAAGCCCAGCACCTTGGTGTTGTCGGTCCAGTCGGCACCGACCGGGACGAGCAACCAGTTTGGCTCCCCGTCTTCATCCAAGACCTCAAGGTACTTTGCAAAACGCTTGGAAATCCGCGTCTTGCCTGTTCCGCTGTTGCCAGCAAGGATGACAAAGGGCTTTGCCAGTAGTGACGTGATGTAGCGCCTGGAGAAGTCGGTTTTAAATTCAGCTGGAAGGTTGTTTAGCTGAAAAGTCCTCTTCTCTCTGCTTGATGCTTTCGATGAATTCTTTGCAGCAAGGTCGATTAGTTGATGCATTGCGGGCAGCACGTCATCGCCTTGTTCGTAGTCGATGCCCTCTTCGGCAATCAATTGGCTCGCTATGAGGTTTCGCATGAACTCAGCCACGCTGTAATCAAACTCAAGTTTCCCTGCGTAAACGTCAGCGAAATACTTGAATGCCGTGGTCAGGCTACCAGCCCTCATCTTGCATCCGCGATTGCAAAGGGCAATAAGATCGTCAATTCTCGACTTGTAGTCGTAATCTATCGCACCCGAAAACTGCCCGTCTTTGTATCTGCTTCCAGTGGCGAAGAAGAGTTTCGTTAGCTCCAAGATATATGCATCTTCGGAGACGCCCACAGGCTTTACTTCGGCTGCATCCATCCAGAATGTCCTTTCCGCAAAACCGTCCTCTTGCAACGGCGATGAATCGTTTACTTTGCCCGTCACTGGCAACAACAGCAGTGCGGCAAACAAGTTGCCGACATTTGGACGCTTTGCCCCGTCTCCTTGTATTTGCACACGTACTTTTCCGCCTTTTTTTGCAACGGGATAACGCGTGCCAAGGGAGACAACTTGCCCAGTAGAGGGTACGACTACTTCCAAGATGATTGCGTGTCCGATAATGTCAACTGCAGTCAGCGTATCCCCGTTTGCAAGAGAGCCTGAACCTTTGAGTTCGTACTGTCCAGCACCACCTTGTCCAACTGTTCTCCCGCGAACGGATAGCGTATTCTCGCTATATATAGAATTCGGAATGGGATAGCTCAAATTCCATTCATCGACAAAGGACATGGCAACCACCACAATTAATCTGCTGCATAGTCAGCTATGCATCTAGCAACGTACTCAGCAAGCTTAACTGGCACGGCATTGCCAATCGCCTGCTCAATGTCTGTCTTGGACCCGACAAACTCAAACTCTTCGGGGAAGGTTTGCAGATAGCTGCGCTCCTTGTATGTTAAGGCTCTCACACCTTCAGAAATATCAGCCTTGTCGGCATGATGCCTCTTATATGCTGGCGGTATCGGACGGTTGGTGCCTCGTACCGTTACCGCTGGCTCGTCAATCGTGAAGACGCCCCTACGCTGGAAGTTGCGTGGATGCATGTAGAAGTATTGCGTGCCGAGCGAATCGCCAAGGTAATCCCTGACGGTCATCTGCTTGTCGCTCAGCCTTGAATCCAAGAGTTCGCCGAGAAAGTCATCTTTATCACCAAGATGACCGACAAGGATAAAGCGCCTGCGAATCTGAGGCACACCACATAGACTGGCGTTGAGGACGCGCCTCGTGAGACCGTATCCAGCATTGCGGAATATTTCCAGCGCCTCGGGCAGGACGTCCATCCGCTCGATATTGTAAACATTCTCCATGACGAACCACTCGGGTCTGACGTCCCGAACTATCTCAGCATATCGGATGGTGAGATTGGCCCTTTTGCCGCGCTGTCTGGCGCCCGCAATGGAGAAGTCCTGGCAAGGGGGGCCACCGATTATCATCGACGGCGAATACTCTTCAATTTTCGGGACCGCTTCCGCATCGTAAAGATCGTATTTGAATGCCGGGTGGTCGAAGTTTGCCGAATAGATGTCGACAGCCGCCTGCCAGTTATCAAACGCCGCCTTTATGTTGAAGCCCGCATTCTGGAATCCGAGCGACATACCGCCGCATCCCGAGAAAAGATCAACGCAGTCCATCGCTCACATCCCTCCTGTACTCTAGTAGCGCTCGTGCAACGTAGGTGGCAAGGTTTACCGGTACGGCGTTGCCCACCATCTGGTTGATATCCGTCTTACTCCCAAAGAACTTGAAAGACTCCGGGAAAGTCTGGATCCTACTGCGTTCCTTTGGAGTCAAGCACCGGGCTTGACTGAGGTCCGCCGCGTCGTTGGGGTGAAGCTTGTAGTTCGGCGGTATCGGCCTGTCCACACCACGAATAGTGACCGAGGGCTCGTCGATGCTGAAGATGGCCCGCCTCGTGTAGCTTCGCGGAATTCTGAAGTAGTAATCAATTCCAAGCTCGTTACCGAGATACTCACGAATTGTCATCTGATGGTCAGAAAGGCCCTTCTCAAGATATGGGTCGAGGAACCCGTCGGGCGCCCCAAGGCATCCGATCAAGAAGTATCTCTTGCGAGCTTGGGGGACCCCGCACAGGCTTGCATCCATCACTCGCCCACTCAAGCCATAACCCTGCGCTTTGAGGGTGGCCCGAATCGCTTCCATGGATTTGCTCGTTCGAACGCGTGGGACGTTCTCCATAACGATGAAGCGAGGCTTGCACCTCGCGATGATCTCGGCATATCTAACAGAGAGGATTGCGCGCCCACCATCCTCGGATCTCTTGCCGGCCTGCGAGAAATCCTGACAAGGAGGCCCGCCGATGATGATATCCGGAGCGAAGCCGGCAACTTCCTCGGATACGGAAACGTCGGAGAGATCCCTTTTGAAAACAGGATGCTGGAAGTTAGCGCGATAGACATCAATGGCAGCGTCCCAATTGTCGTAGGCAGCCACAACATTGACGCCAGCCTTTTCGAAGCCGAGGGACATTCCGCCGCAGCCGGCGAAAAGGTCAACTGCCGTTATGTTCCTCTCGTTTTCCACGCGCTCGGTCTCCATTTCGATAGATACAGACAAATAAATAATTATAATTTCGTTTCTTCCAACATGCTTCAAGATCAGTCGGCAACAGAACAAATCCAGTTGTAACGCTTCGCCCGGACAAGAATCGCTCGTGCTCGATTCGAGCTTATTGCCGCCCAGCAGGGCAACCACTGTCGCATGCTCGCCCGTCAGAGGCCGTCCGCGCCGCATCCGCGTCCGCTCCGGATGCCGCGCCGGGTCGGTCGTGCCGCGGACCGTCCCTCGCGGCACGCACCCTCCGCTCCCGCGAAAACCCGTTCAACACAAAGGCTTTTAGGTATAGCCTTATTGCTGTACGCCACGAAGTTCCCGCCCACTCACGCCCTCGCTGCCAAACGAATACGCATCCCTCTCTCTTCTATGGATGCAACGCTGCCGAAATATAAATCGACTCATGCGATCGCTCTCCGACCTCAGCTGAAACGTTTCAGAGCGCAACAATCTTGAACCTCGAT